>CAZZVO010000285.1:0-4833 GCA_964657505.1 uncultured Mucilaginibacter sp.
ACCAAATGGCTGCGGTTTAGCTTAGTGGAAACATGTACCGTTAAATCACACTTTCTTAATCCTTCTGCCGTGTAAGTTGTATCCGGCGTGGCCGATAAAAAATTGCCGCCCATGGCAAAAAACACTTTGGCTTTTCCTTCATTCATGGCATGGATGGATTTAACCACATCAAAACCATGTTCACGCGGCGGCTCAAAACCATACACTTTTTTAATTTGATCCAGCAAAGCTTCGTGGGGTTTATCAAAAATACCCATCGTGCGGTCGCCTTGTACGTTGCTGTGCCCGCGTGTTGGACAAGTACCGGCACCGGGTTTGCCAATACTTCCTTTAAGCAGCAAAAGATTGACCATCTCGTTAATCGTATCCACCGCATTTTTATGTTGCGTGATGCCCATCGCCCAGCAAACTATAATTTTATTTTTAACCTTTAAAAGATCAACAACTTCTTTAATTTGATCGATGGAAATGCCGCAAACTTCCGACAAATACTCCAACTCATATTTTTTTACCTGAGAGATAAAATCCAAGTAACCGGCCGTATGATCTTTGATAAAATCATGATCGAAAACAGAACCCGGCTTTTTTTCTTCCTCTTCCAGCAAAAGCAATTCTATCGCTTTAACTAAGGCCAGGTCGCCGTTAATTTTTACTTGTAAAAAGATGTCGGTCAGTTTTGTATCAATCCCCAAAACTCCTTTAAATTTCTGCGGATTGCTGAAACCAAGCAATCCAGCTTCATGCAGCGGATTTACAGAAACGATTTTTGTGCCATTTGCCCTTCCTTTTTGCAAAGCGGTAAGCATTCTCGGATGGTTGGTTCCGGGATTTTGACCGAGGATAATGATCACTTCCGCTTCATAAAAATCTTCCAATTTAACCGAGCCTTTACCGATACCAAGCGTTTGCGCCAAAGCAAAACTGGTAGATTCGTGGCACATGTTCGAGCAATCTGGCAAATTATTCGTGCCGTATTCTTTTGTAAATAGCTGGTAAACGTAAGCTGCTTCGTTGCTCGTACGGCCGGAAGTATAAAAGATCGCTTCGTTCGGGCTATCCAAACGGTTTAAATGTGAGGCAATGGTTTTAAAAGCTTCGTCCCAGGTTATCGGTTGATAATGCGTTGCTCCAGCGGGCAAATACATGGGCTGTGCAACGCGGCCTTTTTTACCGATGTGGTAATCATCTAATTTCGCCAAATCTGCTACCGAATTTGCTGCGAAAAAATCTGGTTTTAAACTTTTTGTGGTTGCTTCTTCGGCGATTGCTTTTGCGCCGTTCTCGCAATATTCGGCGATAGAAGAACGGTCATCATCCGGGTCCGGCCAGGCGCAACCCGGACAATCATAACCCAATTTTTGGTTCAGCTTAAAAAGTGCTTTCATGCCCCGAGCCACGGGCATTTGTCCGAAAACGTGTTCTGCAGATACCAAAACGGCATGTGCACCAGCGGCAACATCGGCTGGTTTGCCTAATTTAAGACCGATAAATTTCTCCGGGTTTTCGGCGGCAGGCTTAACTTCTTCGTTCATTTTTAACAGCTTTTAACAGGGTTATCGTAATAATCAGACTGGTCTTCCATAACCTCGCCGTCAATACATTTAAAATCTTTTTCGATCAGTAAAAAAAGTGTTTTGTTTTCGGTAATTGGCGCGTGATGGCTGAAACCAACAACATCCGTATCAATCCACTCTTTCACTGCCAGTTTCGGCACAAACAAAGTTATTTTTTGGTCGGTAAAAGAAGCATCGAGGCTTTCGCCATCAAATAACTGCTGCACAGCGTAAGTAAAAGTGCCGGTGGCAAATTCGATTTTTTCTTCGAGATAACCTTCTTTTCCAAATAAATCCACTTCGGATTTGGAGAGCCGAAACCGTAGGGAATTTCCCTGAATGCGTATTTTCATTTTTAAAGAATTCTAAAATTTGGTTTTAAACAACTGCTTCAAACTTTCTGGTCAGCTCAACTCTTTCTGCACCACAGTAGATGTTAAATTTTTCTCCGCGTAAAAAACCGATTAAGGTAATATCGGCATCTGCTGCCATTTGTACGGCCAAACTGGAAGGCGCGCCAACGGCAGCAACCACTTTTATCCCGGCCATGTAGGCTTTCTGGATCAGTTCGAAACTTGCCCTGCCGCTTAGCAGCAAAATATATTTATGCAACGGAAATAGCTGCTGGTTGATTGCGGCACCAATTAATTTATCCAACGCGTTGTGGCGGCCAACATCTTCCCTCGCCAAAATTAAATTTCCATCAACATCAAAAAGCGCACAGCCGTGCAGGCTGCCGGTGTTGTTAAATATAGATTGGTTTTGACGAAGAAGACTTGGCAGGCGGAAAATCATTTCGGAAGAAAAAGTGAATTCCGCGGAAACCTGTTCCTGCAAACGGCATACTGTTTTTACCGCATCAATTGATGATTTCCCGCAAACGCCGCAACTGGATGTGGTGTAAAAGTTGCGTTCCAGCTTGCCTAAATCTAATTCCAATCCGGCAATTAGTTCTACGCGAACTACATTTTCGTGCAAACCGTTGCAATGTTTGATGGAAGTAATTTGGGCGGCATTTTCTATAATCCCTTCGGTAAATAAAAACCCGATGGCCAATTCAAAATCATTTCCCGGCGTGCGCATAGTTACCGAAATACTTTTTTGTACCCGGTTTTGCGCAAAGCCGTAGCCGAGGCGAATTTCCAGCGGTTCTTCTGCTGCTAAAAAATCTTCTGTTTTAGTGCTGGAATGTCCGTCAACTTTAATGATGGAAAGCTGCATAACCGATGTGCCCGACATAAATTAATTTGTATCTCAAAATTAAACACTTTTCGTTGGGAGATAGTTTACCAGCATCAACAATATATTAGGAATTTATGCCGATAAAAGAAGTATACTGAAACAACTTGTTCCACATAATATAATACAGTATTTTTGAAAACTGATCAAGCAATAAGATGAAATCCAGGCAAAAATTTTGGAAAATAATAATTGCTGTACTTCTATACAGTTTGATTACGCATTGGAAAGATGCTAAGCAGGGTTTTCTTGATGGATTCAATCACGCCATACATGAAAACATAATCGCAAAACCGATCAAATAGCTTTCATTTTAAGCTGAGATTGAGAATGCTTCTTTTATCAACCTAAAAATAACTGCTGGTTGTAAAGTTTTGGGTTGATTTTTTACTTAGATAAATGCCTAACGATATTTCGTGCGAGCCATTGCCAAAACCGCTGTAGGTAGCTAAAGAATAATCAAACGCGTAGCCAACGCGAAACTTATTGTTTGCAAAAAACTCTACTTGTGCCACAAGCGCACTTGGGTTTTGAAAGCCGCTGCCGTAGTAAGAATTGGCCATTAATTTAAGGTTGCTGCGGTAAGTTCCGCCCACCCAAACGCGGCTGCCGAGGATTAAAAAAGCGTTCAAATCTAAACTCGTAGTGTTGCCATTGGCATTTTTTAAGAGGAAAGACGGCTTAACCATCACGTCATCATTCAAAAACAATAAAGTACCGGCGGTTAAATAAAAATGCGGTTGAGGAACGGGGACGATCACGCTTTTGTCGCGGTTCCAGTATTTTGCAATCAAATTATCGGCAGAAAACCCGGCGAAAAAACTTTCACTGGTGAACAGGATTCCGGCACGTGCATCTGGCAAAATAGTACTTTGATAACCTACAGGGATTACATTGTCGCCGCTTTGCACGGCATTTAGTTTAGAGCCATCTATACCAGACTGAACAACCCCTACACCAAGACCAAACGATAGCCGCTGGTTTCCCCTTTCGCCAAGCAATAAACGGTAGGCGTAGTTGCCATAAGCCGCTATAGTGTTTTGTGCGCCAATTTTATCTGAAGCAAGTAAGAAGCCCAATCCTACTTTTTCATCATTTATAGTACCGTCTGCAGCTAACGACAAGCTTTGCGGTGCACCGGTTACACCTGTCCATTGCGAACGGTAAAAACTGTGCAGATAGAAATCTTCTTTAGCACCAGCAGCGGCGGGATTGATATAAAGTCCGTTAAAAATATACTGACTAAATTGCGCGTCCTGCTGTGCTTTTACATTTAAACCACTAAAAATGAAATATGTAAGCAACCCTGCCGTAAGTTGTTTAAAACTGCTATTTTTCATGATAAACCTTTAAGGTATTGTACGTTTGCCTTAAACAGATGTTATGCTTAATTAAATAGCTTTTCTAAGCAAGGTAAGGTAGCCTTTGTATTCTTCCTGTGCGCCGCTGTTGTTTTTAACTTTTAGGCTGTAGAAATAGGTTCCTTCCGTAAGGTTACCGCCAGTCCAGTTGTTCTGATAGCCTTTTGATTGGTACACGGCACCGCCCCAACGGTCTACAATAACCAATTCGTTTTCCTTATACTGATCTAAGCCAGGTATTGTGAAGGTATCGTTCCGCCCGTCGCCGTTCGGTGTAAAAACGTTCGGGATGGTTATGCCCATAATGTCCATATAATCTACTGATACATTATTGGCCATGTTTGCATCTTTTTCTGCCGAAGCTACTTTGGCCATGTTTTTTACGCCTCCGTGTTGTGTGGCCCTTGCTGAAAAACGTAGTTCTGAATATCCATTGCCTGCAACCGTGCCCACTTTCCAGGTTAATAATCTTGTGTTTGGATCGTAAGATGCTTTGCCACTAGCTACATTGTTTACCGACACAAATTCGAGTGCCGCAGGTAAGGTATCTATTACGCTAACGTCTGTTGCCATGCCTATGCTTTGGTTCTTTACAGCAAGTGTGTAGCCAAATGGCTCATCAACGTTAACCTGTTTGCTGTCTGGGCTGGCAACAATGGCCAGGTCTACCATGCTGTTTG
>CAZZVO010000286.1:0-4818 GCA_964657505.1 uncultured Mucilaginibacter sp.
ACCTACGGATAACGATTCAATAACCACTATTGCAAAATTTTCACTGTGGGATGGTAATGCAAAAAGGTCTAATTGTGCCAAATAAGCAAATTTCTCTTCACCACTTTTCCAACCCACCCATTCAATGTTTGAGTCATTGCCTAATTGCTCAGACATTTGTTTTAATGTTTTGATATACTCTGAATCACCAGATCCTGCCACAAGTAATTTATAGGTAAAGTCTACCTTGCTTAAAGCTGTTATCAATATGTCTAAACCTTTTTTTGGATCGATACGCGATAAGAATCCAATTGTAAAAACAGGGTTTACGCAACGCTGATATTTAATGTCAGATAAGGTTACCAAATTTGGAATCACCTTTCCTTTCCATCCGGGAATTATCTTTTGAGATTCCTCCCATTCCATTGCGGTGGATACATGTAATATTGATTTTTGCAAAAGTTTAATACCAATCAACTGTTGTATCCATTTTTTTATGCCACTATTATTTGTTTTTAATATATACGTACTAAACATTCCATGCGGTGAAATAATTGGTTTAATGCCATTCTTCCTGCAAACAATCGAGGCACCAATTATCAAAATGTTCCACCAAGAATGCAAATGCACAATATCAAATGACTTTACTGTTTTGCTTAATTTTCTCCACAACGCCATAGAGACATGAGTATGGTCTCCGGTTATACGTTTGAAATATATTACTTTAACTCCACTTACCATTTGCATTTGCCCTGGCAAAACGTCGAGTTCACTTTTTCCGTTAGCTGTGGTAGTATAAACAGTGACATCGTGGCCTAACTTTGCTAAGCTCTCAGCAAGCAGCGCTATAACAACCACAGGACCACCATAAATGTATGCTGGTTTGTACGATGGAGAAATAAATAAAATTTTCATTCATTAAAATGTATCTCTTTGGGCAATGCTGTAAGCAAAATCAACTTAGAGACCTAAAATCTATCGATTATTTAAAATTCGTAAATATATTCTCTCTATTGAATCAATTGCAGCTTCCGTGTCAAAACGTGTAGCATTAGCAATTCCGGCATTAATTACTTCGTCGCGTTTAGTTAACGATAAATTGAATACATAGTTAACTTTTTTTGCAGCTTCCGTATACCAGAAAAATATTTCATCTTCGTTATCAGGCATTGGCGGTATCAAAAAACCAGCATTACCGGCAACTTCAGTCATAGGTGCAGCATCAGTGGTTATTACTGGACATCCTGAAGCCATCGCTTCCGCAATTGGCCAGCCAAACCCCTCAGCGATTGAAGGAAATAGAAATACTGTTGCGCCACAATATGCTAAACGTATATGTTCATCCGGTAAATTATTCAATACATGTATATCAGCTTTATTGCTTGATCGGGCAATAAGTTGTTCAATATCTAATGAAACTTTTTCACCAACCAGTAGTAACGGAATTTTAATATCTGCTATTTTACACCATTCGTCGTATATGCCAATTACACTGGCTTTGTTTTTATACCATTGATTGCCCCCAACATGTAAAATATAACCATTATTAAGATTTAAGCCCGTTAAATTACTTAATATATTTTTAGCTTTTTCTTTGTCAACGAGTTCAAATATTTGATTTAAACCATTATATACAACCTCAGATATTTCTGGCTGAAAATTTAGAAACTTATGCAGGTCAACCTCTGTTTTTTTTGATACAGATATAAAATTTTTTGCCTTTGAATAGCCATTACGTATAAATTTCTGATATAATTTTCCTGTAAGTAATGTTGGATTTTTTTTTATCTCACCTATCGCAGATAACTGAGCTAAAAAATCATGACAATGAACCACATGCTTTTTTTTATATGCCAATGATACCCACGGACCTAATGCCTGATCTGTAAAAACATATAATATATTTTCACCTAATTTTTTAATTTGCTTTTTTGCTTGTCTCGGGAAGATAATATACTGGTCAATATATCCAAGCCATTTGCGAATAATGTTATTTTTTGAAAGATTAACAAGCTTTGATTGGGGTTGCCAGTTTTCCACCTCATGACCGCGTTTTCGCATACCTTCTATAAGCATTTTTGCAAAGCGAGGCATACTTTGGTGCCCTAAGAAATCGGGATGTGTAAAAAAAATTATTTTCACAGTAATTTAAGTCAGTGTTTGATTAACTGGGCCGACAGTTTGCATGGACACATTTTTTAGGGACGCAATAACCAATCCACCACCCATCACAATAAATCCAAGCGATGTTGGCTGTGACAACCCTCCTTGTAATACAGAAAGAAAAGCAAAACTTAAAAGTAGCCAAGGTAAAAAATCCCCAAGTATCATCTTCTTATACGATGCGCGAGTTAATTTAAATATTAAGCCAATTCTAAGACATATAATTATGACGCCCATTAACGGCCCTAACTCACCAATAATTTGGCCCCAAGGTGTTTCAGATATTAAAAAAACCTCTTTTCCCGTTAATAGTTGACTTCCAGCATTAGTACCAATACCTAATCCTTGTCCAAAAAAGGGTTGATCTTTTGAATTAAACAAGGCTGATCCTAATCCACCTAAAAAACGATCTACTAAGACTCCTTTTACTAACCCCCCTTCTTGCTCATTTGCTTCATTGAATCGACTTGAAAAAGCCCCGGTAGCAACTTTAAAATAAGGTGTTTGGCTCATTATTATAAAAAAAACTATTGCAATAAGGATTGACATCACCAATTTGCCCAAATAATCAGGCCTTCTGAATACTGCAAACATTGTAAATGCTAAAGTAATAGAAACTTGAAATAATAATGTTCTGCTTATTGAAATTGGAATTGAAAAAATCATGGCTATTGTTGCCCCAACTAACCACCATTTGCTAATTTCTTTTACATTGAACCAAAAATAAAAAACAAATGGCGCCAGCCAGCCAAAAAAAAGTGCAGTTCCATTTGTAAATGAAAATGTTGCAGGAGGCCTTAAAAACTCACCCGAACCGGCAAAACCAGCACCTTCCATGTTACCCCCTACGCCTCGATTAACCCATGCAGATTGAGGGCTCTTAAATTGAAGATAAGTAAGTATAACCATAGGCACAGCTATATACAATGTAGCCTTACCCATTTTAATTATATCTTCCCGTGTAAAGACTTGCCCAATTACAAACATTAAAGGAAAATGTAATAGATAAATGCGCGCACCAAATAATGCAACATAAAGATTACCATGGCCAATAAATATAGCAGTATAAATTGCTACGATACCTATAAAAACCATCCCTTTTAAATAAATAGTTGTTGGAAAAATATTATCTTTCCAACTATAATAAATAAGCCAGATTGCAACTGGATCACGAACAATCAGTAAAGGTGTAGCTAATGCCGGCAAAAACCATTTTCGTAAGGCACCTTCAAAAAGCAACAGTAAAAAGTAAACCCAGACTCCTCGTTTAATCAATTCAAGATTATCTTTTTTTTTTATAAAAGGAGTAACTGTGCTTTTTACATTTTGGAAAGAATTAGCTAAATAATTCATTTTATTGTTGCATTACGTTTTGATATCCAAATACATCTTAATTGATTCAATCACAGTTTTCCCGTAGTTCTCCCAAGTATAAGTTGCTGCATATCTTTTTGCTTTTTCGCCCATGATCGGAATTTTTGACCGATTATTTATAAACCATAATAATTTTTCTGCTATTGCCTCAGGCGAGCGGATAGGTACTAAAAAGCCGGTTTCACCTTCTATAACCAAGTCTTCTCCACCAGTATTTGGAGTAATGATAATTGGCAAACCTTGTGACATTGCTTCTTGCATTACCAGTGCCCTGCCTTCAACAATCGAAGGTAAACAAAATATATCACAGGTGCGCATTAATGATAATACTTGCTGGTGGGACCTGCCAGGCTCATATGTAAAATTTTGTAGAATACCTCGATAAAATGACATATCAGTCTGCAATGATCCCATTATGACCAATTCTATGTCTTTGGAATTCAAAAGTCTTACAGCTTCAAATAAATCTCCCAACCCTTTCCTTTGCCCCATTGAACCGGCAAATAACACTTTGATAGGACCTTTTTGTTTTATCGACCGATTGTTAGACAGATCAATTTTAGGCGAACCGAATGGGGCCATTATCAGTTTTTTGTTTTGCGCCCATTGTGGTATTGAATTCATTACAAAGCTTCCCGGACCTACAACCATATCAGCTAATTGCAATTCAAGAGTTTTACGCTCAAGCTTTTCATCAGAGTCAGATATGCCCCCACCAAGTGTTTTCGCCCATTCGGGTAGTCTTTCCGCCTCTTCTGTCATCAGCTTTTTACTGGTTTCCCAATAAGCAATAGGCAGATCATATATACATTTTAAACCCATCTTTTTTGCCTGTTCAAAAACCAATAATGCACCATCTTCATACGCATAGACAGCGCCTATGTTAGTTGTTTTTGTTAAATCAGGCAATAGCTTTGCCGAGGCTTTATCAACAGCTTTGTATACGGAATAAATACTTGCAAAGCTGTCTTCTTTATTAATGTACCTCTCTAAACCTATTTTAGGGAAAACCGTTCTTACTATCTCAAGTAAATTATTAGTCACAATCTTTGTATCAGAAATATCATATGATCGTCTTAGTGCTTCGTATTGTAATTTTTCGGGTAAAAATTTAATCCATTGTGCATTTTTTTTTATTGCTAAGGTAGTAATGAACTTCGCCAGCAAATCATCTTCATCCATGCTATCAAGTATAGCTCTAACATTACGATTACCAGTAGGATGAGTAAGCACAATTTTCACCTGTATTATTTATTTTTTAGATTATTTGTTATGACCAAGTTTTTTTTATAAAAAAATAAC
>CAZZVO010000287.1:0-4814 GCA_964657505.1 uncultured Mucilaginibacter sp.
CTTTCCTCTTACAAAATTACCTTGGACAGTACCGCTATCGGCATTAAAAAAAGCAAAATCCGGAACTACAAAATGGTTTACATCAGCACTTTCTGTGGATGTGCCTTTGTAATAATAAGGTAACACTTCCACATTGTCCTCGTACCAGCGCATCAGACTAAAAGCGAGTAAGGGCACCATGATTATAGTGACGAAAAACAAAACAAGTGCTTTATTTTTAGAGCGTTTCATAAGCTGTTGGTAAATATATTATTGATCACTGTTGTCCTATTTTTGTAAGTTCTGAGGGCTGTCTGTTTGAAATTTGTTTGGTACCGCTTTGGAATATTTAAAAACACTGATCAAGGCAGGCACGTAGGTCGTCATTACTAATACAATCATTAAAATAAGCCAAGGTTTCATGGTCAGTAAAAGCGGGATTTCCTTTTCGTGATGCAATTCTTCCGATTCAGGCAAGATAAGCTGTGGTTCGTTTACCCGTTTCCCCATAGCGGTAGCAAAAAACACGATGAAATAGAGTATCGCCGCCGTACCCATAATTATGCCTCCAACTAAAGTAGTGCTGGTTGTGGGTACAAAATGTTGGTTAAACAGCGGGCTAGCGGGGTTGGTGTAGGATAGGCCAAGGTTAGTCCTGCGAGGTTCGCCCATTAACCCGCCAGACATTAAACCATGTGATAAAAAGGCAATACCCACCATCCAAACATAGGGCACCATCACCGCAAAAGTTTTAAATTTTAAAGCTTTGCCCGATACGGTACTGTACATATATAAACTCATGCCTAAAATCACCAGGATCACCGGGCCGGCAACGGTCATGTGGAAATGGCCTGGCACCCAATCCGTGTTATGCACCAGTTGGTTTAAAGTATAGGAAGCATTAACGATACCAGTTAAACCACCAAAAATGAAAAGGATAAGGCCACATATAAAGTAACCAAAAAGATAATTATCAACCTCAAAATAGGGCTGTTTCCACATCCAGCTAAAAATACCTTTCGCGCCCCTTTTGCGCGCAGCATATTCCAATGAGGCCGCAACGGTAAAAGCAGTTACAAAGCTTGGTACAGCCACCGCATATGTCAGAAGGCTTGCCCACATTTTAGTGCCTGGCGTAAAAACTGGTTCACTAAATTGATGGTGTACACCAACAGGCATAGATAAGATTAGGAATAATAAAAACGCAAGCCGACCTGCGTTATCCGAGTAAAGTTTACCACCTGCCACTTTAGGTAAAATAGTATAATAAGCTACGTAAGCTGGCAGCAGCCAAAAATAAACCAACGGGTGCCCAAACATCCAGAATAGCATGCGGGTTAGGGGAACATTGATGCTATCAGTCCAACCTAAAGACCACGGTGTTAAAATAACCAATGTTTCGTAAGCTACAGGAAGTGTACAGAGAAGCCAAATCGAAAAATTAACCAACGTGCCCAGAACGGCCAAAGGCATTTTCTTTTCGGGGTTTTCCTTTTTCCAACCGTACCATATTTTTATCCAGCCAAAAAAAGCTATCCAACTACCAATAATCAGTAGAGCTGTCCCCACATAAAAAAACGGCGAAGCTTTTAAAGGCGCATAAAATGTATATAAAGCTTGCGCCTTTCCGGTTGCCATAGCTACCGTGTCCATTAAAGTACCAATTACCATCAATAGCATCGAGATTTGGTAAGTTAATTTAGGCGGTTCCCTTTTTAGATAATAGGAAACGGTTACATGACCAAAAACTACGGCGAAAAACGTAGTCAGCACAATGGCATTGATTACACCATGCATGGTCAGTCCCTGGTAATAATTGATGCCTACAACCGAAGTTTGATGAATAATGCCCGCCCGGTAGATAGTTTGCATCACGCCGTTGTAACAGCCCAGTATAAAAAGCGTCATGGGCATGAGTAAGCCGGTGAGGATGACCGTTCTGTATGGTGTGCTGATGTTCATTTAATAATATTTTTTAGGTGTGATCGTAATTTTACCCATCATGTATTGATGGCCGGCACCGCAATATTCGTGGCATAGTATGCGGTAAACGCCGGCTTCTTCAAAAGTGACAGTGGTTTTGCTCACTCCGCCAGGCACGGCCATCAGGTTGACGCCTTTTTTTACGATGTTAAAACCGTGCACCACATCATCCGAAGTAAGGTACAAGTCAATCGTGCTTCCTTCCGGAAAGCTTAAGTCTTCTGGCATAAACGCCCACATCTTCGCTACCCCAAATACTTCGTAAGTTGAGTTATCTATTTTTTTAATATGTGGCGTTTTGTAGATGCCAGAGTAGGGCACACAGCCGGGTACGTCAATATTCCGGCTGAAATCATTGTAAAGGATTGCAAAGAAAAAAACAGAGAGTAAAAGGCTGGCAGGCACAATTACCCTAATCTCGTATTTGTTCATAAATGATTTTTAATAGTGCCTTTCTAATTGTAAATTGTAAAGACTAAACCAGATCAGCGCGGTAAGTGCCAGTAAAAGCGTGATGAAAACGATGGTACCAACAGGCACAAAACGTTCATCTTCTTTTTCGAGTGGTTTTTCTATCACGTCGTTTTTTTCCATAGTAGATTGAATAAGGCCAATAGTTCACGCTTATTGGTATGTGTCAAATCTATGCTGATGGAAAATTTATATACGTGATGTAGGTCACTAATAAAGGTGATGCTTATCAGTAATTAAAAAACGGAATTCATACAGGAAGGATTAAAAATCAGCAGCTCTACTGAATTTGCCTGCCTAAAAGAAGCACGGTAATTTTTATGATATAAATTTAAATAGACTGGTAATAATATTGATAAAAGTTTATATTTTTCATCACAATTACCTAACCTTCAACCATATCAACAATTATGAAAAAAATCCTAACCGCTGCACTGGCAATTTTATTTTGTTTAACTGCTACGGCTCATCCGCTTAAAACACGGGTTGCTGCCAGAGTAGCGCATCACCAAAGTCCCAAGGGCAAGTTATTTTTACGAGCATCTATTTTTAGGGGACTAAATTTAAGCTGGTTGTTTTTGGGTGATGACGGCACTTTTGTAATCGACCCTAAAAACGGTGCCGATCCTGTTAATTATGCTTTGGAAAGACAAAACAATGCCGATAACGTTGGGAAATACACCCAAAGCGGCAACAAAATAATTGCCCGTTATGATAAGGGAAATACCCGGGAATGGGCAGTGGACTACCAAAATGGCAAACTGAACACCATTGATGGTTTGTATTCGAGCTTGGCAACAAGCATGCCGGCTGGTTATAAACTTTCCGGTGATTATACCTGGACAGCTTTGTTGGCAAACGTGGGCACTATCCAAACCTTTACTTTTAGCACTGACGGTACTTTTAAACTGCACGGAATGGGCGCGGTAAATACGCCACAAACTTCCGCTATTTCGCAAGAGAACAAAGGCGGTACTTATAGCATCAGCGGTAACACCTTGCGGTTAAGTTATAATACTGGCGAAAAATCCGTTGCATTGATTGGCATCTACCAAAACAGTTACATCGTATTAAACAATAATTATTTTAAGAAATCATAAAACTAAGCTGGTGCTTTGGGTGGTGGCTTTTCAAATTTTGCAAACATGTAAGTTGAGCATACTTCTTTTACCAACTAAATCCTCGTAAACTTCGCTGGTTATGATTTGCAATCTCTGCTTTTGGTACATTTAATTTACAATCCCATTGCTACCAGAATTATTTACAAACCGGAACAATAGATTTTATAAGTATAGGTACTTATATCTTTGACAATACTTCCAAAGCACTTGTCCATTTAATTTCCGGGTAGCGATTATTATCAAGTGGATTATTTTGAACACTAAACATGCTGTGCATATATTGGCTTTGTTGCCACTTGGCATAAAGCTGGTTTTCACCTTCCGGATGAGCAGCTCTTTCTCGTTTGTTATATTCGGAAAGCGCTGCTAAACTTCCCATCGGAACCATTTTGAATTCCGTTTTTTTCACTTCGCTTCCCATTGCCGCTATTTCATTTGCGCTGATCTGGAAACTGGCAATCCTTAAAATTTCAGGCGTTGTGGCGTCCAAAGCTGCGGCAGCCGTAAATTCGGCGGTATTATCTTTAGTCGTGAAATCAACTTTCCAATCTGCGTTATCTCCCCAATAACCAACCGTATTATTTTTGAGGCTGTAAAAAGGCGTATTGTACCTTAAAACTTCTGCAAAAGCACCATTGAAAATAGAAGTTGCCGCGATATTTGCTTTAGAAAGATGCGTGTGGAACTCTTTTCTCAAATCGAAATTCCGGTTTTCTCCTTCGGGGAGTTGTGTAAAATCAGATGAAAAATCCGACGGGATAAAGCGCGGTACACCGGCTGCTACGGCTGCATTTAGCAACAACAATTGTGTATCTACAATTACCTCGCGCAAACCAGCCAATGCAGAAACCACACAGGAAACACCGGCACAGGCTTGTTTCAATGCTTCTGCATCTGCTAAATCAACCTGGACTACTTTTGCGCCCAAATTTGTCAGTGCTTCCACTTTTGCCAGATCGCTGCCGTTACGGGCAAGCGCGTGCACATCCGCGCCTTTGCTAACCAAAGCTTTGATAATCCTGCCACCTAAATCACCTGTTGCGCCTGCTACTAAAATTGTTGTTTTCATTGTGTATCTGTTAAGCTTTTATATCAGTTTATGAGATACAAGCAGACAGACTTAATGTTGTAGGCAGCAAGCCATTTTGTAAGCCCAAAGGATATTAGGGAAGATAATTATAGTTTTATTTGGAGCAATTCTGCTGGTCCGGATTACAAATTACGAGTGTTCGAAAGAAAAAGAGCCACAATTACAAGATG
>CAZZVO010000288.1:0-4808 GCA_964657505.1 uncultured Mucilaginibacter sp.
TTCTGCCGGAACTTTCACGTTAAATGTGCCGCCAAAAGGCGCAGTAGAAACAACGGCGGATACTTATTTTATCGATCAATATTCCGGAAAAACCATCAGCATACAAAAGTTTGCCGATAAAAACGCCGGGCAACGCGCCCGCGCTTTTGTAAAACCGATCCACACAGGTTCTGTTTATGGCTGGCCTACTAAAATCATCAGCTTTGTAGTTTGCTTATTGTCGCTGATATTCCCGGTAACCGGTGTAATGATGTGGCTAAACCGGATCAAAAAAAAGACCGGTAAAAACAGCATCGGTAATTACGCAGTGAGTTGATGATTTGGAGGAAAATGCAAATCAGCCTTCAACCTTTAACACATCGCCCAAACTAATTTTTCCACCGTTAAGGATGCGTGCCGTAATACCGCCGTGGCCACGAACAGCATTGTATCCGCCTTCGCCCAAAATTTCTTCCATCCGCGAACAAGGATGACAGGCACCGGTGTATTCCAGCAATGCTTCGCCTACCCAAAAAGTTTTATCTTTCAAGGCCAGCAGGTTAATGCCTTTGATCACCAAATTTCTGCGGAGCATTTTTGGCGATACTGTTTTTATCTGCATAAAAGAAGCAATTGCGGCCAGATGTTCCTCCTGGATCAAAGTAACCTGCCTTTTGCTTTCTGCGGAGCCGGAAAAATGATCGCCGGCCAAACCTTTTTGCGTGATGGCTTCAACATTTTCTAATTCAACAACAGGCAATTTCCTGCCCGGCCTGATCCCGATCCAGCAAACAACGCCTTGCTGCGGTAGCTTATCGATTAAAGTTTGCAGCGGGGAAGTTTTGTAAAATGGCATGGTTCACTCGTTTAAAATTTAACCTTTTACGGCATTTTTATTTTTGAAAGATTTGGTGCGGTAAAAGAAGCATTTTGATGAATAAGCTTACTGCCACCAATCGGCTACAAGTTGATAACCCTGGAAATATTATATTCGTATTACAAAAAGCGAAATTGCCTTTTGCCATGATTGGTGTACTTCGAACTTAATTTTGAAACTATAAAATGGATGCGCAGCACCTGGATTTTGAACAAGCAAGAGCCAAGCACTTATTATTTAAAGCGCGGCTCCGTGCAATTTTATACGGAATTGAGGTTGATGAAGGGCCGGTGCTTTCGCAATACGAATGCAGTTTAGGGAAATGGATTTATAGTCATGCGCTACAAGCTTACGGGCATCTGCCGCAAATGCTGCAGCTCGAAAAAGTGCATGCCAACATCCATACTTCTGCCCAAAAACTAATTGCTTTATACCACCAAGGTAAAGTACAGGAAGCAAGAAAAGGCTTATCCGAAATGGAAAGTGTTGCCGATGAACTGGTAGGTTTACTGCAACAACTGGAGCAAGCTATCAGGCAAAACAAGAATGACAGAACTGCCGCTAACACGGTGCCTTTATCCGTTAAACTTGAAGAGTTCCACAAAATTTTAAATGCCAACATCGAACTTGATAAACGGATCAAAGAGCAGGTTAAAGAAACAGAGCAAGCCAAAGAACGTTTTGAACTGCTTGCCAAAGCCACGCAAGATGTTGTTTGGGACTGGGATTTAACAACCAACATTTTATGGTGGAACGAAGGGATGCAGGAAATTTTTGGCTACCCGAAAAGCGAGATTGAGCCAGACATTCAATCTTGGGAAAAACGCATCCACCCGGAAGATAAAGAAAGAGTTTTAAAAAGTATCGAAGGAGTAATCGCGCATGGCGTGAGCAATTGGTCGGCTCAATATCGTTTCCTCAAAGCAGATGGAAGCTATGCTATCGTTTACGACCGCGCCTATGCCCTCCACAACAGCGAAGGAAAAGCGTACCGCATGGTTGGCTCCATGCAAGATTTAACCGGGTTAAAACAGTATGAGCAAAAACTGCTTTTCAGCGAAGGCCGTTTTGAAACGCTGATTGATACTTTGGAAGAAGGTATAACCATCCACAACGACGAGGGAACGATTACCAGTGCCAATGAAAGTGCGCAAAAACTACTTGGTTTAACCTTAAACGAGCTTACCGGAAAAACCCCTTTTGACCCGGCATGGAAAGCCATCCACGAAGATGGTTCGGATTTTCCGGGAGATACCCATCCGCCGTATTTAGCGGTAAATACCAAAAAGCGGCAGGTAAACCAGGTTATGGGCATCCGCAGAAAAGATAATACTTTGGCTTGGGTACAGGTAAATTCTTCGCCGCTTTTAAGTCCTGGTACAGCTAATTTGCTGGGTGCCGTTACTTCTTTTTTTGATATTACCGCTATCAAGCAAGCCGAGGAAGAGCTGAATATCTTTAAGTTCCTTGCAGAATTGGCCAATGATGCTTTTATATTGATGCGTGCCGACGGGAGTTTTGCCTATTTAAATACCCAGGCTAAAAAACGTTGGGGATATACAGATGAAGAGGTGTTGCATATCCGCGTACCGGACGTAGACCCGATTTACCAGGAAGACCGATTTAATGAAGCTTTTAAACTGGCACAAAATCAAACTATACCTGTTTTTGAAACCTTGCATAAACGGAAAGATGGTGTTGTTTTTCCGGTGGAAATTAATATGAAAGGCATTACGGTAGCTGGCGAACAGTATTTATTTGCTGTAGGCAGAGACATTACCGAACGAAAAAAAGCCGAAGATGCCTTACGCGAAAGCGAAGAACGTTTTAAACTGGCGATCGAAAATACAGAAGCCGGTGTTTTTGATACAGATTTGATCAACAAAACAACAATCCGTTCTTATAAACACGCGCAAATTTACGGTTACGGTGATAATAAAGAGGAATGGACGGTTGATAAAATGGCCAGCCATATTATTCCGGATGACTACAACCTGGCTTACGAAACTTATTTAGAAAGCATCAAAACCGGGTTTTTGGACAGCAGTTACCGGATCAAGCGTTTGGATGGTGCTATCCGCTGGGTAAATGTAGTAGGAAAGGTTTATTATAATGAAAAAAATGAACCGATCAAGATCATCGGCATTGCTTCAGACATTACGGATAAAAAGGCACTTCAAAAGCAAAAAGACGAATTTATCAGCACGGTTAGCCACGAGCTTAAAACACCGGTAACTTCTATCAAAGCTTATAACCAATTTTTAAAACGCTCTTTAAAAGGAGATGAAAACCTGCGGAACCGGGATTTTTTAGACCGGATGGATGTGCAAATCTCCCGTCTGCAAAACCTGATTCGCGATTTGTTGGATATTACGCGTTTAGAAAACAACAAGCTGGCCTTGAAAAAAGAACCTTTAGAGCTAAATATCCTGCTAAAAGAAGTAATTAGCGATTTGCAATTGATTACACCAACCCACCAGATTTTAATAACGGAAAACACACCAATTACGGTTTGTTCAGACCGTGACAGGATTATCCAGGTGATCACCAATTTAGTGACTAACTCGGTTAAATATTCGCCCCAAAACGAAAAGGTGTATGTTTCCTTAAAAAAAGAGAACAGTTTTGCTGTTTGCTGCATCGAAGATTTCGGGATCGGTATCCCGGAAGAACATCATATCCCGATTTTTGAGCGTTTCCACCAGGCAGGCAACATCAACCAGCAAGCAGGCTTAAACCTGGGTTTGGGCTTATACATTTCGAAAGAGATTGTAAGAAACGCCGGCGGAGATATTTGGCTGGAAAGCACTGTTGGCAAAGGTTCCAGGTTTTATTTCAGCTTGCCTTTGTAAAAATGGATTGAGGTTAACTGGGTTTTTGCTTCGTCGTTTTTTTATTTATTAACTAAATTTTTTAATAACATAAGTTGCTAATTAATTTATAATACCTACCTTTAATAGCAATACAACCTCTTATACAATTTCCAGCCGTTTAAATATTTGCAGTTTTAATTGTAGAAGTAGTTGAGCTATAATTAACCTCAGAAAAAACCTTTATTAAAATTTACCAGATACAACATCGGCAGTATAAAACAGTTAAACCTTAAATAGAAAGAACCATGAGCAAAGACAAAGGAAGTAAAGAAAAGAAAAAAGAAGCGAGTACCGAGAGCAAAAAAGCACCTTCGGATTACCAGTCTGGCAAAAAATCTGCCTCAAAAATTGATGTAGTGCCAAACAAAAAGAAATAATGACGAACCAAACGGTTGAAATGCAAGCTAAAGTTTATGTATACGATTTAAACAATTGTGCCAAAGAATTTGGGTTTAAAACGGATGAAGGATGGGATTTAAACCTGGCCACGTTAGCTGAAAAAACAGCCATCGAAAAAGATTATTATCCCACTATTTCTACCAAAGTATTGCCCGAAATCTTGTCGGAATTGTTTGGCCTGGTTAAAGCAAAATTAACTGTGGCAAAGTCTATCATCGACAAAAAATCGGACACAGAAACCACGTCCGGCAAACTGTTGCAGTATTTAGTTGCCTTTAACCCTAAAAGGCATCGTTAAACAGCATCAACACTTGCCATAGCTCTATAGCAAGTGTTGATACTTTAATGTCGGTTTTTCTATCCTGAAAAATCAACCCAAAATCCAGGTAGTATTGATGCTTCTTTTATCGTATTAAAAATAGTAACCAAATTTTGCGTAAGGCTTGTGGTTGATAAAAGATTTATGGCGATAAAAGAAGCATTGCGATTTTCATGGTACAAACAAAGTGTTTAACCTTTTATAACACGGATTGATTGCGTGTTAACTTTCTTTCGCAAGATGTAACTTTTCAGTTAATTACAGGCGTAAAAGCAGGTTAACAATATTGTTACCGTTAACACCTCGTTGAATTTCTATTTTTATGGAATCATAACCAAACGATAGCCATCAACAACTGTTT
>CAZZVO010000289.1:0-4780 GCA_964657505.1 uncultured Mucilaginibacter sp.
GGCGCACGGTTCCAGGAACCATGAAAGGCGATAAAAGCACCATTTTTATATTTTTCCGGGAATTGGCTTCCGGTATAAAACAACATGCCTACTGGTGCCAAATGCGCTGGATAAGCAGCAGCAGGTTCTAAATATTCGCTGGTTGATTTTTTGCCATCACCGCCGTATTCTGGTGCCACCATTTCTTTGTGCTGAAACGGATCGTAATAAGTGTAAGGCCATCCTGCGTTATCGCCTTTTTTTAAAGCGTACATGGTTTCTGCCGGTAAATTAGCATTGTCTTTTACGGTGTACATATCCGGGAAAATATCGTGCAATTGGTCGCGGCCATGCTGCATTACATAAAGCTGGTTGTCTTGCTTGTTCCAGTCTAAACCTACCACGTTCCGCAAGCCGGTTGCATAACGCACGCCATCGCCTAACTGCTGGTTCGGCTTATCGGTTTTGAACATCCAGATGCCACCGGCAGAATCTAACAGCGGACAACCTTTGATGCCCATTGAACCACGCTGACGGTCTTTTTCCTGACAAGAATTTAAGTAAGCGCCAATGTTTACATAAATGTTGTTGTTATCGTCAACAATAATTGATTTGGTTTCGTGTTGAAAACGACTAATAAGACCAGTAACAATTTTCTCGGGAGCAGCCGGATTAATAACTTCATTTTGCGCATTCAACTTGTAACGAAAGATTTCTTCGTTGGATGAATCGTACAGGTAACCGTTTTTCATATAAATCCCGGTTCCGCCGTAATTGCCAAAACCTGATTTTACTACCGCTTTGCCATCACTTTCATGCAAAACCAAAGTACCTTTTCCGTTAATTGGTTTGGCTAAACGGATGTAAATATCGTGCTGCGGTGTAACTACCAAATGTCTTGCACTACCCAAATTACTGGCTAAAACGGTTGCCGAAAAACCTTCGGGCGTTTTTAAACCAGCGTTTTTAGCGGCAGTTTGTGCATTTGATGTAGAAGCTAAAGTGCTTAAAGCAACGCAAATTATAACGGCAATTTTAGCAGTCGTTATCTTGAAATCATTTAAAAATTTTGTTTTAAAATTAATCATATCGGTTAATAATTGTATGTTAAAAGAAGTATTGCAGTTCGAGTATTAAGGAAATTTTAGGGTTAATGTTTTACTTTCCCACAATCGAAAATTAAGATTTTCTTTACGGATTATAAAGTCTTGGCAATGATATCCCTTCCTCCCACATAATCATCTTCACAAAAAGCAATTTCTAAAATTATAATTACTTCCGCCGCCACTGTTAGTACTATTTTACCAATGTTGCAGCAATTTTAGATGCTTCTTTTACTGGCAATTTTTTAAGTCGGTGTTAACTTTTTCCAACTTATAAATACCTTGTTGGTTGCCAAAAGAATTGGTTACATATGTAATCACTTCCGCAATTTCTATCGGTGCTAACTGAGCTTGTGCAGGCATGCCGTTGTTATACATTTTTTTGTTGACGACAATCAGCCCTTTTAAACCATATTGAATAACGCAAGCCAACTGGTTTTTATTTTTCTTCAAATAATCTGCTTCTTTTAACGGCGGAAATAGTGCGCCCAAACCTTCGCCGTTTTCGGCGTGGCAGTTTTTACATTGGGTTTGATAAATATTCATTCCCTGGATGTAATATCTTTTATACTCAATTTCGGCTTCGCTTTGGCAGGAGAGCAAGAAGGTTGTAAGGATAAAGGTGAAAGGTAAAAGGAGGATCAAAATCCGTTTCATGTTTTCGGATTTTCATCTTCGTCCATCAGCAATTTTACATCCGCGATCAACTGCTCCACTTGCTTTTCGTTTGTGCCATCGTAAGCACCTCGCACACGGCCTTTTTTATCCACCAAAACCAGCCAGCCCTGGTGCACATAACCGCCCGGCGTTTCCTTGCTTTCGGCTACCGAAACCAGATAATTTTTTTCGGCCAGTTGATAAACTTCTTCCTTTTTCCCCAATAAGAAATACCACTGATCGGCTTTTGCGCCCAACTTTTCTGCATATTCTTTCAAAACCGGAATGGTATCGTGCCGCGGATCAATCGTAAAAGAAACTAATTTAAAATCCGATTTGCCCTGATAAGCTTTAAAAACCGTCAGCATGTTGCGCTGCATAGTCGGACAAATGGACGGACACGAGGTAAAGAAAAAATCTGCCACGTAAATTTTGCCGTCTAAGTTTTTACCCGAAGAAATCGTTTCCCGATTCTGGTCAACAAAACTAAACGGCGGTATCGTGGCATAAACTGTATCCGCAACTTGCTTGCCGTCAATAGTTTTAGTGATTGGTTGCCGATCACCGTAAATAGGCAAATGCGTTTCTTTGTCTTTATTTTTACAGGCAGCAAAAGCCAGTAAAGCCAGCACCGGCCAGAATAATTTCTTCATTTCTTTTTAAATTTTAACAAATATTGGTTTGATGTTTGGATAACGGATTTATACTGCGTATTGATTTGGCCAACAATCTTTTTTTGCTGCGCCAGGTAATCCATCACTTCCTGGTGCGGTTTCCCGCTAAAATCCGGGTTATAATTGTGCATCCAATCACTCATTGCATCATCCGCTTTTAAAATCTGTGTACTTAAACTTCGCATTTTTTTGTTTTCTGCGGAAGTATCCATCGCCGGAAATACTTTTTTTACACTGTCTTTTTTCATGATCAGCGTATCTAATTTCATTTTATTTTTCATCGCCGTTTCGCCGTCGCCCATCACTTTTTCGTGCATTTCCATCACTTCGGCTTCCAGCTTTTTCTCGTCTTTTTTGTTGTCTTTGCAGGCTGCAAAAATCAGCAGGAAAGCGGCAATTATTAATTTGTATTTCATTGTTTAACTATTTCAAATTTTGGTTCGGCAATTTACGGTTCTTTATGTTTTTAGGTTGATAAAAGAAGCTTATCATTCTTTCTCAACCAAATCCATTCCGCATTTCGGACAAACGCCTGGTTTATTCTTAACGATTTCCGGGTGCATCGGGCAAGTATATTTGATGCTTTTTTTACCGGCAGAAATTGTGTCTTTTTGATTTTCCGCAGTTTTTTGACCGCTTTGATTACAAGCGAAAAGTGTTATTACAACGCCAGCAAAGAGAATTATTTTTTTCATGAGAAGAATGTTTTTAAACAGATTTATTACTGATAAAAGAAGCAAAACCAAACAACGAAACCACCAAAACGCCCAGCGCGGCTAACATACTTACAATATCTCTTACGTCTTTTCCAGCCCAAGTCATCCCAAAATATTTATGCAAAAAGATGAACGATAAACCTTCTGCCCTATCAATTCCCGCAACAGTTGTCGAAAGTTTGGATGAAGTCGTCTCAACATACCAATTTTCCTTATTCGGATAACTCACTTTTTCCACCGGCAAACGCTTGTTGATAAAACCGTATTCGTTATCAAACTGCTTAATTAACGTGATTGATTTTGGCTTAAGATTTACCTTTTCCTCCGCAGAATCTCGGTAGAAATCAGCCAGAAAACTTGCATATTGCTGGTCGCCGTTTGGCAATTCTTTTCCGTTTTGCGCATCGAAATACAAAATCTGTTTCTGGTTATTTAAAACCTGATAATATACTCGATTTTGAAACCGAACCAGTGCAACTTTCTGTATCGACGAATCCGCTAAAGGTAATTTTAAGTTGGATAAAAGCAGTTCGTTACGTTTGATCAATTGTTGGTATTGCACTTTTTCGGGTTGAATGTTGTGCAGTTTAACCAGCAAATGGAAAGCAGCACTCGTAACAAAAGTGAACATTACGAAAGAAACAATCAGTCCGATTTGCCGATGAAAACGGTGCAGAAAACGCTTGTCTTCCCGGCCTTCAATTTTTCTTTTTTGCTGGATGGATTTGAATTTTTTCCAAAACAAACCGTAAACAATTAATCCACTTAGTAACGATAAAAACAGCACGCCAACAATCACCAGCAGCACAACAATCCGAAACTTTTCGCCGCCAATTGCAGCCAGAAATTGCCAGGTATGGAACTGCTCGAAAATCCACAGAAAACTTTTTCGCGTGTTGTTGTTAAAAGTTGCCAGCCTGCTTTGGCCGGTTTCCACGTAAATATCCATGCCATCATTCCTGTCGAAACTGATTTTCCAAACTGGCAGTAAATGGTTGATTGGCTGATACTTCCAATCGAAAGCAGTTTGCAGCAGTGCTTCTTTTACCGGTGTTTTTTTATCGTTGATGAAAAACCTCGCCAAATAAACTGCGTAAGCTTGATCTCCGTTGGGAAGCAGATTTCCGTTTTTAGCCGAATAATATTGGTTGATGCTATCTCGGTTTAAAATCTGGTAAAACGTTCCGCGATCAAAATTAACCAGTCCAAAATTGCGGATTTCCGTCAAATGGTTTCGGTCTAAAACTTCCTGCAAAGAAAGTTTTGGCTGCATTTCGGCCTGCGTTTTTGGATGAAAAACTTCCTGCGGAATAAACGGCCGAAACCAGTTGGCCATAAACGGGTGCGACAAGCCGCTGATGGTCCAGAATATCACTGGAACCAATGCCATCAAACCTAAAATTCGGTGCCATTTATAAAAGTTGCGTTTAGCGTTTAGCTTGGTTTTGCTTTCTTTTTCGGGCGAAGCTAATGTGGTGGATGCTGTTTTTATCGACATAAAATCAGTGTTTGGAGAAGTTATAACTGATGCCCAAATTATAAATGCGCGGCGAACCGGTGTTGTAAGTATCGCCGTAAGCGTTGCTCGTAACCGTTGTGGCGTAAAGTTTGTTACTGAGGTTGAGCACGTTAAGCCAGATGCCTGCTCCTT
>CAZZVO010000290.1:0-4755 GCA_964657505.1 uncultured Mucilaginibacter sp.
CCTTACTGGCACGCGCAGGAGCTTTTAGAGAGCAACCGCGGCCGTTTGTTCAATTTTAAAGATGAAGCTGGCCTTGCTTTAATTGTTAACCAGTTGCTGGAAAGCCCGGAAAAATTGGCTGTATTAAAAAAGAATGCTTATCAATACGGCTTAAAATTCCGCTGGCCAAGAATTGGTGCCGAATACATTATCCTGTTAGAAGAAGCTGTTACCAATTATGATTACAGCGGCGAAAGTTTAACTGTAACCGCTTCTGCTGCATTGATGCCAGCGTTTAACCTCGCTTATATCCATCGCTTAACAGATGATACTGGCATTTTTCAGCATGCCAAATATGATATCCCAAATCGGAAAGAGGGTTATTGTTTAGATGATAATGCCCGTGCGCTCATCATGGCATTGATGGCATATCAGATGAACAAAAGTGAAGAATCGCTCCAACTGCTGCCCATTTACCTGAGTTATATTCAGGATATGCAGCTTCCCGACGGCAACTTCCGTAACTTTTTAAGCTTCAGCAGGCAGTTTTTAGACGAGGAAGGCTCAGACGATTCTTTTGGCCGTACCGTTTGGGCTTTAGGTTTTCTTATTCACACGGCGCCAAACAATTCGTACAGTGAGTTTGGTTACGAGTTGCTGTATAAAGCTGTACCTCATTTTAAAAAACTAACGCATTTAAGAGGCGTTTGCAATACCATTACCGGGTTGAGCTATTATTTAAGGACGCACCCTTACGATGAAAAAATGCTCGCTGAACTTGTTTTATTAACGGATAAATTAACTAATGCTTACCACAATACCAAGGCGCACGACTGGCATTGGTTTGAGAATAAGTTAACGTATGATAATGCTATTTTCCCGCTGGCTTTGTTTCATTCGGCAGAAATCACCAGAAATGAGGCGGTAAAAGAAGTAGCAATCGAAGCGTTGCGCTTTGTTGAAAAACTGACTTTAAACACCAAATATTTAAACCCGGTTGGTAACGACGGCTGGTATATTCGGGACGGGCAAATGCCATTGTATGATCAGCAAGCCATCGAACTGATGGCCATGGTGCTGATGTATTTCCAGGCTTTCCAGGTTACACAAAAAGAAGAGTTCCGCAAAAAAATGTTTTCGAGCTATTTGTGGTTTTTGGGCGAAAACTCGCTGCGCGTACCTCTATACAATATCGAAACCGGGGGTTGTTACGATGGCTTGCAGTCCACCGGCATCAACAAAAACCAAGGCGCAGAAAGTACGCTGGCTTACCTCATCTCGCATTTAACGGTTTTGCAGGCTTTTAAACATGGTCAGCCTAAAAATCAAAATGCTGCAAACCCAGCAAGCGTATTGCTTAAATGAAAATAGCCGTATTGGCGTCCGTTGCCTGGCGAACGCCGCCGAGGCATTACGGCCCCTGGGAACAAGTGGCCGCTAACGTAGCAGAAGGTTTGGTTTCGGCCGGGGTTGATGTTACTTTGTTTGCCACCCAAGATTCCATCACCGCAGGAAAACTCGACGCGGTGATACCACAAGGTTATAAAGAAGACCGCCAGGCAGATGCCAAAGTTGCAGAATGCCTCCACATCAGTAATTTGATGGAAAAAGCAGGCAGGTTTGATTTAATCCACAATCATTTTGATTTCCTACCGCTCACTTATTCGCAATTAATTAAAACGCCGGTTTTAACAACTATACATGGTTTTTCTTCGCCTAAAATCATTCCCGTTTATAAAAAATACAACAATGTTTCTTCCTACGTTTCCATTAGTAATGCCGACCGCAATGCCGAATTAACTTACTTAGCTACAGTTTTTAATGGCTTGCGAACGGCTGATTTTAACTTCAACCCAATTCCTAAAGATTACTTGTTGTTTTTGGGCAGGATTCATCCCGATAAAGGGACAGCAGAAGCAGTTGCGATTGCAAAACGAGCCAAAAAACGGTTGTTGATTGCCGGGATTATCCAGCAGCAGGATTATTTCGATCAGCAAATAAAGCCTTTTTTAGGTGATGATATCCAGTTCCTCGGCCATGCAGCACCAGAAATGCGGAACCAATTATTAGGGAACGCTTTGGCGCTGCTCCATCCAATCAGTTTCAACGAGCCATTCGGAATGAGCGTGGCCGAAGCCATGCTTTGCGGAACACCGGTAATTGCGTTTGACAAAGGCTCGATGCCCGAATTAATTGCACAAGAAAAAACAGGTTTTTTAGTTGATACGGTTGATGAAGCAGTTGAAGCCGTAGCTGCGGTAGCAAAATTAGACCGGAAAGCCTGCAATTTATGGGCAGCTTCGCGTTTCTCTCAAGAAAAAATGACGGCAGATTATTTGGAATGTTACCGGGCAATCCTAAGTTCTTAAAAGCCCGTCGGTTTACGTTTTGGTGGAAAAGCAATGCTTCTTTTATCACCTAAATTTGGTATCCAAAATACTTTCTGCGTAAGATTTACAGGAAGGTTGATAGTTTTAAGGTGATAAAAGAAGCATCAGCAAGCAGCTTTACAAGATTTAAAAAAGCTGTTATTCGGGTGTTGGTTTTAACCGGGCCAGCAAGGCTTCTAAATCAACAGTGGCAAAAGAAGATGAAAAATCCGACAAGCCGTAGGGGATAACCAGCTTCCCGTTATTGATAATCGATCCGCAGGAATAAACCACGTTGGGCACATAACCTTCGCGCTCATCCGGGTTTGGTATTAGCAACGGTTCATCCAAACGGCCAAGTTCAACAGTTGGGTCGTCCAGTTTTAAAAGGCAGGCACCCAGGCAATACCGGCGCATTGGGCCAACGCCATGTGTAATAACCAGCCAGCCAGCTTCTGTTTCTATGGGCGAACCGCAATTGCCAATCTGTACAAATTCCCAGCTATATTTTGGCCGCTCGATAATGGCAGGGTTTTTCCAGATATTGATATTCTCCGAAAACATGATGTAATTGTTCCAGCCATCAATTCGCGAAAGCATTACATATTTGCCATTTATTTTTCTGGGGAACAAAGCCAGGTTTTTATTTTGCGCACCTTCGCCAAACAACGGGCCAATTTTAAAATTATAAAAGTCTTTCGTTTTTAAAAGTTTGGGCATAATTATCAAGCCATCGTACGCTGTGTAAGTGGCGTAATAGGTTATTTGCCCGTCATCCTCGGCAAATTTACTAAAGCGCGCATCTTCAATCCCTTTTCGTTCAAATTCCGAAATCGGAAAAATAACCCGGTCGGAAATATCGGTATCCAATGAAAAAATAATTTCATAATAAGAATCAGAAAGCCATAAAACTTTTTCCAGTTCCGAATCTTTTTCCGGGTCGGGTTCTAATTTTTGAGATTCAACAATTACTTTCCGTAGCGTAGAATAGTCGAAATAATCGTTCAGCTTGCTGCCTAATTCATCAACTACACGTTTGCTCACTAAAGATGTTAGCGCTTTGTTTAAGAAAATTTTTTTGCTGTAGGTGGCATTTTGTATAACCTCCGCCTCATCAATATAATTTCCGGACGGGATTACGCTGATGTTATTGTCTTTATCAATCAAAGCACGCCTAAAAACGATAGAAGAAATATGGCCTTCGCCAACCGCGCGGAAGCTGATGATCAGTCGTTTCTGCCCTTCTTCCAGCTCTGTTTGGTCTGGGTCTTCAATAATCGAAGGGTTAAAAAAAGCTGCAGATTCAATGGAATATTCGTGAGTAAAATAGGAGCCAAGCAGCAATTGCCGGTAAGGCTTAATGCTGTCGAAATCGATTTTCATAGCCTCGAACAAGTATTTCAACTTGGTGCAATGCTTTAATAAGAGTTTGGTAATGTTTCGGTGGCGTTTGGAATATTCTTGTAAAATAGGCGAAATAATGGTGAAAACTTGCTCCTCGTTCAGCTCCATCACCCGGGTAATTACTTCTTTTCCGCGCTCATCACCATTAAAAAAGAAACGTGCAATCACCCGTTTCGGGTCCGGATATACTTTGATGTTTTTTCGCTCGATGGAGAGTCTCATAATAAATTAGCTACAGGAAAATGAAATGGATGTGTTTTAGGGCGATAAAAGAAGCATTTGCAATAAACCTTGTAACTGCGATGCCCGGATTTACCAATCTACTTTCATTTTTCTTTGTAAAAGTTTATTCTTGTAAAGCTGCAAAAACTTTAGTGCACAGGAAATGATGAAGATCATATTTTAGGATGCTTCTTTTATCACCTTAAATTAAGCAGGTTACATAATTTGTGTATTGAATTGAGTAGATATAAATTTACCGGCATAAAAGAAGTATGGTAGCTTTGAGCTGAAACCGAACTGAATTAAACGCCTTTTGATATCCAAATTTTGAAAAAATTCAAACTCCTCGGACTTTTATTTTTACTGACTAGCTGCTTTTTATCCGCTGCAACTAACGCTAAAGTGCTGCCCGTTAACTTAGCTTGCGAACTTTATACTGATCCTTTAGGTGTTGATGTAACTAACCCGGGCTTAAGTTATATTTTAAAAACTGCGGATGACAGGCAAAGGAATATCAGGCAAAGTGCTTACCAAATCCTTGTTTCTGCCGATGCTAATTTCAGTAAAGGCGGTGATTTATGGGATTCTAAAAAGGTGATGAGCGACCGGATGGCGTACATCACTTACAAGGGAAAAGCATTAAAATCTAGTCAGAAATATTGGTGGAAAGTGCGGGTTTGGGATCAGCTCGGCCATGTTTCTGCCTGGAGCAAAGCCGCAAACTGGACGATGGGCATCCTCAACCCAAACGAATGGAAAGCTAAATGGATAAGCGCTGCCG
>CAZZVO010000291.1:0-4755 GCA_964657505.1 uncultured Mucilaginibacter sp.
CAATTAGTCTTTTCAGATTAAAACTGCAAATCTACGTCTGCAAAAAGGATAATACTATCGATTCTTTAATTATTGATTTAAAAGGTAATTGCTTTTAATTACCTTTTACAAATACTACATTTATTGCCAAGCCTTTTCCGAAATAATGAACCAAACGCCCGAACAACTTGCCCGCGACGAAATAGACCAGCAACTGCAAGCCTGCGGATGGAAAGTTCAAAGCAAGAAGCAGATTAACCTGGCAGCAGGTTTAGGGGTTGCCGTTCGGGAATACCAAACGGATATAGGCCCTGCCGATTACGTGCTGTTTGTAGATAAAAAACCAGTAGGCGTTATTGAAGCCAAAAGGGAAGATGAAGGCTACAGGCTGATTAATGTTGAAGAACAATCCTCGGAATATACACATGCGAAACTAAAGTATCTGCAGCACGATCCTTTAGCTTTTGTTTACGAAAGTACAGGTGCAATAACCCGTTTTACCGATTACCGCGACCCGAAACCACAATCAAGGATAGTGTTTGCTTTTCATTGGCCGGAAACTTTTCGCGATTGGTTAAAAGCATCGCCATTAAGAAAAAGATTGCTTGACTTACCCGCTTTACCAACCCTACATCTGCGCGATTGCCAGATTACGGCGATCAACAATTTAGATGCTTCTTTTAAGCACAATAAACCAAAGGCATTAATCCAGATTGCAACCGGTTCCGGGAAAACGTTTACTGCCATTACTTTTATTTACCGTTTGTTAAAGTGTATGCGATAAAATGGAAGAAACCATAACCACGAGTTTGCAACAAGCAGAAGCATTAAGGCAAAGTGTATTGAAAAAGGCGTTTGAAGGGAAACTAATTTAAAAAGATGCTTAAAAAGGTTCAGATAGAAAACTATAGATGTTTTTCAAAAACAGAAATTACGTTTAAGGAATTGACAATCGTTGTTGGTAAAAACAATGCTGGTAAATCAACTTTGATTGAAGCTCTCCGAATTTTATCTCTTACAGTAATTAGGGCTACAAACTCTCTGTATGTTAAACCTCCATCTTGGCTAACTGGAATTGATGATATATTAGGAATTCAACCAAATCTAAAAAACTTAGATATCTCTACTCAAAATATATTTTACATGTATGGAAATCCTCCTGCTAAAATAGTAGGAGAATTTGAGGACGGTACAAAAGTGAATGTATTTATCGGAGAAGATGCCGAAATATTTGCAACATTTCAAAGTTCGGATGGAAAAAATGTAGAATCAAAAAGATTTGCGCAGCTATTAAAAATGCATGACATAAAAATATTACCGCAGATATCACCATTATTAAAAAATGAGTCTGTTATAAAATTAGAAACTGTCGTACGAAATCAATTAACTAATCTGAGTTCTAGAAATTTCAGGAATCAACTAAACTATTTTCCTAAGGATTTTGATAAATTTAAAGCTTTGGCTGAAAGAACGTGGCAAGGACTCGGCATTAATAACAATGAGAATGTTAGAACTCAAGGAGATCTGTTTCTTTTTGTTAGAGATAATGATTTTGAAGCAGAGGTTGGATGGATGGGGCACGGATTACAAATGTGGTTGCAAACAATGTGGTTTTTATCACGCTGTTCATTTAATACAACTGTTATTCTAGACGAACCGGATGTTTACATGCATGCCGATTTACAACGTCGGTTGATCAAATTGGTTAAAAACGATTTTGTACAGGTAATAGTTGCCACTCATTCAGTAGAGATAATGGCTGAAGTTGAGCCGGAAAATATATTACCAGTTAATAGTAGTAAGCCTAAACAGATTTATGCGAACAAAGCACCACTTGTTCAAAAAATAGTAAACGAGATAGGAAGTGTTCATAATATAGAGATTGCACGCCTCTTCTCTTGTAATAAATTTTTAATTCTGGAGGGGGAAAAGGATGATATCAAATTACTTACAATATTTCAATCAAAACTATTCCCTCATTCATTTGAACCATTTGATGTATTACCTAAAACGTTCGTTGAGGGTTGGGGAGGTTGGCAGAGAGTGATTGGTTCACATAAAGTTTTCAGGGAAAATAGTTCAACTATAAAAACATATTGCATTTTCGATTCTGACTATCATACAAGTGAAGAAAAAAAGGAAAGGATAAGTGAATCAAAAAATCAAGGAATTAATTTGCACATATGGCAAAAAAAGGAAATCGAAAACTACCTTATCTGCCCAGCAGCTATCTTTAGATTAATAAATAATAAAAAAAAAGCAAACGTTTTGACAGAAGACGAAATACATAATAAACTGGTTGAGATAGCAGAATCGTTAAAAGATGATGTCATTGATTCGTTTGCTACTGAAATACAATATAAGGACAATTCAAAATCTACTAAAACAGTGAATCAGGAAGCAAGACAGTATGTAAATTCTAACTGGGGATTAAATAAATTGTCATTAATACCTGGTAAAAAAGCTATTTCAACTCTATGCAATTGGATTGCCGATACCTATAAAGTTTCAATAAGTCGATTTGCAATTGCAAGAGAAATTAAAGATTTAGAAATGGACGAAGAATTAAAATATGTAATCCATAAAATTGAAGCAAGAAACGACTTTGATTAAACTATAACCTATGACATCTTCCGCAATTATACCTAAAGTCTGGTCTTTCTGTAATATGCTCCGCGATGACGGCGTAGGTTACGGCGATTACTTAGAACAACTCACTTACCTGGTGTTCTTAAAAATGGCAGACGAATACAGCAAGCCACCTTATAACCGTACTTTACCTGTTCCGCTGGAATACAATTGGGAGAGTTTAACTGCATTTCGGGGGTAGAGATTTAGAAGCTGATCTAACCGGAAATTTAGTATTGACTTAAGACATGAGAGAAGCTATTCCCTGCTTATTAATCCACTCCTCCGCTAAGTTTATATCAGTAAAAAATTGTGTAGTTACATTGTTAACGGCGACATTTACACTTTTTTTGGCTGATAATTGGCTGAAAGCACTTGGCGAAAATATCCAAGCAAAGTATTGGAGGCCCGCTTTTTCCATCATCGGGAACCATTCTTTTCCTGCCCAGTCTGAAGCTTCAGACCATGTGCCCAAAACGTGCCTGTTATCGTTCATTATTTTGTGGCAATTGTTTGCTTGCATCATTTCTAACATCAACATGCCGCCGCGCTGTACAGATTCTAAATTCTGAAAACCCGTCCAATCTACATTTAAACAATTATTTGTTTTATTATGGCTGATTGTAATGCTGCTGTCCTGGTAAAAAGTAGCTGTTTTTTTAACAGGCTCCGTCTCCTTAATTTGATTTAATGGCAACCTGAAATAAAATATAGAGCCCTTTTCCGGCTCGCTTTCAATCCAAAAACTACCTTGATGCTGCTTTAAGATTTCGGAAGAGATAAACAAACCTAAACCAAGGCCTTCAAACCGCATAGCTGTGTTGTCTACGCGATAATATCTGTCAAACAACAGGTCTAACTTGTCTGCGGCGATACCGATCCCAAAATCACGGACGGACACAATTATATTTTCAAGTTCTATTTTACTGTTTACAATAACTTTTTCCCCTGCGGGAGAATATTTAATGGCATTAGATAAAAAGTTGTGCATTACTTGTTCCAAGCGGAAATGATCGCCGCTATATTCAATATCTACCGCATTTTCTAAAATGATTTGATGCGAAGGGGAAGTATGCTGTACGCTTTCTATGCTGTTTTCAAGCATTTGCTTAAAGCTAAAAGGTTGCATGTTATAAATAATTTTACCGGCATTGATCTTGGTTACATCGAGCAAATCATTAATTAGTTTTTCCAGACGAAGAATGTGCTCGGCCGACTTCTTTACAAAGCCCTTTAACTTTTCGGCGTCTTTTGTCCGCTCCATTAATTGGTTAAATGCTTTAATGCTGGTGAGGGGCGTTTTTAATTCGTGGCTGGCGATAGAAATAAACTCGTCTTTTTTGTGTTCGTTATTTTTTTGAAAGTCGATATTGGTGTTTGTGCCCATCCATAGTTTTATCCGCCCATCCTCAACTAAAGGGACAGCCCTTCCTAAATGCCACTTATACTGTCCATCAGCCATCAGCAATCGAAATTCAACAACATACTCGTTTCCTGTTTCCAGTGCTGCTTTCCACAATTGTAAACAACCAAGCAAATCGTCGGGATGAATAAAAGCTTGCCAACCACTACCTACTATTTCTTCGACAGTTTTCCCAAAATCATCACAACCAACCTGGTTAGTATAGTCTAACTCGCCATTTGGTTTGGCCATCCAAACTTGTTGCGGCATGGCATTTAATAAAAATCGAAAACGCCTTTCGCTTTCTTCCACCATGCGTTTGGCCAGAAACATTTCTGTTACTTCAAAAACGAATACTAAAATGCCATCCACCTGGTCTTTTGCATCTAAACGCGCCTGGTAAATAAAGTTAAAATAGCGGTCTTCAACTAATCCGGAGTTATTTCGCGCTAAGGGAATAAGCATTTCGTTGCCTTCAAAAGTTTTCCCGGTGTGGTAAACATTTTGCAGGATATTCCATATAGGCTGTTTATCAATTTCGGATACCGCTTCCAGAAGGGGTTTGCCTAACAAATTCCTCCCCGGAAAAAGTTGTTCGTAATGCGGATTGATCAATTCAAAAACCAAATCAGGCCCGTCTAAAATACAAACACCCGCTGGTGCCTGTATAAAAAACCTTTTTAACCGGTCGCGCTGGTTTTCTGCTTCAGCCTGTGCCAGCATCAAATCATTGGTCCGGGCAGCTA
>CAZZVO010000292.1:0-4732 GCA_964657505.1 uncultured Mucilaginibacter sp.
AACTCAGTGGTCAATTTGGCCCGGAACAGGGTGGTCAACATCTCCATAATATACAGTCCTGCGCGCCCAGATAGCAGGGATGATGTGTCTCAATTTCGCCATGCGCTTTCTTTTCTTCCTTAGCCTTCTCCAACGCAACTACCTGGGCTTCGGTTAAGACTAATCCTTCCTGCGCCGACTTGGCTTCTAATGCCTTTAAACGAAGCTTAAAGGTTTGCAGGTCATGGCGTAACCAGATACTTCTTACTCCTCCGGGAGATATTAATATACCTTGTTTTTTAAGTTCGTTGGATACTCTCAACTGACCTAACGCCGGCTGATCTATGGCCATCTCAACAACAGCTTTTTCTACATGTTCTTCTACGCGGTTCTTTATGATCGGCTTTCGTCTGCTGATTTCCTGAAGGACGAGTTCGCCACCCTGGTCATAAAGTTCCTTGAACCTATAGAAGCTATCACGAGAGTAGCCCATTACTTTGCAGGCTTGTGATACGTTCCCTAAATGCTGGGCAAGCTCCAATATGCCCATCTTGTTTTGATGATCTTTGCTTGGGTTGTCATAATACTAATCTCTATTACTTGTTTTAAATTATCGTAACTGTCAGATTAAATTGTGACTATCTCAGTTACAGAATTTCAAGTCTTTAATATCGGCGTTGCAGAGTCAATGACCGAATCCATTCAAAAATTGGTTTATTCAGGCTTTGATTTTATTTCCACAGCATCTAAAATTTTGCTTAAATAAATTTTGTGCATTTTTTTAAAATCCTGTATTCTGAAGACTAATTACTAACATGAAACTGACGAATAGAATCTACAGTTATAGATGGCAATTTTTGTGCATCAATATCTCCTATTTCAATAGAATTGAGTTTTAACGAGTGCTTACCAGAATAAGGTTTAATTTCTTTAACTTCTAAACCAACTTCGATCAAAGCTAAAGCTGCTACTTTAATGGCATCTTCAGACATAAATTTTGAATAATGAATCGAATTACAAAATACCTTATTATCTTCAGAATCTTCTTTTACCAATATCCAAGAAAAACCACTTCTTGCTAATGATTGAAAAATTTTATCATTCTCTATTGTCTTTTTATAATAGCGGATAGTAATCAAATGAAATGGAATTGGTTTTTTTTTGATTTCATTAAGTAAATTATAAGCCCTCTTGCTTTCTTCCACTGCAGTTTTGTTTGTGTCGAGAAGTTGCTTTTGTTGCCAAATTGTATCACAATTTAAAACTGTAAACTGAAATCTGGTTGCAAACCTTGTTGTCGAATCTCGACGAATTGAGTCTATAAAATGTTTTAAAATATTACGCTTTAGTTTCAATTCTGAAATTTCTTCTCTCCCTTTTGAAACGACCTTTAAAGTGTAAACCATAAAAAGGATAACAGTAATAATCGGGATAAAAGTGAAAAGTAAAGTTTTTCTCTGTCTATCTCGCTGTTTTCTTTTAAGTTCTTCAATTAAAAAATTATCTTCCATATTTAAAGAGGTTTATCAATAATTGCTTGTATCGCATTGCAAATTTTCTCCTTCCTAGTATTCACTTCCTTTTTGGAAAGTTGTAATGTTTGTAATTCCAACAATTTGGTTTGGGCTAACTTCAAAAAAGAAATTTTGTCATAACAATTCAATACAATTTTCAGAGGGAAAGTTGTTAATGTGGTTATTGCGGCTCCCCCAAAACTTACGGCGGTTTTTATCTGCTCACCCGCAGTGAACCAGAAACGACCAAAAATTAATATCATGATACCTATTAGGACAATAAAAAAACTAAAAACAATGTAAGCCACTAATGCCCGAAATTGGCTAGCGATAAAAATCTGTACATCGGATGCCTCAATTGGAAACATATTGAGAAACTATTGGTACTAAAATTTAATCTGTTAATCGTTTATGCTTAAAGTTTAGATTCCTAACCTTTTAAAAAAAAGTCATCTTCTCTTTGCTTCAATATCAGGAATTTTTTTCAAAATAGCAAAAATGTTTTCAATGGCAATAACCGGCTTTAAATTGTTCATATCAAATTATTGAACTAATTAGGTTTACCGACCTCGTTTCTTTGTTTGTTGTCTTTCTTTGATCTGCTTTTGGTGCTCCATAATCTTCTCTCGTTCTGCTTGCATTTGCCCGGCTTCCATAGCTTTTAGGGTTGTGTTATCACGTTCTGATCCTCTTAACACTTTATCCAACAATTGCGGTTCGTGCTTTTGCATCTGATACCCTGCGTTAAAATATTTAATGTATTCGGGTGATGGGTCTTGTTCTTCTTCCATGATTAAAAGGTTTCGTAGGTAAATCTTCAAGGTAATCTTCTATTGACTGGCGGTCTTATAATACGATCTTTTTTTCCGGTTGGGAATAACGGATTTGTCCTTCATCTCTCAATTTTTGTAAAGTTGTTTTGCTTTTTATGCGAAGCATTTTCATGGCTTCTTCACCTGAAATCCATTTATCTTGTTTGATTTCATGCTTCTGCTTAACGTAGTCCATAACTTTATCCAGTAAAGCATAATAGGCGGTTTCTTCTAAACAAATTACTTGCATCCTAATCAGCTATTTAGACTTTTAATAAATCTGGTTTGAATCTTAAATTTTAAATTGTCCCGCTCCCAAATCTGAGGTAACAAATCGCATAAAATTCTACAAAGTTGTATTTTTCTTCCTTCATCCTCCAAAGCTAATGATGGACGATCTGGGTTATTTGAAGAACAACACTCCTCAGCATATGCAAGAATCCCCTTTTTAATAAAAGCTTCTTTACTTCGGTTTTGAATTTGTATGGAAGAAATCTTTTTATATTTTTCTTTTTTAAGTAATAAATTCACCGCTTCCATCATCACTTCTGGCGGAAAAAAATCCTCAATCTCCCAGTCCCCATCAGGTGATTTTGGAGAGTTTATAGGATCAAGGGTTTTGCCGTCAAATCTCGGTAGTGGAACCGTAACCATTGTGATATTTTTTAAGCTTTGCGGCTTGATTTTTTTTGCTTGCTCTCGCCCTTCATCGTCATTATCAAAAATACAGGTAAAGGATGGTTTGAAACTTATTTATCGGCAAACATGTTATAATATTGGAGATAACCGCCAATTTTTGAAGCTCCGCCCGACCATATGATATTGGGCATGGGGATATTTAACAAACCGAATAAGGTTTCTAAATATCTTTTGTCTTCTTCTCCTTCAACTAAAATATTTTGTGGCAGAACTTCCCAGCCATCATTATTTTGAATACCTAAATGTTCCTTTATTGAAATGGCTTTATCTATTTCTGATTTGAATTCTTGCTTAAAAGTATTCATTTCAAAAAAGTGATATTAGGTTTTCTTTCATAGAAGCGCTTTTCTTGATTTCCCTTGAATAAGTAAGTGTCTTTTAAATTGCCTAAATTTATAAAGTGCGGGGAATGGGTTGTAATTATTATCGGTATTTTTTTATCTAAAACTGTTTTTGAAAATACCTCCGCAACCTTTTTTTGTAATTTCGGCTGTAAAAACGCTTCCGGCTCATCAACTCCCCAAATGATGTTTTTCTTTGAGTTCTGCGAGATATATTCCATTAATGCTAAAAAGAGTGCTCTTTGTGCGCCACTTCCTTTTAACGCTATACTATGATCATTCCCATCATACAACGTTATGTCAGTCATAGTCTTTACAACGTCTCGAAGTTTTCCAAATTCAGCAAAGTTTATTTTAACTTGTTTGTCTTTAAGAATGCCGTCAAAGTCTGTTAGCTTTTTAAAACAGTCGTTAATATCGCTTTCTATATCTTTGATAGCTACTTGTGATAATTTTATAAATTCCTGCAACGCTTCTAATGGCGCACTTTGTTTACTTCGCTTTGAATCAAGACGCAATAAACCATCTTTTTCTAAAACGTTGGGTATAAGTTGAGGCAAATTAACATTATGGGATTCTATAAATAGATATTCAAACGAACTTAAAAATGGGTCAATATTTTCATAATTTCCCTCTTTATTATTTAAGTAGTATGAAGTTGAATAGTCTCGGAAAACAACTTTAACAGTGGACTTAATCCCCTCTTTAGTAAATGTCCCTATCAATTCCGTCTTTGCTCCAGCGCCCTGCGAGCCTTCATAAATGTGATGTGGAATGTCTTCACTACCTGAAAAGTTTACTCCATTTCTCTGATTAAAAAATAGATTTAGTGCCCTCAAAAAATTGGTCTTACCAATGTTATTTTCACCACAAATTACAATGGGCGTGGTATTGGACATTTTTATTGAAACGTCTAATAGAGAACGATACCTTTTTACTTGAAAATTATCGAATGTTATATTTTTCATCAAAGCTGCTTTATCCTGCAAGTTAATCTCCGTATAAAACAGTTCAGTTTGTCTTATTTACCTCTTTAGATTGTAACTCACAAGGTAAAAGATTGTGATTTAAATGAATTGAGATTTAGGAAAATGGATAATTACAAATATAAGATTAGCAGTCATATCTTCCAAGTTCTTAATATAGCATCGGTTTGAACAAAATAACCCCCTTTAATCGAAGTAAAATAGAAATTATTTGGTTATATTTGAGTAGATATCGCTGCTGGGATTCAGTGATTTGAGTATTAAAATTTGTACAAAGTCCTGAGTGTATGAACATTGTATGTTCTGAAAAAACAAAGGCAGTTACATCTTCATGTAACTGCCTGATTTTAAGGTAGCGGGAGCAGGACTCGAACCTACGACCTTCGGGTTATGAGCCCGAC
>CAZZVO010000293.1:0-4730 GCA_964657505.1 uncultured Mucilaginibacter sp.
AACCGTTTTCCTAAAGATCAGATTGTGCCAACAGAAAACGATATTGGTTTCCGGCATCAGTTGCTGATTGGATATGTGCACGATCAAGGTGCTGGCTTGCTGGGTGGCGTTTCTGGCCACGCCGGTTTGTTTGCCAGTGCTAATGACCTGGCTATTTTGTACCAAATGATTTTAAACCGAGGTACTTATGGTGGAACACAATATATCAAACCCGAAACGGTTGATCTTTTCACTTCAAAACAATCGGATGTTAGTCGCCGTGGCTTAGGTTTCGATCGCTGGGATCCAAACCGCGAAACCAAATATCCGTCTGTTTTAGCATCCGATCAAACTTATGGGCACACAGGTTATACCGGTACTTGTTTTTGGGTCGACCCAAAATATAACCTGGTTTACATCTTCCTTTCCAACCGTGTAAACCCAAAAGTTACAGACAAATTATCTAATCTTGGTATCCGCAGAAGGATACAAGATGCAGTTTATGAAGCGATACAAAAAGGAGTACAAGATCAATAAATATTTAGCCAGAATTAATTGAAGTTCAGTTGCTTGGATGCGTATCTTTATAAATAGATTAAAAAAATCGTTATGGAAGATAAAAGTAAAATCCCGGCTGGTTATCAGCGCATCATCCCATATTTAATTATTAATAATGCAGTTGATTTTTTTGATTTCACTAAAAACGTTTTTGGGGCAGAAGAAAAATACCGGCAAATGCGCGATGAAAAGGTATTGATGCATGGGGAGGTAAACATCGGCGGTAATTATATCATGTTTGCTGATGCTACAGAAAGTTATCCTGCACAAAACGCCGGCATGTTTATTTATGTAGATGACTGTGATAGCGTGTACAAAAAAGCATTGGTAAACGAAGCATTGTCTGTTATGCAGCCTTCCAACCAAAGTTATGGCCGAAGTGCTGGTATAAAAGATCCTTTTGGTAATACCTGGTGGATCACTACTGGTATTTAAAGAAATGTTTTTGGATTGATTGAACTGAAATAAGTACGTGCTTTTATGCTTCTCAAAATAACTCGATTCCTGTTAGCTTAATTTGTATTTCCGGTTCTTTTAAAACGATATTAAAACGCTACAGTAATTAAAGGCATGGTTTTTGAACTTTAAAGCAAAAAACGATCACATGAAAAAAATTACTTTAGTAGTAGCAATTGCAGTATTAGGTTTAACTACCCAGGCTTTCTCCCAAAAAAATGTTGACACTGTTAAATTGCACAAACAATACGCAGATGTTACCAAAGATATTGCCGACTTGCAGGTAAAGTTGCAGGAAGCACAAAACAAGCTGCCCGCTTACCAAACTAAAGCGCAAGATGCAAGTCAGGAATCAAAACAAACAGCCGAGCAAAGCAGCAAATCGGCACAAAAAGCAAGCGATGGTGATTATGATAACACACAAAAAGCCAGAAGAAAAGCTAAAAAAGCAGCAAATAGTTCTGAGGACGCAAAAAATGCAGATAATGATGTAAAAGATTTAAACAATAAAATTAATGATTTAAATAAAGACATCAGTAAAAAGCAAAAGAAGCAACAAGAACTTCAAGCACAACTTTCTACTGCCGGCGCTGTTAAACCATAACTGTAAAATTACATAAAGATCAGTTTACGCAAATTTAAATGATATAAATTTGTGCATAAATACGATCAATGAAAATAGGTATTGTTTGCTATCCAACTTTCGGTGGCAGCGGTGTTGTTGCTACCGAATTAGGAAAAGCTCTGGCTGATAACGGTCATCAGGTACATTTTATAACTTACAACCAGCCAGCCCGGCTGGATTTTTTTTCTGAAAACCTTTTTTACCACGAAGTAGCGGTTTCTAAATATCCGCTGTTTGATTATGCGCCTTACGAAATCGCCTTGGCAAGTAAAATGGTTGATGTGGTGCGTTTTGAAAACCTGGATTTGCTGCACGTACATTACGCCATCCCGCATGCTTCTGCGGCTTACATGGCTAAGCAAATTTTAAAAACTTATGGTATCCATATTCCGGTTGTAACAACTTTGCATGGAACGGATATTACTTTGGTTGGCAAAGACCGGACTTATAAACCTGTTGTCACTTTTTCTATCAACATGTCTGATGGTGTAACGGCCGTTTCCCATCACTTAAAAAAAGAAACGCTTGATTTTTTTGATATTGAAAATGAAATCCGTGTTATTCCAAATTTTATCGACTTAAAACGTTTCAGCAAAAAGGCAAAAGACCATTTTAAAAAAGCCATTGCGCCGGCCGGTGAAAAGATTTTAGTGCACACTTCTAATTTTCGAAAAGTAAAGCGGACCGAAGATGTGATCAAGCTTTTTGCAATTGTGAACAGTAGATTGCCTTCGAAATTATTAATGGTTGGCGATGGTCCCGAACGTTCCATGTGCGAACAGTTGTGCCGCGATTTGGGCGTTTGCGATAACGTGCGTTTTTTGGGCAAGCAGGATGCGGTGGAAGAAATCCTGTCGGTTGCTGATCTTTTTTTAATGCCGTCCGAATCCGAAAGTTTTGGTTTAGCTGCGCTGGAAGCGATGGCTTGTAAAGTACCAGTTATCAGTTCTAACACCGGCGGTATTCCGGAGTTAAATATCAATGGCGTAACCGGTTTTATGACGGCCGTGGGCGATGTGGAAACTATGGCCGAAAAATCAGTTTATATTTTAGAAGATGACGACCGTTTGAAGACGTTTAAAGAAAATGCACTGGAACGGGCTAAAGAGTTTGACCTGAGCCTGATCTTGCCTTTGTACGAAAATTATTACCTCGAAGTAATCGAACGCACAAAAGTAATCGCCTGATTTTTTACAGGATAAAAGAAGCATTCGACGTTGTCATCTCGACCAAAGGGAGAGATCTTCAAAGCGATAAAGAAACCTTTTGTAATTTGAAGAAGTTTTTCCCTTCGGATTATAATAACAGCGGATACTGTTTTTATCACACTAAATCTAAAACCAGTTTAAAATAAAAATCACAGCAAATCCAACAGTAACATTTTGTTATTCGCGATTTTACTGTAGTTTTGCAAAATAATAGGCGGAAGTGGCGTAATTGGTAGCCGCACCAGACTTAGGATCTGGCGCTTCACGGCGTGGGGGTTCGAGTCCCTTCTTCCGCACTTAATTTCCTCCGTCATGGTAATAACTGGCGGAGGAATTTTTTTATCACATAAAAACAGTTTCATAAAATGGATATCACGCAGGAAAAAATAGACGATTTAAATTCGGTTTTAACCATCAAAATTAATCAGGAAGATTACCAGGCCCGTGTTGAAAAAGCAATAAAAGATCAGGCAAAAAAAGCAAAATTACCCGGCTTTCGTCCCGGTATGGTGCCTGCTGCCCACATCAAAAAAATGTATGGCAAAAGTATTTTGGTTGACGAGATCAATCACCTGCTTTCCGATTCTTTAAATAATTATATTACCGATAACCAGTTGGAAGTTTTAGGCCAGCCATTGCCAAAAGTGGATGACGATAAACAGTTTAACTGGGATTTTACAGAAGATTACGAGTTTAATTATGAAATGGGTTTAGCGCCAGATTTCAATTTAGATTTTTCTGCTGCTGATGTTGTTACGCAATACGTTGTTAAAATTGATGACGAAACGTTAAAAGCACGCATCAAAAACATCCGCAGAAGTTATGGAAAGATGACAAACCCTGACGTATCGGCAGATGACGATGTATTATATTCTGAATTGAAGCAGCTTTCGCCTGATGGTTCTGTTTTTGAAGATGGATTAACCAATACAACTTCGGTGCGTTTGGACCAGGTTACTGATGAAGCAATTAAAAGTTCTTTGATCGGCCTGAAAAAAGGAGACACCATAACTATCGATATAAACAAAGCATTTGGCAACGATGCAGCAAAAATTGCCGGTCTGCTAAAAATTGACGAAGCAACCGCAGCAGATTTAAAATCGGATTTTAGTTTAACGGTAAAAAATGTTAACCGTTTAGAAGAATCAGATTTAAACCAGGAGTTTTTTGATAAAGTTTTCGGGCCGGATGTTGTTCATGACGAAGAAGGTTTCAGAACAAAAATTACAAGAGAACTGGAAGCGATGATGCAACAGGACGCAGATCGTAAATTGCAGGATGAGTTGTATGAGTTCAGTCTTAAAAAAGTTAATTTCGAACTGCCGAACGAGTTTTTAAAAAGGTGGTTAAAAGCAACGAACGAAAAATTAGGCGATCAGGAACTGGAAGATGGTTATAACGATTTCGCCAAAAACCTGAAGTGGACATTGATCGAAAACAAAATTGTTAAGGATAATAACCTCGAAATTAAATACGAAGATGTTTTTCAAACCGCAAAACAACGTTTAGATGCACAATTCAGGATGTACGGTCAGCAAGCTTTAGACGAAGAGCAGTTAGGTCAGTACACCGTTCAGTTTTTACAAAACAAAGAAAGCGCGAACAAAATTTTTGAAGAAGTAAAAGCATTGAAAGTTTTTGATTACCTAAAAACAGTTATTACTTTAGACAAAAAAGAAATAGATAATAATCAGTTTAAAAAGCTGGAATAATTCTTAACTAAAATTAAGGTTAATGGTTATCCGGTTCTATAAACGATGAATTGGATAACCATTATTTTTTTATAGAAATATGCAAATAGATAAAAATGAATTCAGAAAATATGCTGTAAAGCACCATCGCTTAAACGGCATTTATGTAGATAAATTTATTGGAAGTGTAGAAAATGCACAGCTTCCAACGGC
>CAZZVO010000294.1:0-4705 GCA_964657505.1 uncultured Mucilaginibacter sp.
GGATAGTTTGCGGGTGGAAAACCTAAAAACCGGTGTGCATGTAATGACCGCTTGTCCGGGTTTTACCGCTTCCAACATCCGCAGTACCGCTTTATCTAAAGATGGCACGGCACATGGCGAAACTTCGATGGAAGAAGAAAAAATGATGACCGCCGAAGAAGTTGCCCGCATTATTGCCAACGGAATTGAAAAACGCAAACGTGTTTTGGTGATGACTACACAAGGAAAATTAACATTTTTGCTGAATAAATTATTTCCGGCTTGGCTGGATAAAAAGGTGTACGAGGTTTTTACTAAAGAGAAAAATCCGCTGCTGCGTTAAAACAAGTTTTAGGCTGATGCTTCTTTTATCACCTAAAAAATGGTGGTAAAAGAAGCAATTGGTTGTTGAGATTGGCAAACATTCAATTCAGTACGAAAGTTAATAGGATTCCAAAGTTTAAGTTCAATACAAAAGCTCCACTTTACTAAGCCATTATTAACAAAAGTTTTTCTTTCTAACCTTCGACTTGGCTCAAGACCTTTGCAATAAATTTGCCAATAATTCTTCCAGATTTTTCATTGTCATAGCGGTTCCTTCCTTGAAACCCATCTCAATCATTCTTTCTAAGCGGGCAAGGGATTCATTGTAAATCGAAATACTGACTTTCGTTTTTCCGTTTTGTTCGCTAAAATTAAAATCCCATTCAGAACCTGGCAATTCAAGGTTTTCATCTTTGTCTGCAAAAGCATTCAACATTTTGAAGTGGGTTTTTGGGCTGATGGACGTATATTTTTGTACTGACCAGCGTTCTTGTCCTTCCGGGCTTACCATAGCATAAAACCTTCGTCCGCCAACTTCAAAATTCATAAATTTCGTTTTTGATGCCCAAGGTTTAGGTGCCCACCATTGGTCTAGGATTTCTTGTTTAGTGTAAGCGTCCCAAACCAGCGAAAGGCCCGCAGCAAATTCTCTCGTCATGGATACCGTTTTTGTTGTTTTGTCAACGTTGAAATCAAGTAGCAAATCGTTTTTCATTTTTTCTGTTTTTTTATGGTTGATAATACTTGGTCGAGCTGGTTAAACCGGGTTTCCCAAATTTTTCTAAACTGGTTTATCCATTGGTCAACCTCTTTCATTTTTTCGATTTCGAGTGAGTAGTAAATTTCCCTGCCTTGTTGTTCCTGTTTTACCAGTTCGCATTCTGTTAGGATGCGGAGGTGTTTAGAAACAGATTGCCGGGTAGTGTTAAAGTTATCTGCAATGGCGTTCGGTGTCATGGCCTGCAAAGCAATTAAGGCAATAATTGCGCGCCTTGTCGGGTCCGCTATTGCCTGAAAAATGTCTCGTCTCATATTATTAAAATTTTACTTGCGAATCCGATCGGTTGCAAATATATGCGCAACTATTCGGTTTCGCAAATTATTTTCAAATTAGAAGAATGTTAGATGGAATTGTTAGTTTGCCGGGTCTTCAAAATCGCCGCAAATGAAAAAGACTTTTAATAAAGAACTGGTTTTTTTTAACCCAAAAGTTGAATACCGAGGTTAAATTTATATTCAAATGCTAATGCTTCTTTTATCTAGTAAATTTTAGTCTGTTGGCCAGAACTGAAGCAAAATAGCAAAACAAAAGTTGATGTTAACTTCTGTCAGCCAGTTTCTGGAAAACCAATGTTAGGCACAGAGCTTTGTTTGTGTTTCTGATCCCCTTTTATTGAAATATTCAACAAATTCTTCTTTTGTCATCTTAAACAATTTTTCGCTAAATTTTTCTCTTTGTTGTTGGAAGAATTTTACTTTATCAAATTGTTTTTCAGTTGTTGTCTTTATAATTTACAAAATACATTGGCAAACGGGTTTCTAATGTCTAGTAGCAGTTTTTCAAATTGATCGCATTGTAACCTTTTATCCTTTTGAACATTCACAAGGTAGTTGAAATTCCAACTTAACAAATAGTTTGTACGGTTACTTGTTGCCAAAACTATATGTATTATGGGCAATCTTTTTGTATCTATTTTTATAAATTTACTATTGATGTTTTATATCAACGTTTATAGATAACTTGTATGTTTTACAACTGACTGTTTGCTATACTTTCACTAATGAAAATCTTTTATTAACGTTAATAAACTCATGTAAGTATCATTGTAGCCATACGCTGTAAGCGCCACTGTTATCATGAAAATCCTGTGGTTTTATACTAAAAGGGTTTTTGCCGCCATCATGGGGTAATGCCCATACCCAAACCGTTTTGGTAAACCGCATTGTTGGGGCAAAGCCTTCTTTTATAAGCTCTTTATACAGTTCATTGTACCAGTAATATAAAGCAGGTTCGCAAAAAGTATTTTGGCCATATACCGGAGGCTGGTTATTTGTTGTCATTATAATCCAAAAGCCACCTTCATCATAATTAACTTCCTGTCCCACTTTTTTGGTGTACCCATCAAAAAACACGTCTGCATTCATTTGACCATTACTTTTTTTTCGGTCTATAAAAGACGACACATCTTCACCAGGTTTCATAACAATTTTTTCGTTAAAAGGTACTACGCCCATTCCCATATCTTTTGCCATATCTTTTAATAAATTTTCTATAGTTCCCCAGTTATCTCTAAATGCTTTTGCAAATGCATTGCCTGTTACCCCAGCATTTACACCATCTTTACAGGCTTCCAACTTACATCCAAAATCAACCGTGCCTTTACCCTGAATTTGAAAAGGTGTATTAGCTTGCGCGGAACCCACCAGTGCCCAATGTGATATATTCCCCGGAACTTCTACTATACGGCTTTGCGATTGCACAGCCTTAATGGACAAAATGCTTATCAAAATAGTGAAAATATACAGAGTTGGTTTCATAAGATATTTTTTAATGATGAGATGGTAAAATGATTAATAATTATGGTAAATATAACAACCTTCTATTTAGGATTGAGCCAATAAGTATTTTTGTCAAAAATTCTTTATACGCAAGTGCTGTTCTTCTGCGTCATGTCCTTAAGCAGGGACGAGGAAGAAAAGAAATTGAAAAAGCAAAATTTTTCCATTTGAAAGCTGATAAGTTTTGCTATCCATTTCTCGCAAATTGAATTGTCTTAGATTAAATTGGTAAGCATATTTGCTTTTGTAGCACTATCCAGAAGCGTTACCTATATTTTTAATTTGTCAAGAGTTGTAATTTACAGCTTTTTGGTAATGCTGTTTATGATCGTTTATGTAAGTACAATCGTTAGTAATCGTCGCATTGTAAAAGGTCTCGGTAAGATAGTTGTTAACGGAAAAGTGTTGCATAGTGGGGCAATTTAAAAACCTCATAGCAACCAAAGTTAAATTTATAACAAAAGCTGGTGCTTCTTTTACCAGCTAAAAATTGTCCCGTCGGCCGGAACTGAAGCAAAATAGCAAAACAAAAGTCGATGTTTAATTCGTCAGCCAGTTTTTTGCCAAACCAATGTTACCTGCTGTGCTTTTTGTCACATAATAATTCTCTTTTCTTTGATAGCATTCAATTTTGAAAACTTGTTAATACAATTTGTGTCTACTAAAAACGTAAATTGACTTTTTGTAATAATATCTTTGAACCGTTTATCAGCCATCTTGGTCGTTGTTGAAATATGAAGATTTCCATATTGACAAATGTCTGCCACGATATTTTGTTCAGGGTCGGTGAAATGAACATATTGCACAACTCCATTTGTCCTTACTAGCCACATTAGGTTTTCAATAAAAATTGGAAGTTCGTCTGTGTTAACTTGCAAAGCTCCGTTAAATCGTTTACCAATTTTATTGTCAACTAAATATTGCAACGCCTCTTGGAAATTTTCGTAAGTGTTAAGCCGTTTAAGCCAAGCAATGTCTATGTCGCCAAGAAATATTAATTTGTCGTAGCCCAGGTATTTTGCCAGTAAGGTTATTTGTGTCCCGAGCAACTTTTGATGTCCTCTGTAAGATTTTGAGGGAAGAGTTAAAACATAGTTTGCAAAAACCTTTGGTCCGCTAAAAATTTCCTCGTCTTTCTTTTTGTCGTAATGCCGCAAAGGAAGAATTGGGAAATTATTAATTGCTTCTTTTCTGTCAATTTTGATTAGCATATGATGTCGAATAGCATTGCAGGTAACGTTCGGGGCTTGGCGAAGAACTGGAAATAGAAATCCGTCAGCACAAAACCAAAGTTAAATTAATAATCAAATGTTAATGCTTCTTTTATCAGCTAAATTTTGTTCCGTCCGTTGAAACTGAAGCAACAAAGAAAAAACAAAAGCTCATATTTATTCCGTCAGCCAGTTTTTTGCCAAACCAATGTTAGCAGCACGCCCATTTAATTCTTCGCTTTTTCGCCCAATGAAAACCAATTTCCTGAATCATCAATAAACAATGCTTCGTAAGCATAAAATTCTCTTGTCGGCGGTTTTTTAAATGCGACTCCTTTTGCTTTTAATTCTTCGTATGTTGCATTTAAGTCATTACACTGAAATACTCCAAAACCAAAAGTTCCATTTTTTACTAACTCTTTCATTTGTTTTGCGGCTTCACCTTTAAACATCATTCCTTCTTCAATCGGCATTAGCGAAATCTCCAAGTCAGGTTGCTCTGGCGGACAAACGGTTAACCAACGCATTCCTGGTCCCATTGGTGCGTCCGTGTGAACCTTAAAACCAAGTTTATTAACGTAGAACTCATACGCACTGTCTTGGTTTAAGACAAAAACGCTAACGTGGTTCAT
>CAZZVO010000295.1:0-4700 GCA_964657505.1 uncultured Mucilaginibacter sp.
ACAATATTCCATGGGCAACAACCACACGCTCAAATTTGGGGTAAATGTTTTGCACCACGGCATTTCGCCCGGCGATATTACCACAACGGCAACTTCAAGCTTCAACAGTAAAAGCGTGGAAAAACGGTATGGCTTTGAAAACGCAGCATACATAAGCGACGAGTGGAAAGCAAGCAACAACTTAACTTTTCTGTATGGCATGCGGTTTAGTGGGTTTTATTTATCTGGTCCGGGCACTTTCAAAACTTATGATGCTGCCGGCAATACCTTAACTTCCAACACTTATACTTCCAACCAAAGTGTCAAAAATTACTTTAACCTGGAACCCCGTTTTTCTGCCAGTTATACGCTAAATGATGAAAATTCGATCAAGGCTTCTTATAACCGCAATACGCAGAACGTCCATCTACTTAGCAACTCCACCAGCAGTACGCCGACGGATTTATATGTGATGAGCAGCAATAATATCAAGCCGGAAATTGCCGATCAGGTTTCGACCGGTTACTTTAAAAACTTCAAGGAAAATACTTATGAGTTTTCTGCGGAAGTGTATTACAAGTGGCTTCAAAACCAAATCGATTATAAAGACGGTGCACAACTGATTGTAAACCAGGATGTAGAATCGCAATTGGTTTACGGTACTGGCCGGGCTTATGGTTTAGAGTTGTTTTTGAAGAAGAAATACGGGCGTTTCAACGGCTGGGTCGGTTACACGCTTTCCAGGACAGAAAGAAGGTTTGATGCGATAAATAACGGTAATTATTTCCCTGCCCGGCAGGACCGTACACACGATGTTTCTGTTGTTGGGATTTATCAATTGAACAAACGCTGGACTTTTTCGAGCACTTTTATTTATGGTACTGGCAATGCGGTTACTTATCCAACCGGGAAATATAACATTGGCGGTGTTACAACTTACTCTTATTCGGCACGTAACGGTTATCGGCAGCCATCTACCAACAGGCTGGATATTGGCGCAACTCTGGAAGGGAAGGAGCACAAAAAATATCATTCCAGCTTTACGTTTGGCATTTATAATGTTTATGCACACCGCGACCCTTACATCATTACTTTCCGCGATAGCAAAACCGTGCCGAATACCACCGAAGCAGTGGAAACCAGCATTTTTGCAACCCGCATCCCTTCAGTTACCTGGAACTTTAAGTTTTAATTTGAGAAGTATGAAAACGAATAACTTTAACTTTTATCTGTATGCTTCTTTTATCGTATTAATTCTTACATCGTGCAGCAAAGTGATCGATTTAAAATTAGGCAACGATACCGGTAAATTAGTAATTGAAGGTAACTTCACGAATATTTTAGGCCCGCAAATGGTGAAGCTGACTACTAATGTGCCTTTTTCTAATCCCAACAATTATCCGCCTGTAACTGGTGCAACTGTTACGGTGAGCGACAATACGGGCAACAATTATAAACTGGCAGAAAGCCCGGCTGGCACTTATTCCATTAATCAGGTCGCGGGTATCTCCGGGAAAACCTATACCATGTCTGTTTTATTCAACGGAAAAACTTATACAGCTAATTCGGTTATGCCCAACGCTGTTAAGTTAGATTCGCTGGCAGCTCAAAATGATGTGTTCGACAGTAATAAACACCGGAAAAATATTATCGGCTACTTTCAGGATCCAGCCGGAATAAAAAACCAATACCGTTTTCTCATCTACGTTAATAACACCCAAGTAAAAAGCGTATTTGCCTATAATGATGATTTTACGGATGGCCGTTACGTAACCATCGATTTTGGGCAAGGTCTGCGGGAAGCGGATATTGATATTTATGCCGGAGATATCATTAAAGTAGAAATGCAATGTATAGATAAACCAGTTTATACGTATTGGTACACCTTAATGCAACAAGCCGTTAACGGCCCTGGCGGCGGTGTTACGCCAACAAATCCGCCTACTAACATTACACCAGAAACTTTAGGTTATTTTAGTGCCCATACTACGCAAAGTTTAACATTTGTGGTGAAGTGATAATTAAGATCAAATGCTTCTTTTATCGGTAAATTTATATGTTGATTGGAATTTGAAACGATAGAATTTATGTTGAAGATTCAATCCTTATAAAACATTCCTCAACAAAAAGTCAGTTTATTGATCTGTTTAAAGGTTTGTAATTTAACTTCTGTCGATAGAAGTGCTGTATTCGTCGATACTTTTTAAAAATCTAATTACTTTTTAAAAATTTAGGCTTATTTTTCATGGAATTATTTCTCGTTATGCGGTGTGATATGTGTTTCTTTTTCTAAAGAGATGGAGTGTAATTTCAAACCAGCGTTATACTAACTGCAATCAGAAGTCAAAACATGCACCACAAAAATATCACCTGTAAAAAAAGCAATGTAATTTCGAGAGCTTCTTTTATCGGTCTATTTTTTATTTTCATTTATCATATTAGCCAGGCGCAATTATGTACCGGGAGTTTAGGCGACCCGGTAGTTAGCATAAACTTTGGCTCTGGTACGGCAACACACGCTGGTGCTTTGCCTCCCGGCGAAACAAGTTATACCTACAGCAATGCCGATTTCCCGTTTGATGGTTCCTACACCGTAGAAAACACAACGGCTGGTGCCGGAAACGTTTGGTGGTCGACAACAGATCATACCGGAAATAGCGGCGGCTACATGATGGTGGTAAACGCCAGCGTATCTAAAACAGACTACTTTTACAAAAGCAACGTAAGCGGTTTGTGCCCGGGCACCACGTATGAATTTGCCGCCTGGGTAGTAAATTTATTAAGGTCGAGGGATATTAGTCCGCCTGATATTACCTTTACCATATCTACTACCAGCGGTACGGTTTTAGGCAGTTACAATACCGGCACGATCCCGTTAACACCTTCCGGCCCGGTTTGGAAACAGTACGGCTTATTTTTTACCACACCTGCCAATGTTTCGGATGTAGTGATCCAGATGAGCAACAACAGTAACGGCGGCGCACCAGCAAACGATTTGGCTTTGGATGATATTACCTTTCGCCCTTGTGGGCCAACCATGGTTTCCAGTTTTAGTGCCACCAGTTCGGTTACCACACAATCTGCTTGCGCAAGTGCCGGCCAAAAATTTACTTTAAGCTCAGCCGTTTCTACCGGGTACACCAATCCGGCTTATCAATGGCAGGTAAACTCTGGTTCCGGGTGGACTGATATTTCCGGTGCCACTACCACTACTTATACGCTTACTTCGCCGACAACTGCCGGGACTTATCAATATCGGCTCGTCAGTTCAGAAGCTGCAAACATTGGTTCTGCTGCTTGCCAGGTCTCTTCCAATATTCTTACTTTAACTTTAACCGCCGCGCCAACGGCTGCTTTTACCGTGGCTGCTAATACTTGTCTGGGCGATTCTGTTGTTTTTAAGGATAACTCCGTTTCGACTGGCTCGGCCATCACTTCCTGGCTTTGGAATTTTGGAGACGGACAAACATCTACCCTACAAAATCCTTCGCATGCTTATGCGACAACCGGAAATTACACCATACAATTAAACGTAGTAAACAACAACGGCTGCCCGGCAACGGCTACACCAACAACCATTCACATCGGTGCGAAACCTGTTGCCGCTTTTACCTTTTCTGCGTTAAATTGCACCGGGCAAGCAGTAACTTTTACAGATCAATCTACTACAACAGAAGGCACAATTACGCAATGGGTTTGGAATTTTGGTGATCAATCAGCCAGTCAAACCTTAACCAGCAATGCTTCTTTTACCCATACTTTTTCATCGGCAGGTACTTATACGGTTGCTTTGCAGACGATTACTAACAGCGGTTGTACCGGCACAACAACTCAAACCATCTTGGTCCATCCTTTGCCCGTAGCTGATTTTTCTTTGCCTGATGTTTGCCTATCAGATGCTTACGCAAAATTTACCGATAAAAGCAGTATCGCCGACAGCACGCAAGCCAGCTTCACTTACCTATGGAATTTTGGCGATCAGAACGCGAATCTAGCAAACCCGAATACTTCCACCGTTCAAAACCCTCAGCATAAATACTCGCAATCTGGCAATTATACAGTAACGTTGGCCGTAACTTCAAAATATGGTTGTGCGGCTGCGGTAAAATCACAAACTTTTACGGTAAACGGCGCTGTTCCGCTGGCTTCTTTTTCTGTTGAAAATAGCAGCGGTTTATGCAGCAGCGATAGTGTTGCTTTTGATAATACTTCTACTGTTGATTTTGGCAATATCACCAAAATTGTTTTTTATTACGACTACATCGGTGCGCCAAACGATAGCACGGTTTTTTACAGAAGCTTAAACCAAATTCCAACCAATAATGTGTTTAAACATTACTACGGCTCGTTCAATTCGCCGCTTAGTAAAACTTACGATGTTAAAATGATTGTGTATTCTGGTGCAACCTGTTTAAGTTCTGTTGACCACGCCATCACCATCAATGCTAACCCGATAGTTACTTTATCAACCATCGGAAATATTTGTGTTGAAGCATCTTCGGTACAAATCACCGAAAACAAAAATGGGTTTACGGGGATTGGCGTTTTTACGGGAACAGGTATATCTTCAACAGGATTATTCAATCCGGCAACAGCAGGAACAGGTACATTTACCATCAGTTATGTATTTACGGCAACAAGCGGTTGTACTTATTCAACCTTGCAGCAAGTAACTGTTTATCCCAACCCAACGGTTACGCTTCCTACTGATGTTTATGTTT
>CAZZVO010000296.1:0-4694 GCA_964657505.1 uncultured Mucilaginibacter sp.
TCCCTATCTTTACGCCCATGATTGCCAAGAAAGCTTCCGTGTCGCACACGATAATGAACGAACTGATTTTGCCGAACGATACCAACATGCTGAACAACCTGATGGGCGGCCGCATGCTGCACTGGATGGATATTGCCGCTGCCATTTCGGCACAAAAGCATTGTAACTGTTTGGCAGTCACAGCTTCTGTGGATAGCGTTTCGTTTAAACATGCCGTAAAATTGGGCGACGTGATCAGTATTGAAGCGCAGGTTACGCGGGCTTTTAATACTTCTGTGGAAGTGCGGCTGGTGGTTTCGGCGCAAAATATCCCTTCGGGCACCACTATCAAAAGTAACGAGGCTTACTACACATTTGTAGCGATTGATGCCAATAACAAACCGCAACAAGTACCAGAATTGATACCCGAAACGGAAGAAGAAATTGCTTTATATGAAGGTGCCATGCAACGCCGCCAGTTGCGTTTAATTTTGAGCGGCAAAATGAAGATACATGATGCAACGGAGCTAAAAGATTTTTTCTATGGTGCCGGGGCACATTAAACCAATTGGATAAACGTTAGTCGTTAGCTCTGTTAAATTGTGTTAAAGTATTGCTGCGCCTGGTGTTTTGAACTGCCAGAAGCTTTATTTTGAAACAGTTTAATAACTTCTGCCAAACGCTATTTTTATATTTAAGCTATGACTACTTTCCGGATGCTGGGTTTGCTATCTTTCCTTTTTTTTGCCGGTAAAAACAGCATGGCGCAAACTTTTAAAACCTATAAAGATGCGGCAAACCATTTTGAGATCAGCATCCCAGCAAGCTGGTCGGTAACGCAATCTAACCCGAGGTTAAAGTTTATTGCTATTCGGCCGCAAACCGGATCAAACAATGCTTTTCCAGAAAACATCAACCTTAATTTTATTGATGCACCCAACGGAAATTTGGATGCCGCTTATGCCATGTCGATCGAATCTAACAGCGCATTGGATGGTTTTTTATCGGTCACCAAAAAAGGAAATGCTGCTAACGGGCATTACAAATGGTATATCAATTCGCATAAAGATGTGCAAAGCGATACCGTTTTACAAACCATTATTTTCGTTTTTTACAACAAAGAAAAAGCCATTTTGTTAACCTGCACCGCCTCTTTTGGCAGTTTTGAAAGATACAAACCGGTTTTTTTTAAAATTGCTGATTCTTTGAAACTGAAGTAGATTTAGCAATGCTTCTTTTATCACCTAAAAACTTACATTTCTAAAGTTTTTTCTGTAGTTTGAGCTTTTGAATATTCACCTTATTTCTTTTCAGGAAAGAAGTAAAATCAAAACAAAGCTGCTATGAAAAAACTTTTTACTTTAACAACACTCGCCGCGCTGGTGGTTGCGCAAATCGTTTCTGCACAAAATAAAAGCATTTCAGGTTTTTCGGCTTCGGCTGCTGCCGCACAATTGCAAACCGAAAGTAAGTTCGACCAGTTGCTCAGCAGCAAACACATCGGCGAAACGTTAAAAGAACTTTCTGCCAAACCACACGAATTAGGTTCGGCCAACGGAAAAGCAGAAGCCGAAAACATCCTGGCAAAATTTAAAAGTTTTGGGTTTGATGCGCACATAGAAACTTATCAGGTTTTATTTCCCCGCCCAAAAACCCGCGTGCTGGAAATGACTGGCCCGACCGCTTTCCAGGCTTTGTTAAAAGAACCGGCGTTGAAAGAAGATGCCACTTCTGATCAGCCTAACCAACTGCCTACTTACAATGCTTGGAGTGCCGATGGCGATGTTACCGGCGAACTAGTTTTTGTAAATTTCGGGTTACCAGAAGATTATGAAAAGTTAGATGCGCTCGGCATCAGCGTAAAAGGTAAAATTGCGATTGCCCGTTATGGCCGTTCCTGGCGCGGCGTAAAACCAAAAGTAGCGCAGGAACATGGCGCCATCGGTTGCATTATTTATTCGGACCCGAAAGAAGACGGCTATTATCAAGGCGAGGTTTATCCAAAAGGTGCATATAAAAACGAGTTTGGCGTGCAGCGCGGTTCGGTGATGGATATGGTGATTTATCCTGGCGATCCGCTTACGCCAGGCATTGGCGCAACGGCGAAAGCCAAACGCATTGCCGATCACACTTTAGCCCCTAACCTGCTTAAAATTCCTGTTCTTCCGATTAGTTACCATGATGCCCAACCGCTTTTGGCTGCGCTGGAAGGACCGGTTGCACCCGATGCCTGGCGCGGTGCTTTGCCCATCACTTACCACATTGGCCCGGGTAAAACAAAAGTTCATTTAAAATTGGAGTTTGATTGGAAAATCCGCCCGGCTTATGATGTTATTGCAACGATAAAAGGGGCACAATTCCCGGATGAATGGGTAGTGCGCGGCAACCACCACGATGCCTGGGTAAATGGTGCCGGCGACCCAATTAGTGGACTGGCAGCAGAACTGGAAGAAGCAAAAGCCATTGGCGAACTGGCGAAAAACGGCTACAAACCCAAACGGACTTTAGTTTATTGTGCCTGGGACGGTGAAGAACCAGGCTTGATCGGTTCGACGGAGTGGGCGGAAGACCATGCTGCAGAACTACAGCAAAAAATGGTGGCATATATCAATTCGGATGGAAATGGTCGTGGGTTTTTAGGTGCTGGCGGCTCGCATGCTTTGGAAACTTTAATGACGGAAGTAGCTAAAGATGTAACCGACCCGCAAACCAAAGTAAGTCTTTTTACCCGAAACCAAGCGCGAGATGTGGTGAAAGCCACATCAACCAAAGCAAAAAAAGATGCCTTAGCCGCCAAAGACATGAAGCTGAGTGCATTAGGTTCCGGTTCTGATTATTCTTCGTTTTTACAACATCTTGGCATCCCTTCGCTTAATTTAGGTTTTGGCGGAGAAGATGCGGGCGGCGAATACCATTCCATTTACGATTCTTTTGATGATTACCGCCGCTTCAAAGATCCTGATTTTGCCTACGGCGTTGCTTTAGCGCAAACTGCTGGCCGCACCGCTTTGCGTTTGGCCGATGCAGAAGTTTTGCCTTTCGATTTTAAAAGTTTACATAAAACAATTGCGGGTTATGTAACCGAATTGATGACGATGACCGACCAGATGCGGGAAACGACCACGCTAGAAAATCAGATCATCAAATCAAACGATTACAAATTAGCTGCGGATCAAACAAAACCGGAAACCGCACCAAAAGCAAAAGACGATGTCCCTTTTCTGGATTTTGCCAACCTGCAAAATGCGGTAACTGCACTTGAAAAATCAAGCGGAAAACTTTCGGAAGCTTTGAACCGTGCAAATACAAATGCTGCTAATTTAGATGCCATAAACAAAGCATTGTACCAGGCCGAGCAACAATTGCTTAGCCCAGCCGGGTTGCCGCGCCGTGCCTGGTACAAGCACACTTTATATGCACCCGGATTTTATACCGGTTATGGCGTAAAAACGATGCCAGGCATCCGCGAAGCGATAGAAGAACGCAACTGGAAAGAAGCGCAAGAACAGATTAATATTGCTGCAAATACAATTATAAAGTTTGCTACTTACTTGGATAAAACTACTGCTTTGGCGCGGTAAATTGGATCTACATTTCAAACCAAATTAGATCAATTTTAGGGTGATAAAAACAGTATTGAGGTTGTTTGAATCTTTCAATTTAAACGGGTTGAAACCCATTTCTACAATATTGGCCGAGCCTACAGCTCTATGGACTTGCAATTGGAGAGGCTTAGCCTCGGTACACCTTGTAGCAACGGGTTTAAACCCCTTGATTTTATCCATGTAAAAGAAGCATTACTCCATGAATTAAAATACAATTGTTAAAAGGTTTAATCTAAAAAAGTATATATTTTTTAGTTAAACTAACTTACAAGTTGGCTACTCTAAAAATCATAATTCACCATAAAAACTAAGATTATGAAAATGCTCCGAGTATCTTTAATTGTACTTTTAACTATTGTTACTTTTGATGTTGCCAATGCAACTTCTTTGCAAAACTTTGACCGCCGCGACCGCGAAAGACGCCGCCACGAACGTTGGGAAAGACGCCACCACCGCGAAGATCGTTTTCGCCATGAGTTTGGAAGAGACCATGGTTACCGCGATTACCACGATAGGTACTAATATTTAAAACAGAAAAACCTGCATCATCGCAGGTTTTTCTGTTTAGGAACATTTACAAGTATCCAATTCAATAAAATTTAATCCGTCAAAATAAGATTAAATTAGTATGGACTATTTTCTTATTGGATTTACAATTTTACCACTACAAGGATGCTAAACCCGTGCAAATACTTGTGCCAACTCCTGCGATATTTTGCTGTGCTGCCCAATTGCTGCCATTAAAGGTTGAGTAAAAGATGCCTTGATCGTTGTTAATCCCTTTCCAACTCATGTACAGCAAACCGCCGTACGATGCCAAAGACGGACCGTAACTTGTGCCTACGCCCGGAACATTTTTTTGTGGTGCCCAGTTTGCGCCGTCAAAAGATGAGAAATAAATTCCTTGATCGGCGTTCATCCCTTTCCAGGCCATAAATAATTTGCCGTTAAAAACAGCAAGCGAAGGGCCAACGCTCGTGGCTATCCCGCCAACATTTTTTTGTGGTGCCCAGTTTGCGCCATCGAAAGAAGAGAAGTAAATACCCTGATCAGCATTCATCCCTTTCCAGGCCATAAATAATTTGCCGTTAAAAACAGCAAGCGAAGGGC
>CAZZVO010000297.1:0-4689 GCA_964657505.1 uncultured Mucilaginibacter sp.
TTATCCAGAACGAAATTGACCAATTAAAGGAGCATAAAAATCTTTACGATGATGGTTCTGCCTTTGCCGCTGCTGCCCATCCTTACACCGATGATCTGGATATTTTTGGTCCGTTTTCTCTGTTCCACGAAGTAAACCGTGGCAATACCCAGAATGGGAAAACTATTTTAGCTGATTGGTTTCAAAACCCTGCAGAGAAAAACCTAATCGAAGAACGCCAGCAAGCCGTAAAAGAGTTGAAGGAAAAGATCAAAGCAACGTTTGATTTCCGCGCACATCTGCATCCGTTCGTGCATCATGAAATGGAAAACCTGAGTGCAGCCATCCAAAATGGATTAAAAAACAGGATTGCTTTTGCTGATCGTAATTGGTTAAAAACATACATCCTGATCTTGCCTTTTCTAATTGCCGCTTTAATTATAGGTGCTTTTTTTAACGGTGTATTTTTGAATATTTTGGGATTTGTGCTGCTGTTTAATTTCTTTTTGTCGGGCATTTACAGCAAACAGGTAAACAGCGTGCACAGCGGTTTCAGCAAATGTGCCGGTCAGTTAAACGCTTATGCCGAAGTTTTAAAGTGGATTGAAGAAGAAAACTGGCAAAGTATGTATTTGCAGGATTTGGTGAAACAAAGTCAGTCGGCAGATCATCCTGAAAAAAACTATGTAAAAATAGCATCGCTGGCAAAAATCATCAAACAGTTTGATTTGATGACCACGCCAATCGGTGCGCTGTTTTTAAACCTGCTTTTTTTGTGGGGAATTCGCTGTTCCATCAAAGTGGCCAATTGGCACCACACTTCCTCGGTGTTGATTTTAAACAGTTTTAGATTGATCTCGGAGTTTGAAGCACTAATCAGTCTAAGCACATTGCATTACAATCATCCCGACTGGCCGTTTCCCCAAATTACAAACGAGTTTTGTGTTAAAGCTTTAGCGTTAGGACATCCGTTAATTACAGAAGAAAAACGCATCAGCAACAATTTTAAAATGGAAAATAAAACGGTTGATGTGATTACAGGTTCTAACATGGCCGGAAAAAGTACATTTTTACGCACACTTGGAATTAACCTGGTTTTGGCTTATTCCGGTGCGCCGGTTTGTGCCGAAAGTTTGACAGTTTCGGTGATGAAATTAGTGAGTTACATGCGCATCAAAGATTCGCTGAACGAAAGTACTTCCACTTTTAAAGCTGAATTAGACCGTTTAAAAATGATTTTAGAAAAAACAGCAGTAGAAAATGATACACTTGTTTTAATAGACGAAATGTTGCGCGGCACCAACAGCAAAGATAAATATGCTGGTTCTAAAGCATTTATCGAACGATTGGTCAACCAAAAAACAGTAGCCTTAGTTGCTACGCACGATTTGCAAATTGCTGATCTGGCTGATGAACATCCGAATTTAGTCCGCAACTTTCATTTCGATATCCGCATGCAAAACCAGGATATGTTTTTTGATTACAAGATTAAGGATGGTGCTTGTAAAACTTTTAATGCTGCGATTTTACTGCATGAAATTGGGTTGGTGGTGGAGTGATGCTTCTTTTAAATAGTATAAAGTTGGTGTTAGTTACTTCAACGTTCAGCCCCAATATTGGCAATACTTTGTTGTGTGTGCTGTTTTAATTGTCAACGAGCCGTCTGTGGTAGTTAATTTGTCCTAAATGGTATGAGAGATGAGTTGTTAAATGAATTAGCATGTATTCAAGAGACGTTTTTTCCTCAAATACTAAGATTGGGTATTCCTTTTTCAGACAACTTTCATCCAGCTTGTTAAGTGATTTGATAATTATCCGAATGGTTTCGTCTATTTTATAAAGTAATTCTGTACGGGGAATATTTTTTAATGAAAACTCTAATTCTCTGTTCCTTACATAATCTATTTCTCCGATTTCCTTTCCAATGTAAGTATTCAAATTCCCAATTAAATGAAGACAAAGATTGCCTGCTGAATTAGCAATATTCTTTTCAGTTCTCCAGAGGTTATTTTCATTGTTATATAATTCGACTTCTTTTCTTAACCGGTTTAAATCTCTGCTGAATAATGCTTTTAATGTTTCAATTACCATTTGTTGTCAATTTTTAAATTCACCTTCAAATACAGTAACTGCTTCGCCATAAATCAATACTTTATCTTGAATCAGTTCAGTGGCCATCGTACCTGTTCGTAACGAAGATTGAAAAGCTTTAAATTTATTTTTATTGAGTTTTGTTGCCCAAAATTTCGTTAGGAAGGTTTGTATGCCACCTGTTACAGGGTCTTCGTTCGTTCCCGCCCATGGCCAGAAATATCGGTAGTGAAAATCGAAGTCTGGATTATTCGATTGAGCGGTTACCAAAACGCCATTGATACCACTATAAGAATTTATTAAAGCGATAAAATCAGGTTTTAAGTCAGCTAATATATCCGAGTCGTCTATTTCGATTAAAATGATTTTATTCTTTGGGCTGAATCGTGTATTTATTGTCTTGTCTATGCCAATCGCGTCAAGAATAGATTTTGGAACATCAATTTCGTGGGTTTCATAAACAGGAAACTGCATTACAATTTTTTCATTTTTTTTCTCGATTTTTAATTCAACATTTTCGCAGTTTATAAAATTGATATTTTCAAGAGTTGTTGTGTCAAAAATTATTTTTGAAGCCGCTAAAGTGGCGTGTCCACACAATGGAATTTCCTGTTTTGGTGTGTAAAATCTGATACTGTAAACGTTATCAGCTATTTTTTTGATGAATGCAGTTTCCGAAAAACCGATTTCTGTTGCGATGCTTTGCATAGCTGTACTGTCTAAATTACCTTCGGTGATACAAACTGCGGCAGGATTTCCTTTAAATTTTTGATTGGTAAAAGAGTCTACAAAATAAGTCTTCATTATTTACACTTTTGTTGTTGAAAATAGCGCACAAATTCGGGCTTTCTTCTACTATCCCTCACGCGGTAGCTCGTAAACCTACAAACAATACTTCTTTTATCACCTAATAACCGTTACATAACCAGCTTCCTTCAGCGTATCTTCGTTCAAAGTTAATCCGGTAATTACATAATAATACGTGCCGACAGGAACGGGTTTTCCGTTAAACGTACCATCCCAGCGTTTTAAAATATCTTTGGCTTCGTACAATTGCATGCCGTATCGATTAAAAATCTGGATGCGGTAATTTTGCAAATTGGTAATCTTCACCCCAAAATCATCGTTAATGCCGTCGCTGTTGGGCGTAAAAGCATTGGGGATAAAAATGGTAACATCATAACGCAAAACCAATTTCCCCAAGGAAACGGTATTGGTGCAAACGTTTTTATTGGTTGCCGTTAGCTTCACCGTAAAACTTCCTTTGGTGGTGTAAGTGTGCTGCGGATTGGTTTGGGTGGAAGTGGAGCCGTCGCCAAAATCCCAAAGATAACTATCGGCATTGGTAGAAAGATTGGTGAAGGAAACCGTTAGCGGTACGGAAGCGGAAAGCGGAATGGTGGGCGTAGCATCAAAAGCAGCAACCGGAACCGGCGTAATATCTGTAAGATTAATGGTTGTGGAAACCGGGTCGCTTGAGCATAAACCTTGCGTAATTACTAAAGTGTAAGTCCCGGCAACAGAAGTCCCGGTAATCGGGATCCGAACAACGGTTTGGTTGGAAGTGAAATTGTTTGGGCCGGTCCAACTGTAAGTGGTATTGGCCAATGAATTCGTGCTCAAAATTAAGGTATCACCAATACAATACGGACCGGTAACCTTGTTTAATTGGGTAACAACAGGTTTCTGCGGAACGGTAAGGGTTTCTGTTAAAACAGAAGTACAGCCTTGTGTACCGGTTGCCGTGAGCGTAACTTTTTTATCGCCAAAAGAAGTATACGTAACCGTAAAAGGTCCGTTGGTGGTTGCGCCGTTTATGCTGGCATCTGTACCAAAATCCCAGTTTAAAGTGGTGTAATCCGTGGAATTATTGGTGATAGTGAAGCTTTGCTGTGCTGTACAGAGATTGTTGGGAGTGATGGTAAAATTAAGCGCCGGTGTTTTACCAATTGGCAGCACTGTAATGGAACCAGTATCGCTGGTACAACCATTTTGATCTACAGTCAATTTGTAAACGCCGGATTGATTGTAATTGGTTATCGGAATCGTGACGACGGAATCCGTAGAAGTAAAACCGTTTGGGCCAGTCCAATTAAAAGTTGTTCCTGTGGTTGTAGTTGCATCCGATCTTAAAATCAAATTATCGCCGAGGCAATAGCTGTTTTTAGCGGATAAAAGTATTGGCGTAACCGGTTTAATTGGAACTACAAACGTTTTGTAAGCAACCGACAAACAGCCCTGGGCATTGTACGCTAATAGCACGACTGTTTTTGTTCCGGGAGTGGAGTAGGTAACTGTATAAGGGCCTGGCCCGGCAGTGGAATCAATGCTTGCACCATCGCCAAAAGTCCATTTTAAAGAGGTGTAATTGGTAGATTTATTGCTGAAAGTAAAAACCGGTTTTGCGGTACAAGCATTATTTACTTGCATATCCAACGCGGCTGTTGGCCCTAAAAATGTTCCGGTAGTAGGGCCGCCGCCGGTAAAAGATATGGTAAAACCATTGGAACCGGAGGTGAAGTTATTAATCAGTAAAGCATAAACGTGTCCCTGTATCATATCTACATATTTTACAAAACCATCTTGTCCTGGTACACAGCCGGGCGTTTCCACCAAATC
>CAZZVO010000298.1:0-4679 GCA_964657505.1 uncultured Mucilaginibacter sp.
TTTCAAAAATAACTTCCGTTAGTTCTGTTAAACGTAATTCCATCAGGCTGATATAATCTTTTACAAACGCAACTTCTTTGCTTAGCAACGTAGCATCTTGCTGGGTTTCGTACAATAAATAACGCATCATCCTGGAAAGCTGGTGCAAAGCCACGCGCGAATTTTCAACATTGATAATCGTTAACGCATAAATATTATTTAAGGTGTTGAAGAAAAAGTGCGGGTTGATCTGTGTTTTTAAAAAGGAAAGCTCGGAGCTGATCTTGTCCTGTTCCAGTTCCAGCCGAAGCTGCAAGTCGTGCTGTACTTTTTGAGTGGAAGTAATGCTGGTGCTGATGGCCAAAATCAAAACAGTTGTTACGGCAATAAACGCTTCAAAACCGTAATTATGCCCTCGCAAAGGCGGCGCACCTTGGTGAACCATCGCTTTTTCAAAAATTTGATGGACCTGAAAAATGTTATTGAGCAAAGAGGTGCCGGCAACAACCAAAACAATCAACAAAAAAACAGACGGAACAAAAGCCTTGAAGTTATTTTTGAAAAGGAATTTTGGAACCAGATATCGTGCATTTAAATAATAACTGCAAACAAATAAAGCCATTATTAGATCCTGGTTCACCCAAAATTTAAACGGGAGGCTTACGCCCATGGTTAAAGGTTGATATACCAGAAACACGAAAAAAAACAACAACCAAACCAATACGTGTATTAATTTGGTAATCCATCTACTTCTGCGTGCTTTGCTAATCATGATTTTTTAATCGTTTACAATAGTAGGTTGTACGTGCAGCACGATCAACTAAAATCTATGTAAAGGCTGTTTTTATCGACCGAAAGCTTGTAATGCTTCTTTTATCGCCTAAAATCTTATAACTATTTGTGCCGAGGTTTTAGTCGATGTAAATAAGCTTTCGGTCTATGTTTGCCTGTTATCGGTCTGTTTCGTTTTTTACTAAGATGGAAAAAAGATTGCTTTGTGCCATTAATTCTTTAAACACATCTTTTAACATGTTTATCACTAATATATGCATACGCAAAATAATTTCGGGTTTATGTTTGTTAGTTATCTGCGGGTTTTACAGCCCCTTGTTAGCGCAGGATTCCACCGCTTCCTCTTTGAAATGGGATTTACAAACCTGTTTAGTTTACGCGAAAAAAAACAACATCCAGATCAACAGTTTACGTTTGAGCGAAAAAACCAGCAGGCAGGAATTGCTGCTTTCTAAATCAGCTTTATTGCCTAATTTGTATGGAAGCGTTTCGCAATCTGTTACGCATGGCAATAATTTTAATACATCAACGGGTGCTTACCAATCCGGCATCACACCGACTGGCAGTTATGGTGTAAGTTCTGCATGGACGCTTTATCAGGGCGGTTATCTGCGGAGCGATATACAGCAAAAAAACTTGGCAGTTGAATCTGCCAATTTGAGTGTGCTGGAGCAGGAAAACAGCATCATTTTATCTATCACCCAAAGTTATTTGAATATTTTGCTCGATAAAGAAAGCGTGATCTATCAGCAAAACGTTTTCGAAACTTCGCAGGCACAGGTAAAACAGGCGCAACAGCGTTTTAATTTAGGCAGCGTGGCGCGTAAAGATGTGGCGCAACTGCAATCGCAACAGGCGAACGACCAGTATACTTTAGTAACTTACCGAAACACCGAGCGGCAGGATTTGCTCACGCTAAAACAATTGCTGCAATTGCCAACCGATGCTTCTTTTGACATTGTAAAACCCGATACCGTAATTTCGGGCGGAACAATTACACCGGTAAACGAAGTACAAGGCATCGCTTTGCAAAACCGGCCGGAAGTAAAAAACAGCCAGTTAGGTGTTGATATTTCTAACATTGGCCTTAGCAAAGCGCGTGCTGGTTATTTGCCTACGCTAAGTGCTTCGGGTTCTTTATTTTCAAGTTACAGCAATTCGAACAGCAATTACTTTACACAGTTGAACAATAACTTCTACCAGCAAGTTGGCGTAACCTTATCTGTGCCGGTATTTACCAGAAGGCTGAACAAAACAAACGTTGCCGAAGCTAAAATCAATATCGATCAATCCCAACTTACGCTGCTTAACACCAAAACCGTTTTGTCGCAATCGGTAGAAAGGGCGTTTATTAACCTGCAAAGTGCACAAAGCCAATACGATGCTGCCGCAGAAGCTTTTAAATACAACCAGGAAACTTACCGTATTGCCAACCAGCAGTTAAAGCTCGGTTCGGTTAACATTGTGGAGTTTTTGCAGCAAAAAACGCTGTACATTCAGGCTTTGCAGGCTTACATTCAATCCAAATATAATTCTGCGCTTACTTTAAAAATTTACGATTTCTACCGCGGTGTGCCGGTTAAACTTTAGAATATGAAAAAAGGATATAAAACAACAATTATTATTTTAGGAATTTTAATTGCCGCCGGGCTGATTTGGTTCTTCGTCATCCGAAAAGAAGAAAAGCCGTTAGTGCTTCCAACCGAGAAACCAACTTACGGCTACATTGCCGAAAGTGTAACCGCAACCGGAACGATACAACCAGTTGATACTGTTACGGTTGGTACGCAGGTTTCGGGCACAATCAGTGTTTTAAATGCCGATTTTAATTCGAAAGTGAAAAAAGGACAATTACTTGCGCAGTTAGATAAATCATTGCTGCAAGCGGTGGTAGATCAGAACCGGGCAAATCTACAAAATCAAAAAAGTCAGTTACTTTATAACCAAGGTGTTTTTGCCCGTCAAAAACAGTTGTTTGAAACCGGTGCAATTAGTCGGCAAGATTATGATAGTGCGCTTAACAACCTCAAAGTTTCCCAGGCAAATGTTTCCAACGCCGAAGCGCAGTTGCGGTCTTCTGTAAAAAACCTTTCTTATACAACCATTTATTCGCCTATTGATGGCGTAGTTTTATCGCGGAACATCAGTATTGGCCAAACCGTTGCAGCAAGTTTTAGTACGCCAACTTTGTTTGTGATTGCGAAAGATATTACCAAAATGCAAGTCCAGGCTAAAGTTGACGAAGCTGATATCGGTAATGTGGCAAAAGGCCAGCGTGCTTCTTTTACGGTAGATGCTTATATTGAAGATTCTTTTGAAGGAAAAGTGGCTGATGTGCGGTTGCATCCCTCTGTTTCTGCCAACGTGGTAACTTACACTACCATCATCAACGCGCCGAATGATGATATGAAACTGAAACCCGGTATGACGGCCAACATCAACGTTTACACCAAAGAAGTGAACCATGCTTTGCTGATCAGTTCGAAAGCCTTGAACTTTTCTCCGGATTCTACCCTCACCAAAAAATACCACTTACAACCATGGAGCAAAACGACGGCAAAAGAAAGCGGTTTCGAAGGAAATACCGCTAAAAGAAGCGATAGCGTGGATAAAGTAACCGCAAAACCAGCCTTCGTTTGGTTAAAAAAAGCAGATACTTTAGTGCAAACGCCGGTAAAAGTTGGGTTAGATGACAACACACATGCAGAAATTTTACAGGGTTTAACGGTAAACGATGTGGTGGTTTCTTCCTTGCCGGTTCCAAGTGCCGTGGCGCCTCCGAAATCTACTTCCATCATACCAAGACCTCCAAGCAATAACAGAAAGAAATGAAGCAGAAAATATTGGAGCTAACCGAAATCAAACGGCAGTTTATCATGGGCACCGAAATTGTGCGTGCGCTAAAAGGTGTTTCTTTTGATGTTTTTGCCGGCGAATTTGTAACGATTATGGGCAGCAGCGGTTCGGGCAAAACAACGTTGTTAAATACTTTAGGTTGTTTGGATAAGCCCAGCGAAGGCACGTATTTGCTGGACGGCGTAAACATCGGACAGCAAAACCGGAATCAGTTAGCCAAATTGCGGAACGAGAAAATTGGCTTTGTTTTTCAGGCTTATAATCTACTGCCGCGAACTACTGCTTTAGAAAATGTGGAATTGCCGCTTTATTACAATCCAACTGTATCGCCAGCTTTGCGTAAAGAACGGGCAATTGCAGCTTTGGAAGCGGTAAAATTAGCCGACCGGATGCACCACATGCCAAATGAACTTTCGGGCGGACAGCAACAACGCGTTGCTATTGCCCGTGCTTTGGTAAACGAACCAGTAATGATTTTGGCTGATGAAGCAACCGGAAATCTGGATACACGAACATCCTACGAAATCATGTCGCTGATGCAAGACCTCAACCAAACACAAGGTAAAACTATTGTTTTCGTAACGCACGAACCTGATATTGCTGCTTTTAGCGGCCGAACAATTATTTTAAAGGATGGCCGTGTGATGAAAGATAATGCGAATGAAAGCATCCGTTCGGCCAGAGAATTATTAGCTGCTTTACCTGTTACAGACGATTATTGAGAACTCAATTATGAAAATATTAAATTTAATCCTTCTTGCTTTAAAAGCTTTGCAACGCAATAAATTGCGCGCCGTGCTCACCATGCTCGGTATCATTATTGGCGTAGCGGCGGTAATTACAATTGGTGCCATCGGGCAAGGATCAAAAATCAGTATCCGAAATTCGCTGGCAAGTTTAGGCTCCAACCTAATTACCGTAATGCCCAACAGTAATGTTCCCGGCGGTGCACGTTTGCAAGGTGCCAACGTTGAAACTTTGACGATAAAAGATGTATTGGCGATTAAGAAAGAAGCGAGTTATGTTACTGCCGTTTCGCCATCTTCGCAATC
>CAZZVO010000299.1:0-1593 GCA_964657505.1 uncultured Mucilaginibacter sp.
TTAAAGATTATCGTACAAATCCAAAAGTTACCCAAATATCATTTAACACAGAAAATAGCGGAAGTCCATTTTTACAATGGAAAAAAGGTATTGAACTTGCACAGGGAAAATATACCTGGATTGCAGAAAGTGATGATTTGATGAAATTACCTTTCTTAGAAATTTTAGTTCCTTTTCTTGAAAAAAATCCTGATATAAACCTCGTTTATGCTGATTCTGAAAGAAATGCACTTGAATGGAAAAAGAATTTTTTAAACAATCCTATCGAAATACAAATTTTTGAAGGAAAGGAATTTGTGCAAAAAAACATGCTCACCAGCCCTGTAATTGTAAATGCCAGTGCTGTTTTATTTAGAAGGAATGCTGTACAAGATAACATCCTTCAACAAAGTTGTAATTATAAAACAGCTTTTGATTGGCTGTTTTGGTGTAGCATTGCAATACAAGGTAAAGTTGCTTTTTATCCTGCTAAACTAAACTTTTTCAGGCAGCATTCACAAAGTACTTCCTTAAATGCCACAAGGCAGGGATTATTTGTTATTGAAGGATTACAAGTAATTTCATTTTTAAAAAGAAACTACAAGATCAATTTAAACCTTCCACAAATCAAAACCTGGTCATCCTTATGGGCACAAACTTTTTTACTTTTAGGCAGTAAAAGAAGTATGCTTTTGCAAAGCCGTAAACAAGCCTGGACTGTTTCTCCCAAACTTTTAATTTACTTTGTTTACTACCTAATTAAGTTTAGGTTTTTCTCTCCAACGAATATTAAAATATAATGAACGCCAAGCCAACAATTTATACAATTGCAAAAGGTAATTACAAGTTTGGTGCATTTGCATTAATTAATTCTTTGCGTGCTTGTGGTATAAACAATACAATTGTTGTAGGTACTGATTCTTTTTTAGCAGAATTAGAACTTGTGGAGAATATAACGCAAGTTGTACTCGATTCTACCTGGAATGGGACTAACTTAAAACCGGTACTTTTGTTAATGCATCCTGCGGAATATTTTATTTATTTTGATGCAGATATTATATTGACGGATGCAGAACTGATACACGAAACCGAAAAGAAATTACTACAAAATAAGTTTTTTGCTTGTGTAGATGGAATAGTTACCGAACATGAAGTACGAAGATATTATTGGCATGAAATTTATTCTTCAACAAACAACCTTTTTAAAACAACTTGCTGGTACTACAACGCAGGATTTTTTGCAGGTTGTTTTTCTGAGCACAGTTGGATTTTAGAAGACTGGAACCAGCTCAATCAAAAATATTTAAACTTAGAAGGATATTTGTTTAGTAATCCAAAATTGCCTTTGAGCGACCAGGATACTTTAAATGCAATTTTGCAAAATATCCCAACTGAACAAATGGTTGTTATAGAAATGCCGGATTGGTTCGGTGTAATCAGTCAATCGAACCCTTTCTTTCATATTGGAAATTTTAGGCCGAATGCATTTTTACATTGTACAGGCAAAGAAAAACCCTGGCTTTTGAAACAAGCACCAAGCCGTGCACCCAATACTTACGACGATCTTTGGTATAAATATGTTATCCAATCTCCGTTTCCGGTTTCGTGCTCCTT
>CAZZVO010000299.1:1693-4676 GCA_964657505.1 uncultured Mucilaginibacter sp.
CAAAAAGGATTTGAAAATTCAAAAGGTGATTTTATACAATATTTAGACAGCGACGATTTGTTGATACTTGGAAAAATTTCCATCCAACTAAATGTTTTAATTGAACATCAGGCTGATATTGCTTATGGAGATTTTGAAAAATTCTCAGAAGTAAATGATGTAATAATTGTGGAAGAATTGGTTCAGGGCGAAATAAAAGACAAGCCTGAAATTGAAATATTTAAAAGTTTTTGGAGACCGCCTGCTGCAATATTGTACGCTCGAAAAATTGCAGAAAAAATAAATTGGAGTAATACTTTACCAGTTATCCAGGATGCACGTTACTTGCTTGATGCTGTTTTTATTGGTGGAAAATTAGTATACACACCTGGCGTACAAGCAAAATATCGTATCAAACAAAACCAATCATTATCACAAAGAAACAACAAAGCTTTTGTGAAAGACTGTTTTGTAAATGCTTCTGAAATCTACGGGATTTGGAAACAAGATTTAGAAGACGATCATGAAAAGAAAAATGCTTTAATAGAAGTGCTGCGGTTTTGTATCCATGAATTTTCAATCCAAGATCAGCCACTGTTTCAACAAGCTATAAACCTCCTTTTAAAAATTGAACCCAATTATATTCCGGAAAAGTCATTGTCCCTCAAAATAACAAGTAAAGTTTTTGGTTACCGTAATGCCGAAAAATTAGCCGCTTTAAAAAGAAGATTGTAATTTGAAAATACTCTTGGTAACAGAATATTTTTATCCTGAAAGTTCTGGTGGAACGGAACTATATGTTTACAATTTAGCCCAAGCTTTGCAAACAACACAACACAAGATAAATGTATTAAGTGTACTTGATGGAAACCTAAAACAGAGATTGTACAAAGGTCTAAATGTTAGCTATATTCCTTTCAATCATAACATCGAAACTGCAGTTATCACCGGAGAAAAACCTGCTGATAACTTGGATAATTTTAATGTTACAATTCAGGAGATTAATCCTGACGTTATTCATTTCCATACTTTAACGACCTCTATTGGTATTCATCACATTAAAGCAGCAAAGCAACTAGGTTTTAAAGTTGTACTTACTTCGCACATCGCAGCGCATACTTGTTTGCGTGGAACTTTAATGCAAATGGGAAAAACGGTTTGTGATGGAAAGGTGGAAGAAAAAAAATGTTTAAATTGTTATTTGCAATTTCGAGGCATACCTGAACCTTTCAATTATCTATTTTCACTTGGAATACAATTCACCAGTTTCCCTCAAAACCTGGCAAAAGTTGTTGAACATAAAAAGAAAGAACTTCAGCAATTAAAGGAATCATTGGATTATTTAATTGTAGGAAGTAATTGGCAACGGGACGTTTTTGCAAAAAATGGATTTGATCCGCAGAAAATAAATTTGTGCCGACAAGCTGTAGCAATTAATCCAATTTCCGTTAATGTAATAAAAGATTCAAAGAAATTGGTAATTGGTATTATTGGACGTATATCTTCGATAAAAGGTTTGCATATTTTACTTAAATCTTTACAACATGTTGCTGTAGAAAATATTGAATTAAGAATTGCTGCAATTTTGGTTGAAGATGAAATTGATTATTATCGACAGCAAAAAAAACAAGTAGAAAGTTTACCGCATTCGGTTTGGATAGAAAACCTGTCGAATGAAAAAGTAGGGGAATTTTTACAGCAATTGGATGTGCTTTGCGTTCCGTCTCAAGTACTTGAAACTGGTCCTTTTGTTGTTTATGAAGCTTTGGCACAAGGGATTCCAGTTTTGGGAAGCAATTTAGGCGGCATCGCAGAATTAATATCCGAAGGAAAAAACGGCTGGCTTTTTCCTTATCAGGATGAAAAAAAGTTGGGTTTGCTGATTGCTTCTTTTATCGACCAAAAAATTGAGGGCAGACTTTTAAAAAACGTAGCACCAATCAACCGGCCAATAGAAAAATTAGCGGAGGAAATGCTGGAGCTTTACCAAAGGTTGTGAAAATAGCTATTCTCGCCGATCCTGAAATTCCTGTTCCGCCTTTATATTATGGTGGGATTGAGCGGATTATCTATCTGCTAATCGAAGGCTTAAAAAAAAACGGACATGAAATTACTTTGTTCGCACATCGGGATTCTGTAACTTCTGCTGATCATTTTTTTGGTTATCCGGCTACCAGTCAATCCAAATTAAGCCTGTTAAAAAACACCTTTTTGGTGAGTAAACTACTTTTTAATAAACCAGATGTCGTCCACAGTTTCGGCCGGCTGGCTTATCTATCGGCTTTAATGCCTTTTCAAATTCCTAAAATCATGAGTTATCAGCGAGAGCCAACGCTGTCACAAATAAAGAAAGCCGTAAAAATAGGTGCTAAAAACAGTATCTATTTTACGGGCTGCAGCAATTACATTACCGAACAGATTAAACCTTTTGCCCGTGCAAGCACAATTTATAATGCTGTTTCCATGCAGGATTATCAGTTTAACGAAACGGTTTCGGTTGATGCGCCACTTGTTTTTTTAGGAAGGATTGAGCCGATAAAAGGCGCACACTTAGCAATAAAAGCTGCCGGATTAGCTGGTAGAAAATTAATTATCGCCGGAAATATCCCAGAATATGCGCAGAAATACTTTAACCTGGAGATTGCTTCTTTTATCGATCAAAAAAAAGTTTGTTATGTTGGTGCGGTTGACGATCAGCAAAAAAATAAGTTGTTGAGAAGTGCGGCTGCTTTGTTGATGCCGATTGAATGGGACGAGCCATTTGGAATTGTAATGGCAGAAGCATTGGCCTGCGGAACTCCGGTTATTGCATTCGCGCGCGGCGCGGCAAAAGAAATTGTAAAAAGTGGGACAAATGGCTGGCTTTGCAATTCGGTTTTTGAAATGGCCGATGCGGTTGCTAAACTCGGGTTGATTAACAGAAAAGACTGTCGCAAGGATGCAGAACTTCGTTTTAGCGAAACTGTTTTGGTTAAAAGTTACGAGGAAATTTATTATAAGATAG
>CAZZVO010000300.1:0-4661 GCA_964657505.1 uncultured Mucilaginibacter sp.
ATCGTCCTGCTAAGCCATTTAAAACTGTTCCATCTACCGGGAGAATCTGTTTGAAAAATTTGCTTATCGGCTGACATTCAATATAATAAATTATAGTTGTAAGTTAATATGACGAAACGAAAAAGATAAGTTTAGCGGGAGGATTTATTTACATCCACTTCAGAAAAATCAACACCGCATTTACAGTTACTGCCACAGCTTTTTTTGGCTGTTACGCTATTATAAATTGACCGGGCAATATAAAATACCGCAGCCAAAAAAATAAGGATTACAATAACAAACTGAAAATTCATAATCGTTACAAACAATGCTTCTTTTATCAACGAAAAACTTGGATGCTTAGTGCAGCAATTTCTACTGGAAAAACGAAACCGTTCCGCCTACCCAATCAAAATCCTGGTTATATCGCACACCAATCATCTTTCCCCGGCTTAAACGCGATAGATTGATGGCTAACGTGGGTTTTTCATCTTCTTCAGGCCAAAGGTACAAAATTCTGATCTCACATTTTACGCCGCCGTCGGGTGCTTGCACAACTGGTTCGTAAACTACTTTCTCCTGTAAAATCCAATTTTCGGGATCGGTGATTGCATGGATATCCTCTTCTTTTACATCAATAATTACACCTTGGCCGGCAAAAGAAAAAAGCGGTTTCAGTACAAAGTTTTCTAAGTTTTTTGGGATGGAGGGAAGCTCGTTTAAAAACCAGGTTTGAGGTATAAATTCACCTTGTAAAAAAGGCATGGTAAATTTGCTGATGCGGTAAAACCAGTTTGGGTGCGTAATCCACTCGACTTCCAAATCCTGACGGATATCTACGACCTTTTCAAAAATGGCCGGATCGGTATCAATTTCATCAAAAATCAACCTGTTATAAATCCTTTTGATGAATATTTTTTTATCATCTGCCAGATAGTATAACTTTTTGCCTTCCTGCTTCAAATCTTCCAACGGAATAATTGGAATACCGAGATATTTTTGGGTGATAAAAAAATCAACTGAAGTTTTTTGGTTAAGTGCATCCACATCCATCAAAACAACTTCTTCAGGTTGATACGAGCCGATGATGGTTCTTTTTAAAAGCTCTAAATAAGTTTCTTTATTGAGTCCGGAGAAATAAATATTTAAATCAGCAGGAATATCGAAAACGTCTCGATAACATTCCCCCAAAAAACTTTGAAAGCCGTAAAGAGATGGAAAGCCTTGTAATTCAATTAGTTTCGGTATCAGTTCGCCCTTATCGTCTTTACAAATAGCAAAATCAAAAGCAATAAAGTGCGGATGTTTGGTTTCGTTTGCTACTTTCCATTTTTGGGGAACTGCACGGTCTGTCAGTTCTTTAAAATCTGGTTTAGACAGCGTTTTTAAAATCTCGTCTCCGGCTTGAATTAATTTATTTTTTAAATCATCAGTGATAAATACAGGCGTTTCGGCCACACGAAAAGCAATATCATCTTTTAAACCTTCTTGGAGGATGTTTAAAAAATGCTGATATTTTTCTGTTGAAAATTGCTCGTTAAATGCTTTCCGTAAAGAGGGAACCATCAGTTGGGATTAAAGCTTGTTTAAATTTATTTAAAGTATGATGCTTCTTTTAGCACCCTAAAATTGGACTTTGCTACCTATATTTTTAGAAGACCATTAAATGCTTACTATTTTTAGTGGTATAAAAGAAGCATCAAAACAATAAGCAAAAACTTAAATATTTATTATATTTCCTGAAAAGTCAAGATTGCCTGGTTCAAAAAATTCGGGATCAAAGTGTTTTGTGTAAGCATCAACTTGTCTGGATCTTCTGATCTTTCCAGCATTTCATTATATTTTTGTTCGCCGTGTTCTGCAATAGTTTGCTCTTTTTTCAGCGGTTCTAACAATCTTAAACGCATCCCGGCCGGATCGGCTTCCGGATGAAATTGTGTGCCAAAAAAGTATTCGTTAAAACGAATTGCCATTATACAACGTTCAAATGCAACGTTGGGGCGTTCTTTTTCTATCGCCAAAAGTGTTGCGCCTAACTCTGCAAAGCGATCATTGTTGGGTTGAATTACTTGCCAATCTCTGGAATCCACCGAGTAAAAAGGCTCTGGCAAACCTGCAAAAACAACATCATCAAAACCTGCCGCAGTTTGATGGATGGGCAAAATACCAAAAGAAGTAGAGTGCCTTTTATTCACTGTGCCTAAACCGTAATGCCTGCACATCAACTGGAAAGAATGGCATACAAAAAGTGCATGTTTTTTCTGCGGATGATCAGAATCATTATGTGCTTGGATTTGGTTGATTAAACGGAAATAACTGGCTTCCCAAGCCGAACCTTCGCTTTCTAACGGACTTCCCGGTCCTCCGCTAAAAATGTAAATATCAAAATCAATTCCGGGCGTTTGGTTTTTTCCGCGGATATCGAACACCTGATAGCTTAATTCGAGTTGGTTTTGAATTTTGTATTTATCTAATATCTCCTGGAAGCAGCGCATTCCCTGGTTCGGGTGCCCGTCGTATAAATCAAGTATTGCTACTTTTAAGGTTGTTTTATCTGTGTCTGTCATGCTTCTTTTACGCCTAAATTCCTACCAATGTTTGTGAAGTGATGTAATCTACTACATCTTCAAAACTGTTTTTTTGCTCGTATATTGCCAACTGCCGGTCTGCACCGGTGCCATGTTCCAGGATTTTGTGCACGTATTGCAGATCCTGGCGGCAACCTAACTCGTCCACCACATCGTCCACAAAATCAAGCAATTCTAAAATTAGGGCACGGGTGTTTACTTCCATTTCTTTTCCAAAATCGATCATCTTGCCATCAATCCCATAACGTGCTGCGCGCCATTTATTTTCGTTAATCAAAGCACGCGTATAAGTGATATACTTCATGTTTTGCTGGCGAAGTTTGTACAACTTGGCACATAAAGCCTGGAAAAGAGCCGTAAAAGCCATCGTTTCATCCACCAGCATCGGGCAATCGCAAATTCTAAATTCTATTGTTTCGAAGAAAGGATGTACGCGGATATCCCACCAAATCTTCTTGGCGTTATCAATGCAATTAGTTTTAACCAGCATTTTGATGTAATTGTCGTACTCTTCAATGCTGCTGAAATAATCCGGGATACCTGTTCTTGGAAATTTATCAAAAACCTTCGTCCGGTACGATTTATAACCCGTATTTCGTCCAACCCAAAAAGGCGAATTAGTAGAAAGCGCATAAACATGCGGCAAAAAGTAACGCACCTGGTTAGCAATATGGATAGCCAATTCGCGGGATTGAATGCCTACATGCACATGCAAACCAAAAATAAGATTGGAGCGTGCGGCCTGCTGCAGTTCGTTTACAATTTCATTGTAACGCGGATGCTCCGTGATAAGCTGGTTTTGCCAGTTAGAAAACGGATGCGTACCGGCAGCACCGATGCGCAAACCCATATCGCCGGCCAATTGTGCAACCGTGTAACGCAGTTTAGAAACTTCTTTACGCGCTTCGTCTGTGTTGTTGCAAATGTGCGTGCCCACTTCTACCACAGCCTGGTGCATCTCCGCTTTTACCTGGTCTTCCAAGATTTTTTGTGCGCCTTCTACAATTTTTTGATCATGGGAAATAAGTTCCCGCGTAACGGGATCAATCACCATAAACTCTTCTTCAACACCAATCGTGAACTTGTTCATTTGCTTCTTTTTAAAATGAAATTGGCCGTACTTCTTTTATCGCCCCAAATTTTTATTTTCTCCGGATGGATTTAAACAGATGCTTCTTTTATCGCCTAAATTTCAGTGCCTGTTTCCGTAGGTTTATTTGTTTCTGCTGATTTAGCTTTGCTTGCTGCTTTAGCTTTTGGGACTTTAGGTTGAATGCTTACCAAAGGCGAACCTGTTGCCGAAGATTTAATGTACTCTCCCCAAGTCAGATTATCCATACCAGGTTTTTGCTTTTTAGCACGTTCGATGGCATAAGTTGCGGCATTTTCTACTACCCATTCAAAGTTTTCCTGGCCAACGCTGTTAATATCTGCGTCTGGTGCCGGGTTACAAAAATCTATAGCGTAAGGAATACCATCTCGCACAGCAAATTCTACCGTGTTAAAATCATAACCTAAATACTGGTTTAGCAGGATTACATATTTTTTAATAGTGTCGAGCAATTTTTTATCAGTAGTTGCGCCTTCAATCACATAACGTTCGTGGAATGGATTGCGTGGTTCATACTGCATAATTTTTACATATTTTCCACCGATACAATAGCAGCGGAAATATTCTGTAAAAATGATTTCTTCCTGCAACATCATTACATATTGCTTGGTGCCATTGTATTTATTGAAGAAATCCTCAGAACTGTGCATTTTGTAAACTTCTTTCCAACCGCCGCCATCAAAAGGTTTCATATAAGCCGGAAAACCAACATATTTAAAAATCGCAGGCCAGTTTAACGGGTAAGATAAATTTCGAAAAGATTCTTCTGAAGTATCGTCCGGATGCTCTTTTGAGGGCAGCAAAACTGTTTTTGGAACCGGAACGCCAATTTTTAAAGCTAAAGCGTTATTAAAAAATTTCTCATCGGCACTCCACCAAAAAGGGTTGTTGATTACCGCTGTGCCAGTGATTGCAGCATTTTTTAACATGGAACGATAAAAAGGCACGTCCTGAGAAATCCGGTCTACGATAACCGCATAATC
>CAZZVO010000301.1:0-4655 GCA_964657505.1 uncultured Mucilaginibacter sp.
GTTCCGGAAGATTGGGTTCCGGTGATTCAAAAAATGGGGTTTAACACGGTAGAAGAACTGCAAAAAGCAACACCCAACAAAGTATTTAATGATTTAGGCGGAATGCGTAAAAAGCTGAAATTGGATATCGCCATCCCATCAAAAGAAACGGTAATGCAGTGGTTTTTGTGATACTGTTTTTATTCATCATTTCTTAACAAAAAATTAAAGGCCGGTTAATAGCAATTGCCGGTCTTTGTTTTGGAGTATAATTTAAAAGATGATGACCAACGCCAGCCTGAAAACCACTGAAACAGAATACCTGATTAAATTTAGCGTTAATCAGTTCGACATGGAATTTGTTAAAAGCATTTTCAACTTTATCAACCAAAAAACATCGGTAAAAGAAGCATTGGCCGGAAACGTTAAAGATGCAGAAGAAGGTGATTTTTTTAAAGACGATTACTTCAGCCACCTCGACGAAAAATAAACCAAACCTTAGAATTTGCGGTAACCGCCGCGAACTACTTGTTGCTTATCCATTTGCGCCATCTGGCCTTTCATCATCTTGATTTGTTCGGCCAGCAGCTTGTTTTTATCTGCCTTTTGGGCTTCCTTTAAATACATTTCGGCTTCGCGCTTGTTGCGTTTGGACATTGAAATCCCTGCCATACTTAATTTGGCTAAAGCAATGTTGTGCGACATCGTCATGCCCAAACTCAGTGCTTTCTTAAAATATTTTTCTGATTTCAGCGGTGCTTTGTTAGATTCGATCAAACCCAATAATAAATTGTAATAACCGTGTTGGTTACGGATCAATTGCTTTTCATAGTCTGTAATCTTCCCCAAAAACTGCTCAGCTTTCGGCATATTTTCTTTCCGCATAAAGTATTGTGCGAGCAACATGTTTTCGTTGAAAAAGAAAGTCAGCAGCACTAATCCACCGATCAGGAAAACCAAAACCGCCCACCACCAAAAACCAAAAACGGCCAGCGTAACGGCAGCACCAAGGATAACACAGGCAATAACTAATCGAACAATATTCCGCATTTGATGTATTTAAATTGTTGGGCAAATATCTGCTTATTTGAACGTTAAATCAATAATTCCGAACAATATATGTCGATTGCATTAGAACCTTCCTGGCTGGAAATTTTGAAGGATGAATTTCAGAAAGATTACATGGTGAAACTGAAAGCTTTTTTACAACAGGAAAAAGAAGCTGGCTACACGGTTTATCCAAAAAGCAAAGATATTTTTAACGCTTTTGCCAAAACGCCTTTTGATGATGTAAAAGTTGTAATTATCGGTCAGGATCCATATCACGGCGCGAACCAGGCACACGGTTTATCTTTTTCTGTGCAAAAAGGCGTTGCTGTTCCGCCTTCTTTACAAAATATTTTTAAGGAGCTGCAGCAGGAATTCCCCGAATATAAAATCCCGCAAAATGGAGATTTAACGCATTGGGCAGAGCAAGGTGTTTTAATGTTGAATGCAACGCTAACAGTTCGTGCCAATACTGCTGGTTCTCACCAGAAACAGGGTTGGGAAATTTTTACCAATAAAGTGATCCAGGAAATATCCAACCGCAAAGAAAACGTAGTGTTTTTACTTTGGGGGAAGTTTGCGCAAGCCAAAAGCGAGCTGATCGATCCGCAGAAACATCATTTGCTGGTTGCCGCACATCCGTCGCCGTTTGCGGCGCATAATGGTTTTTTCGGCTGCGAGCACTTTTTAGAAGCCAACGTAATTTTGGAAGAAAACGGCATTGAACCAATTGATTGGCAGATTAGCTGATGCTTCTTTTATGGGTTAAATTTTGGTGGTGTAGGGCTTGTTTGTCGTTTGTAGTCATCCTAAGCTTGTCGAAGGATTGTAAGAGCGATTGCTAATTGTATAATCCTTCGACTTCGCTCAGGATGAAAGGGCGCAGATCTTACTAAAAATTAAGACACATCACCTTTTGATATTAATACTCTAACGGCACCGTAGGTTCTTTTTTATTGGTGGACATAATGATCATTGTTTGGAAAGTTTTTACCACACTGATCCGGCTGATTTTTTGCATAATCAACTGCTCGTACGCTTTAATATCTTTAACATACACTTTTAACAAAAAGTCGCATTGGCCGGTAACGTGGTGGCATTCTGTAATTTCTTTAATTTCCTGGATCTCTTCTAAAAAAATTTGGATGGTGTTGTTTTTATGGAAATCCAAAGAAACTTCGATAAAAGTTTTAATGCCCAAACCCAGTTTTTCTTCGTCCACCAAAGCATGGTAGCTTAAAATATAGCCGGAATTTTCGAGTTTACGCACCCGTTCTAAAGTTGGCGCTGGCGAAAGTCCGATTTCGTTGGATAACTGCAAGTTGGTTATCCGCCCGTTTTGCTGTAATATTTTTAAAATCTGTAAATCTATTTTATCTAATTCGGCTGCCATATCAATACAATTATAGCTTTTCTCGCCCGAACAAATTCAATTTAAAATACTTCAAACAAAATGATTTCAAATTAGTATTTTAGACGAGCCTAAACTTTAAATTAGGCTTTCCAAAAATGAATGCTTCTTTTACCGAGGAAAATTACTTAAAAGCGATTTATCATTTATCCGAAGAAGGAAAACAGCAAGTGAACACCAACCAAATAGCTTCGGTTTTAAACACAAAAGCAGCTTCTGTGACGGATATGCTCAAAAAATTATCCGCCAAAAACCTGATCGATTATGCCCGTTACCAAGGCGTTTTTTTAACGGAAGAAGGAAAAGTGATCGCCTTAAAAATTGTAAGGAAGCACCGTTTATGGGAACTTTTTTTGGTGGAGAAACTTGATTTCGGTTGGGACGAAGTGCACGACCTGGCAGAACAATTAGAACATATCCAGTCGGTAGAACTGGTTAACCGTTTAGATAAATTTTTAGGTTTTCCGGAGAATGATCCGCATGGCGATCCAATCCCTAATGATAATGGCACGATCAAATGCATCAACTTAAAACCTGTTGCTGCTTTAAATCCCGGTGAAGCCGGGACGATAGCAGGCGTAAAAGAACATTCGCCTTTGTTTTTGCAGTATTTGGAGAAACTGGGTTTGGTCATCGGTAAAAAAGTAACAGAAGTAATCGCTTACGATGAAACGGTGATCATCAACACAGAAAACAACCAAAAAATTAACATCAGCAAAGCAGCAGCTACTAATATTTTACTGACGATATGAGCAATAATAAAGAATCTTTGGCCGAAGTGCACGGCTCGATCAGTACTTCCGGCAGGGTTGGCTGGAGAAGGGTTTTGTCTTTTTTAGGTCCGGCATACATGGTGAGTGTTGGCTACATGGACCCGGGAAATTGGGCAACAGATTTGGCGGCAGGCAGCAAATTTGGTTACCAGTTGATTTGGGTTTTGCTTTTATCCAACCTGATCGCGCTTCTTTTACAATCATTAAGTACACGCTTGGGCATTGTGCAAGGTCTGGATTTGGCGCAGGCATCGCGGCAACATTATTCTCGTTTTGTTAACTTTTGCCTGTTCATCCTCGCACAAATTGCGATTATCGCTTGTGATTTGGCAGAAGTGATCGGGATGGCCATCGGTTTACAATTGCTGTTCCACTTACCGCTGATCTGGGGCGTTTCCCTCACACTTTTAGACACCATTTTGCTCCTGTTTTTACTTAACAAAGGCATGCGGCATTTAGAAGTGTTTATCATTTCGATGGTGTTTATCGTTGGGCTTTCTTTTTTGGTCGAGATGTTTATTGTTGAGCCAGACTTGAAACAGATTGGTTTAGGATTGATCCCACAAAACCTGAATGGTAGTGGTTTATATATTGCGATTGGAATAATTGGTGCAACGGTGATGCCGCACAACCTTTACCTGCATTCTTCGTTGGTGCAAACCCGTAAAATTGAACGCACGGAAGTTGGGATTTGGGAATCCATCAAAATGAATTTGATCGATACCAGCATCGCCCTTAACCTGGCTTTTTTTGTAAATGCTGCCATTTTGATTTTGGCTGCGGCTGCTTTTTTTAAAAATGGATATCACCAAATTGCAGAAATCCAGGACGCGCACAAATTGCTGCAACATATTTTTGGTTCGCTTGCCCCTGCACTTTTTGCTATCGCTTTAATTGCTGCCGGGCAAAGTTCTACTGTAACCGGAACGCTTGCCGGGCAAATTATTATGGAAGGGCACATCAACTTGCGTATCCAACCTTGGCTCCGACGGATGTTAACACGTTTGCTAGCCATTATCCCTGCTTTTTTTACCATACTTTATTCTGGCAGCCGGGCTTTAGGCAGTTTGCTGATTTTGAGTCAGGTTGTACTGAGTTTGCAATTGGGTTTTGCCGTGATCCCGCTAATTCATTTTACTTCGGATAAGCAGAAAATGGGAATCTTCGCCAACAAAATTATTATTAAAGTTTTGGCCTGGATGGCAGCAGTTATCATCGTCGGCTTAAACGGAAAGCTGGTTGTAGAACAAATTGAGGATTGGGCAAAAGCATATCCAACTCATCAAACATTGATCTTTTTTACAGCAGTTCCAATTGCAATTGGCATCGGCATACTTCTTTTATATGTGTTTCTTAAACCTTTGTTCACCCCAAACCCTCTTGAAAAAAGCAAAGTACCGCATGGCGCGGCTTTAGAAATTGAAGCCATTGCGCCAGTAGTTTTA
>CAZZVO010000302.1:0-4629 GCA_964657505.1 uncultured Mucilaginibacter sp.
ATACCCAAATCAATAATATTACCGCCCTCACCTATGCCGAAGTCAAACCATGCGTTAAGCCGGGTGTTAACCTTAAAAGAAGCGTGACTTTCTTCATGCAATGGTGAGAGGTACCAGTAGTTATTGCCCCTGATATATTGTGGTTGGTAACCGCATTTTGCCAAGTATTCGATGATCGGGATTTGCCGGGCTTCACCGCAACTCAATGTTCTCATACGCTTTAGTGTTTATTTTTGATGATTTGATGAAATCATCACTTAATATTTTGTTGTTCAATTAGTTAACTCATCATCATTTATTCATCAAATTTGTCATCAAATCATTTTGGTGGTTTATTCTTTCATCAGCAATTGGCGTTGATGATACTTTGATGAAGTTTTGATGACTGTATTTTTTTGATTATCAATAAATTACATTACCTGTCATCAAATCATCAGGAGTCGTTGATCTTTTCAATCACTTTGATACTCATGTTAAAGTAGCGGCCTTTCTGTGTGCTCTCATAGATAGTACCGTCCAGCCCAATCTTGTACTGGTTATAGGAGTTGGAATTGGCAGCCGGTTTCAAGTTCCACACGTTCTGTAGTACCCTGCGGATAGCGGTGGTATCATGGTTGCGGAAACCTTTTTTATTCAGCCAGTCCTGCACATCGCCCACACAAAATTTCACTTCCTCTACTTCCTTTCCGTCCGCTATAGTCAATAGTAGCCCGGCAATTTCCATCTCCAGTTTGTTCCGGTTTTGCCGGATAACTTTTTTGAGTGCGGGTGTAGCGATCTGCTGGGCGGTAAACCACATCCGGCTTTGTTTTGGCGTAGACAGCTTCCTACCTGTCAAGTAGTGAATGAGTAAAGGGATTTCCTTTTTAAGAGCGGGCAACAAGCCCTGATCTTCCTTTTCCAGTACGGGTATCTTGCGTATCCAGTACCGGGTTTCACCTGGATCAACCAGTACAAAATTGTCCTCGTTATTGCTGCATAAAATGAACTTCCCGAAAAATTCGATTTCCTGTCTGTCCTGTCCTTTGGCCTCGGATTTGTAGAATGTGGCAGTACTTAAATTTTTCAGGCGCTCGGAGTCTTCCCGGCGATCCAAAAAAGTTTCATCCACTCCTATGATGACCTTATGCGCCCATTCTGCGTTAAAGTTTGAACGAAAATCCTCGTTTGTGTTTATGGTCATGTTATCCCCGAAAACCGCTTTCAGCAGGTTTAAAAAAGTGGTCTTGCCTGTATTCCGCTCGGTGCTCACCAGGCAAAGGATAGGCAGCATTTGCATCGGCATTTCCAGCAGGATTTTTAGATAATCCAAACCATATTCGAGCTGGTCACCGAAAATATGGCCCAGGTAGGCCAGCGTCCGTTCCGGCTGTCCAATCTTCGGAATATGTATAAATGGATGATACCGATTATAAAAATTGCCGATAAAGCGCTGGTAATGCAGGTGTGACGGTACAAAGCAAAAGCCATCATATTTCGGTATGCCGGACAGATAGCTCTTGCCATGATCTTGCTTAATGCACTCTACCGACCAGGGAAGGAGCAGTGTCATGCGGTCACCCGAAGCGAGAGGCTTTTGAACGATCTTGTAATAGGCCGTGCCAATTCGGAGATAAGGATATTCCTGTTCCATATTTCCCCTTATTTTCTGCGCAAACGGCGTTTAAAAACAAAATTTTCTGCTTTCTCGGCTATTTCTATGTCGGTTAGCCTTTTATGGGACATCAGCCAGCTAACGATCTCCTTTTTAGAGAACCTGACACCACCATTAGGAAGAACAATACAGGGAATCTTTCCTGCGGATTTTAACTGGTAAAGGGTTTGGCGTGCGTAACCTGTAGTTTTCTCTGCTACCTCATAGCCGCCTATTTCATCTTCGTCACTCGGTACCGGTAGTGGTGCGGGCAAAGCTGTTGCGGATTCTTTTAAAATGGTCAACAGATCTGATACTTTAAGATCTATTACCCTGGTGTTTTCATTGATATTCATTCGACCTCCGTTTTGGTTAACGGAAGCAAAAAAATAGAACAAAATAGACCTATACGACCGATTGGGCGGTATCGTACGAACGTAATTTATGTCACGCTTGGGTACATTATGGAGTTCTATCCAAAACGTTTATTCTTTTAGGATTGATTTATATACCTCGACATAATCATCGGGTAAGGTTTTAAATCTTTCGTTCTCTAATACGACAAGTCCCTTGTTTTGACCGATCATAAAAACGGAATGCAATAATCCCCTGTGACTTTTTTTCAAAATATCCTCCGAAAGTATTTTCCGGTCTTTAATGCAGTATTTAAGGAAACCTGCCAGCGTTTTGTCCGGTGCACCATTACGTATAATTTCGGTAAGTTCTATTTTTCCCTGCTCATTATATTTAAAAAGTGGCCCGCTTTTACTGTGCCTGTTCAGGTCACCTATTAATTTTTTAAATGCCATTTCCTTTTCTTCTATTGTTTTACCTTGCCGCCAAAAATCATAGAATGACTGCGGTTTACGCAATAACTGAAAATCCTCCTTGTCTATCTGACCAAGTGCAAAAAGTTGTTTTTGCCAGTCCTTGCTCCAAAACAGATAGAAAACAGCATCGATATTTTTCTTGTTTCCGGCGGGAAAAATCTGACCGATCAAGACGTAGCCGATAAAACAGGTAATAATAAATCCCAAAAGACTAATAGCAACAAAATACGTGCCTTTAGAATAGACACCGAAACCCAAAAACAAAAGGCCGATCAACAAAAATGACAGGCCATAGAAAATCATCAGCAGGTAGTGAAAAAAACTTACATTGATATAAAACAAGCGAAGCTTGCTAACTTCTATCGGGTCAAGACCATCAAAAGTACCCTTAACCTGCAATAAACGCTCCAGTGTCGGCAAATGATGAAAACGGCCACTAAGTTCATCCTGCCAGTTTTTAAAACTTACAGATAAAAATAATTGGACGGGCAATAGCCAAATGCCTAATACGCCAAAGGTAATAATCAGCGGCAAGCGTATTCCCGGAACCAAAAGGTAGACCAGGGTAAACGCTATTACTAAACCGATTTCAAAAAAAACCTTTTTCATATTCAAAGTTTAGGAAATTTCAACATTTCGTTTCGTTTTTTTTCGTCAACGATTTTAGCATAGATTTGGGTCATTTCAATTTTACTGTGCCCCAGCAGTTCTTTCATGGTATATATATCAATTCCAAAAGTCAGGCCAATGGTTGCAAAAGTGTGCCGGGCAGCATGGAAATGGAGATTTTTTTTCAGACCGGCTTCCAATGCCCAGAATTTTAAGTAAACATTCACCACCTGACTTGTTGGCAAATCCCAAAAAACTTTCTTATTTGTAGGATGCTTGACCACTTTTGCAATAATCATTTTTGCTTCATCGGCCAATGGTACAGTAACAATTTTCTTTGTGGTTTTTGCCGGTCGAAAAATCAGCTGATCGTTAACAATTTCATCGTAATGCAATTTCTTAATATCCGAAAACCGCAAACCAGTAAAACAAGAAAATATAAAAGCTTCCCTGATCTGGCTGTTTCCTCTTTTGGGAAAGAAATTAGCTAAGATTCTTACTTCCTCAATAGTGAGCGTGGTACGCTCCGAGTCTTCCTCCTCGATAATCTTAAAACTACCAAAGGGAGAAGTTTGAATAATCCCTTTAATTACCAGTTTATTGAAATGCTGCCTGAACACGGACATGTAGGCATTAGTTGTATTTCTGCTAACCTGATTAAGCAGGTAACTCTGAAACTTATCTAAAAATTCTTCATCTACTTCCTGGAATAATATGGTTCGTTTGGGGCAATACTTTCCAAGATGAATGATCAGGCATTCCAGTTTATAATTAAATTTCTTTGCAAGGCATTGATCAAGATAGTCCTGAAGATAATAATTGATCTTGGCAGGTTGCTTATAGCCATGCTCCGAGAAATTCAGTTCATCTTCTCTTTTATTACGAAGTGCTTTAATAATCTTCAGTTTTTCTTTATCAGGCTCGCTAACACGGCTTGTTGCATCAGAATAGTCTTTATCTACATAAATCTTAAGAAACTCGTAATTGCGTTTACCTTTACCCTCACCGGTATTGGAATAGACATCCAAATAAGCACTAAATTTGCCTGTGCTTAGCTTTTTGTATCTAATAGTTACCATGACTTATTAATTATTTTTATTTGTTACTTTTGTTACTCGTCAAACCTGAATAGTAACACCCGAGTAACAAAAGTAACATAAAATAGAATAAAAACCAAAAGCTTAAGGAAGCTAATAAAACATTTTTAACATTGATAATCAATACATTAACATCATTAACCTATCCCATTCTTTACGGGATTATATACTCTTAAAAGCATGGCAGGCATTTACATCCATATCCCTTTTTGCAAACAAGCCTGCCATTATTGCGATTTCCATTTCAGTACTTCTTTTAAGTACAAAAAAGAGTTGTTGCAGGCTTTGCACCATGAAATCAGGATTCAAAAAGATTATTTGGGCGGAGAAATTATTGAAACAATTTATTTAGGCGGAGGAACGCCGTCCGTGTTAGAATCCGCAGAAATCAATTTTTTGCTGGAAGAAATCTTTACTAATTTTCAAGTTAAAGCAGATGCAGAAATAACTTTAGAAGCTA
>CAZZVO010000303.1:0-4615 GCA_964657505.1 uncultured Mucilaginibacter sp.
GAACAATTGGCCATGGCAGATGAGCATAGCGGTATCGGTTTACAAAACACCATCCGCCGTTTAGATTTGCTGTATCCGAAAAAATACGAACTTAGCATTAACGAAGCAAACGATAATCAGGAATATTCAATCAACCTAAAAATCCAGCTCGCATGATTTTAAATTGCATTGCCGTTGATGATGAGCCGCTGGCTTTAGGTTTGGTTTGTGCTTTCATCGAACAAACACCTTTTTTAAAATTAGTTGGCAAGTTTAGCAGCGGTGTGGAAGCGTTGCGCGGATTGCACGAGCATCAGGCCGATGTGATTTTCCTGGATATCCAAATGCCGGATTTAAACGGAATAGAACTGGCGCGTGTAATAGACAGCCGGGAACATCCGAAACCGCGCATTATTTTTACAACAGCCTACAATCATTTTGCTTTAGAAGGTTATCGCGTGGATGCGTTGGATTATTTGTTGAAACCGTTTAACTACGAAGAGTTTTTGCACGCCGCCAACAAAGCACTTGCTTTTGCCACTTTACTGGAAAGATCAAAAAACGTGGCTGCACCGGCAGAAGAAATTGTATCCGACGAATACTTGTTTTTAAAAGTAGAATACCAGTTGGTGCGTATTGCCCTCAGTAATATTTTGTACATCGAAAGTTTAAAAGATTATGTAAAAGTGTGGCTCGAAAACGAGAAAAAGCCGCTTTTATCACTCACCAGTTTAAAAGCTTTGGAAGATAAACTGCCTGCAAAACGTTTTCTGCGCGTGCACCGTTCTTTCATTGTTTCTTTGGAGAAAATCAATTCCATCACCCGCAATTCCATGCAAATTGGTGCCATTAACATTGCCGTTGGCGATCAGTACAAAGAAGCTTTTAGTCAGTTTTTAAGCCGATGGGTTTAAGCCAAAGCTTTGTTTTGTTAATGAATTGTTAAAAAAAGTTAATCAAACGATTAAATACAAGCAGAACAATATATTTGATTCATCAATCGCTTCAATCACAATTTTGCAATTGCCAATTCTTCAAATGCTTCTTTTACCCTACTAAAAATATATGCAGAAAACTTTACGCTTAAACCCAGCACAATGGAAAACAAGACCAGTAAAACGTTATCTGCAGAAAGGTTTACCACAGAAACAGCTCAAGTAATTTCTTTGGATGATTATGTGGATATAGACAGGTTAATCGACCTGCAAACGAAGTATGAATCCAATTATCAACGCCTAAAAAAGCAGGAAGAAATCATCAGCATCACCAGCCACGAACTAAAAACGCCGATTACCACAATTATGCTGTTTTTGAATCTGCTGGAAAAACTGACTGAGAAAGAAGAAAACCCACGGGTGCTGGAACTGGTACAGAAAACAGAATCGCAAGTTAACAGGCTGGTAAAACTGATTGGCAACTTGCAGGATATTTCGGTATTAGAAACTGGAAAAATAAAACTTCAAAAAGAAATTTTTAATTTTTCTGAGTTGATAAACAGTTGTGCAGATACTTTTCGTTTACAAAATCCGGATTATAATTTGATCGTTGAAGAAAGTACAACTGTTGATATTTATGCTGATGCTTCGCGGATAGAACAAGTGTTGATTAATTTTATTTCCAATGCCATTAAATATTCGCCGCAGGCAGGCCAGATTGTAATTCTTGTTGAAAACACACTGAATCAGATCAAAGTTTCGGTTACAGATGCTGGTATCGGCATGCCCGAAGCAGCTTTGCCGCATGTTTTTGATTGTTACTATCGTGCACATCAAAATGATAACCGGTTTAAGGGCAGTGGCTTAGGGTTGTACATCAGCAAAGAAATCATCAACCAGCACATGGGCGAAATTGGCGTAACCAGCGAAGAAGGCAAAGGTTCTACTTTTTGGTTTACGCTACCTCTACAAGCTTTCGTCCAATTGTAAAAAAATGTTAAACTCATTTTGCTTGTTACACGGTCGCGCCGAAAGGGTTATATTAGCCTGATTTTGCTACAACTCAAATTTATGCCTCGTTTAAAACTGATACTTCTTTTATCGATACTTTTTTCGGTTCCTTTTTCTAAAGCTTTTGCCCAAAAGGATACCACTAGTTTAAACACCATTATTGTTAAAACTGCTAAATATGCAGAAGGCCACCCGGTCGAAAAAGTGTACCTCCACTTTGATAAACCATATTATGCCGTTGGCGATACCATCTGGTTTAAAGCCTACGTTACAGCCGGTTTGCACGAGCCGTCCATTTTAAGCAAAATTGTTTATGTTGATGTTTATACCAGCCGAGATTCGCTGATAGAAACTTTAAAATTACCGGTTGTAAACAGTGTTACTTCCGGCGATATCACCTTACAACCGCTGGTTTACAAACAAGGGAATTACCACGTACGTGCCTACACCAATTACATGCGCAACTACGATCCGGATTATTTCTTCAATAAAAACATTGTAATTGGCGATTTGATTGAGAACAGCGTACTCACAAAAATCTCTTTTTCGGGTGCAACAAAAGAAAATCCTTCCAAGGCAAACGCGGGCATTTATTACCAGGACGGAAATGGTGCGCCGTATGCCAATAAAAAAGTAAGCTGGCATGTAGAAGTGGATTACGAAACCGTGGCCAAAGGAAAAGGCACAACTGATGGAAAAGGTTTTCTACCGATAAACATCGCAACCAAAGGCACGTCGCTCGCAGCCGGAACTTTGTTTACGGTGCTCACAAACGATAAAAAATCCATCACCAGTACTTTCCCTTTGCGTAGCGCAATTTCAACAGCAGATTTGCAGTTTTTCCCCGAGAGCGGCCAAATGATTGTTGGCGTACGCACAAAAGTAGCCGTAAAAGCAGTAGCGGCAAACGGTTTGGGCATCAGCGTAAAAGGTACGGTAACAGATAACGACGGTAAAACAGCGGGTGAATTTACGTCTAACAATTTAGGAATGGGCGTTTTTGCCATTTTGCCAGAAGCAGGAAAAACATATCGTGCGAGCGTCGTTTTTGCAGATGGCTCTAAAAGTACGGTTAACCTGCCGCGCGTTTTGCCAGAAGGGATTACGATGGCGGTTAGCAATACCGATCCAACTAATTTGTTTTTACGAATTGCGGCTAGTCAGTCTTTCTTGGAAAAAAATCAAAACAAAGGTTTTTACATTGTTGGCTTTAGCGGAGGCGTAATTTGTTATGCGGCACAAACTTCATTACAAGCTTTAACTTACAGTGCCAATATTCCGAAAAGTAAATTTCCCACGGGGATTGTACAGCTTACGTTATTTTCTACTGACGGCCATCCAGTTTGTGAGCGGGTTGCTTTTATTGATCACAACGATCAGTTAGGCATTGCTTTAAATTCCGCCAAAACAACTTACGTTTCCCGCGAAAAAGTGAAGATCAATGTAACTGCGAAAAACAAAGCTTTGCCGGTAGAAGCTAATTTATCAGTTGCCGTGATCGACGAAAGTAAAATCCCGTTTGATGAAAATGCCGAAACAACTATTTTAACCAACCTTTTGCTTACTTCGGATTTGAAAGGTTACATCGAAAAACCGAATTATTATTTCAAAAACCCGAACGAACAAACTGCTGCAGATTTAGATATTTTAATGTTGACGCAAGGTTATCGCCGTTTTTCCTATGATGCCATCCTGGCCGGGAAATCGCCCGAAATCACCTTTTTTCCCGAAAGCGGCATCGATATCAGCGGTACTTTGAGAGACCTTTCGGGTTTGCCTATTGCCCGTGGCGTAATTAAATTGCAGGTGCCAGACCATAATTTCACTTCGCAAGCCGTAACCAACGCAGATGGCGTTTTTACATTTCCAAAAGTATTGGTGCTGGATTCTTCCAAAGTGACGTTAAGTGCCAAAGGGAACTCCAGCAGTCGCAATATGATGATTATGCTAAGCGGGACTGCTGCACAAGCGGCCAATAAAAACCCGCAATCGCCGGATGAAGTTTTAAATATTGATAGTACGATGAGCGTTTATCTGCAAAACAGTAAAAAGCAATATTTTAACGGCCGAACTTTAAAAGAAGTAACCATCAAAGGTGTTTCGGACGTGAAGAAACCCAGTCATACTGATTTTCCGGCTTTAACAGGATTAAGTATGATGCCAGATCAGTTAATTCCCGGCGACAGGTTGATGAATTGCGCCATGTTTTTAACTTGTTTGCAAGGAAGCCTTTTCGGTTTAACTTATGTTGATAATAACCTGTACGTGCGCCGTGATTACCAGGCCGGGAACAAAACGCCAGTGCAAGCTTTTGTAAACGGTATGCCGGTTGATATTGGTTACCTCAACAGCTTGCAATCAACCGAAGTTGAATCTATCGAGGTGTTTTTAAAGGATGATTTAAGCGGCATCAACCGCACTTATGGCACTAACGGAGTATTGGTGGTCAATCTGAAAAAAGTGGAACATAAAAAGATCAGCATGAAAGATTTGCAGGATTTAATACCGCAGCCAAGCGTGGTAACTTTTGTGCCGAAAGGTTACACCAGCAGCCGCGTATTTTATTCACCAAAGTACGAAGCCACCCGAAGCACGATGCAAGGTTTGGATTACCGAAGCACGATTTATTGGAACCCGCGTGTTTTAACGGATGAAAAAGGGAATGCTTCTTTTGAGTACTATAATTCGGA
>CAZZVO010000304.1:0-4599 GCA_964657505.1 uncultured Mucilaginibacter sp.
AACAGTCAGATTCTCTGTATACAATACTGCTTAGAGCTTAACCGAACCGTATTGACTCAACTCCAACACAAGCATTATGCATAATACTTCACTATTGATTGCAATTTAACGATAAACATCTGCCAAAAGATGTGCAGTAGCGTCAGGCGCTACTGCACTGGATGAAAATTTTCTGTGCAATCCAAATGCCGTTTCTTGACGCGCGCGAATCGTTAAGGAATCAGTAGGGTATTTTTGACTACGCGACAGAGACTATTCATCGGGAAAAATCCTACGGCTTCAAATCGTAGGATTCTTCAAAAGCTCTGCGGTCTCCAAGTATAATTTATTTTTGTACCAACAATGGGTTGATCTACATCCATCATTAAAAATTTAGAACTATTAATTTCAATGATGTTATACATTTCTGTTATAAACAAAGAACCCACATTAGTTATCATATCTGCAATAGAGATTTTGAAAAATAGCGGTATCTCTAAATTGAAAAGGGATTCGGGAATACTTTTAATAATTAAATGTAATTTTTGCTCACTGACGTACCATGTACCATTAAATTTATTACCTGTTAAAAGTTCCTTCGTTTTAGAGAAAAGGAATGTTTGAATTATAGTTTGCTCATAAGTCATATCATCTTTAAAGACTATGGATATTTTTTCCCCAGACTTATCAAAACGCCATTTTCCGAAAAATAAAAGTTCTATTTCTGTATCAGAAAGATTAAGATTACTCATGTTTGTCTTTTAAATTTGTCAAAGTATTTAAGTTCCGTTGCAAATTTTTACCCGAGAAAAGAATAAGTGCATCTGCCAAACTAACCAAGATCCCACCCGCCATGCTCCCATTGAAAGGTGTTCTGCATATGATTTTGGAAATAAGTCAAAAGTCTGTTGGTCATAGTGTAACCATTTTGCCGGTAGATGTCCCATTGGTGTCATGGGGGACAATTTAAAAGTGAGTTGCTCATAGTCTAACCAATTCCCCTCTTTTCGCCAACCAAGGCGATCGCCGAGTCTCTTCTCTGTTTCATAGTCTACTTTACCACCCATTTCGCTCCAAATACTTTGCTGAACCCTGAAGCCGAAATAACCATGACTATATTCTTCCCACAGTTGATTAATGATCTCGAGGTCTTTACAAGAAAAGTTATTAATATCTTCCCTATACACTTCATTCCAATAACTTTTACCTATGACTTGTAGCATTAATTTAGTGGTTTCAACGTCAGCTTCTTTCCATTTATCCTGACTAAGGAGATGCTGTAGTTGAGTATAATCTATCTTATTTTTCTTGGGAAATTCTTTTGTTAGCGCATCGTCATTAGTCAGCTTCTTCAATTCAGTTTCTTTAACATCAGGAAGAGGTATTGTAGAGACAAAATTTATTTCTGCTATCCCGATCTCTTTTCTTTGCTCAGCAAGTTGCTTGAAGATATAGTTAGATATTGAGTCAATGTCTTTTTCTAAAGAAAAAGGATTATTAGCTAAATCAAAATTCTGGACTTGCCAATCTAATAATTGACATTGAAGAAAAGCATCTTTTAATCTTTCTTTCTTTTCATAACTGGAAACCATAAAATCTATAAAAGTTTCAGAAATTCCGTTAGTTTCTTTAGGAATTAATAAATTTGACTGAGACTTTAAAATATTATCCGCCAAATTCTTAATGTCTGCGACAGTTGAGTAAAAATCCTCATCTACTTTTACGACTTCATCTATTAACGATTGAAAGGGACTAAAGTAATCTTGTAAATAATTTTCAAAATTGATTGCTATCTCAGCTATTTCCACTATTTCTTGACGAATTTTATTGGCTTTTTTTTTATATTCGTAAATTTCTTGATAGACTTCTAAATCTTTAGCCACTTGCTGAACAATTTGCTTTTGATTTTTAGTATCTTCTGCCAGTGTTTTAAGTCCTTCACTCAGCAATTTTATTTTTTCTAACATCAAAAAGCAAGCGTTGCTCAACAGTAAAAGTGATTTAATATTTTCTTGTTTTTCCCATTTTAATTCATCTATTATTTTTTGATTATTATGATTTTTAATCTCTAAGTTTTTTCTTTCAGTATCTAAACTTTTGATTTCAATATATTTTTGGATAAAAATATTTTTAAAATCATCAGTCAGTTTCAGAAAAAACCTTTGATAGTTCTCTTTATAGGTTTCAATAAAATTAATTAGATAAGTGTAATCTTTTATTAAAAATTGGCTTTCTTGGAATATTTTCTCCGGGCTAATTTCTTCTCTTCTTTTAATTATTCCCCAAAGCTGATGATGCCGAACGCCTTCTTTAATTAATCTTTGACGTTCTTTAATTTTTTTTTCAACAGCTTTTAGTTTCTGATTTTTTATCAGAGGTAATTTGTATATTCCTTGATAAATTTTAATCTTTTTGTAAGTAATTATTTGTCGAGGCTGTTTAGTTAGCATGACTCTGATTGTAAAAAGTATAAGTAGCTGCTAAACTTTTACCCATTTCAATACCTTGGGGTTTTTGTCATAGCGGTAGATAATTTTAGTAGTTATAGACTTGCCTTGGCTTGCTTTGCTTCTGATGCTACCAATGGAAAAGCCTGTTAATAACTGCAATTCTTGATGAGAAAGACCTGTAATTGTGCTTATTTCTGGTTGACTTAGAGATTGATTTTGTGATGAACCATCTCTGGGAATTTGATCTGTTTCGGGAAAATTAGTAATAATTTCTTGGACTTTTTGATTGCGATAATCCTGGACAGTTAAAAGTTGCCAACTAGAATTTTCTGAAAGTTCCAAAACCCATTGATGATAATTAAACAAACTTTCTCGATGTCCAACACTGATAAAAGTTGTTTTCGTTGATTGTAATTGTTGATACAAATTGCCTTCATTTTTCAAATCTAAAGCACTTGTTGCTTCATCTAAGATAGTAAAGCTAGGACGAGTAACTAACAATCGTGCAAAAGCTAGGCGTTGTTGTTCTCCCAATGATAAAATATTCTCCCAAGGGACTTCTGTATCAAAGCCATCGACTCGAGTCAGCAAGTTTTGCAGGTTGACTTGTTGCAAAACGAATTCTAGTTCTGTATCGCTCATTTGACGAGTTGTCTGGGGATAGAGTAACTGTTCGCGCAACGTTCCTAAAATTATATAAGGACGTTGGGGCAAAAACAACACTTCTTCTAGGGGAGGTCGCACCAGACGGCCAGTCCCCGCATTCCATAAACCAGCGATCGCTCGCAATAGAGAACTTTTACCTCGACCACTTGGTCCCACAATTAGTAAACCTTCTCCTGGTTGAACAGAAAGTGACAAATCTTCAACGATTACCTGCTCATAGTTGGGCGTTTGTAAAGTAACATTCTCAAAAGCGAGATGATTTTCTTCTATTGTTTTAATAGTATTCACATTTTCGGGTTGTTTAGTCACTTCTTCTAACGCATCCGACAACTCGGCTAAACGCTTCACATAACTGGAAAACCTTCCTGAAGTTGCAAATTCTTTGATTAATTCTGACAGAGCAGTTGCAAACAGATTACAAGCTAAACTGGCTTGGCCAATTTCTCCGAAATCGATTTCATCTCTAATCTGTAAAGGTCCGAATACTATAAATGGAAATATTTGAATAATCGCCTGATATCCTCTGTTAAAAATATCCTGAGATCTCTCCCAGTTAATCTTGCGTTTAGTACTTTGAACAATATTATAAAATCTTCGCTGAATTATATTTAATTCTTTTTTTTCTCCATGAAAAAAAGCTATTGATTCAGCTTGATTACGAACATGGGTCAAGCTGTATGTATAGTCCGCCGCAAATTCGAGTTCCTCTTGCTTAATCTTATTTAATTCTTGAGCCAAGTAAACAGCAATTAAATTACCTATTATGGTATAAACAACCAATACCACTGCAACAAATTGGGAAAGAGACCAAAGAATGATTAAAAAAGTTATCATTTCCAGAACTTTTTCTAGGAAAGTTGCCGAAAAATTGAGAGCATTTTTAGTCAGGGGTTCGATTTCTTGAGATATTCGTTGATCTGGATTATCTACATCGGATTGAAAGTTTATTTTGTAATAAGCTCTATTGTTGAAATATTTTTCTAAAATCTGATGATTTAACCATTGGTACCAATCAAGCTCGATTTGCTTTCTAACAAATTTAGAAAATCCTACTAAGAATGTTACCAAAACAAGAGCAGCACCGTAAATCGCTAATGTTTTAGTAAATTTAGAAATATCTTTGTCTTGAATGATAATATCGATCAAATTGCGGCTAACGAAGCTATTAAAGGCAGCCACTGCCACTAGCGCCACGATTAATAATATTAGGAGAAAGAGCAGTCCCCATGAACGAAGCACATCTGAAAATGCTCTTCCTTCTGCCTCTTTTGGATACCAATAAGGTCCAGCGATCTCTCTGACATTTTTCCAAAATTGATTAAATCCTGTCAAAAAATCATTAGTTAAGATTTTATCAGTAACAGTTGTTGATTGCATATCTTAAAAATTAGTTTAGGTTCTTGAGGTTGACTAATAGATTGTAAAAATTTACCTCCCTGGAATCAGAAGTAAAAAGTAAAAAGTAAAAAGAGAATCCCCATAATTAAAATTAGGGGATTTGAAG
>CAZZVO010000305.1:0-2229 GCA_964657505.1 uncultured Mucilaginibacter sp.
AAGACAATTGGTTTATAAAAAGATGTTTAAATACTTCCAAGTTTGGATATGTATCACTTACAAGTTAAAGCCAATACCAGCCAATTTAAACTATATTTTGTTACACAACCGATGCTTCTTTTATCACATTAAAAACAGTAAAGTTGCAACCATTACTTTTGAAAAGCCATCAATATAAACACCAGAATTTTAGTGCTAAAAGAAGTATCAAACGTTATCAACTTAGAATTTAAACAAGGTGCAATCGCTTAGAAAAATGTTCTTTAACAAAAGCATGCTGCTGGTTTTCGGTCATTTTATCTGCTTGTACTACTTCAATTTTGATTTTAGAAAAAAGATGGTCATCTTTCAAAGTGTTGTACAATTCAACTTTTGCTTCGGTTGGGCCAAACAGAATCACCTCTTCATAATTTCTAATGATGTTGCCTAACTTTCTATAATAATCAGCCTGCTCATGCTGCTCTTTGTTGTGCATCCTGTTTTCGCTTTTGCCCAAACTTTGCTCTTTTTCTTCGTGCGTAAATTGCGAAGTGATTACTTTCGTTTCAATTGGGTCTGTTGTAAATTCCATTAAATTGGCATTGGTATGGTCCATCCAAATACCTAAACTTTTTGCTGTTGCCATTTATATTTTTTATTAATAGAATAATGTAAATTGATACTTTTTTTAAATAAAAAAACGGGAGCATATTCCTCCCGTTTTTCCACTGCTTTACAACTATTAATACTCAAAATCAACAACTAATTCATTATCTACTGTCCAAACGCCGGGCGCATTCCGGGCTATCCGTTCGGCTTCATCTTTTTGGTAAAGCGACTCTACGCTACCATTCAAGGTTACGTTATTGCCCGAAACCTTTACTTCGATATCATCATCATCGATAGACCAATTGCGGCCTAATGCATCTTCTATATCCTTTTTTTCTACGGCATCGTTAGTTTCAGATTTAATCTTGATGTTGTTTGCAACACCCGTGATACCAGCCAGGTTTTTTACTGCTTTATTTGCAGCATCCTTTTGAAAATTCCATTCCAATTCGCCATCCAAAGTAACCCATGCATTTTCAACTTTTACCTTTACCTTGTCTGCCGGAATTTCCCAATTCAGTTTCAAAGCATTTAAAGCATCAACAGCAATTTCGTTATCATCCTTTTTTCCGATACCAGCATACTTAACACTAATTTCTTCAACAACTGCTTTTACGCCAGCCACGTTTTTAGCGGCGTTTTCAACTTCCAATTTCTTTGCATAATTGCTAACTGTGCCGGTTAATATTACTACGCCATCTTTTGCAGTTACGCCAATTTCTGCCGCATGCAATAGTGGCTCCCATTTGATTGCATCCTGAACGTCCTTCTGTAATTCTTCGTTGCTTTTCATTTTGTTTGGATTTTAAACGACTCGTTTTTAAGCCGTGTTTGATCGTACAAATTTGCAAACAACTAATAGTTAAAAAAATGACGGCGATCACAATTTGAAATGTTTATAATCAAACTTGTTTAACCTAAAATACTATTTTTACAACACCAAATATTTTGCAATTAATTATTTAACTTCTTGTAAAACCATCTTTTAACCAACTCCGCAGTTACAAGATAAACTGAAATTACCAGCAGCACCCAACCGTAATACACTAAATGTAACTTTACAAAGCCAAACCAGTTAGAAAACGGGGTTAATGGTAAAACCAGCACCAGCAATAAAATAAAAACCGTTGCTATGGACAAGTATTTACCGGGCAAACTTTTAAAAAAAGGCAGCCTGGTACGTACAACCAATACAATTAAAGTGGCAGAAATTACAGATTCTATAAACCAGCCCGTTTGGAATACTTTTTCGTTTGCATGAAAAACAAACAATAAAACACCGAACGTTACAAAATCAAAAACAGAGCTTAACAAGCCAAAAACGATCATAAAACGTTTAATGAAATTAAGGTCCCAACGCTGTGGTGTTTGGACATTGATATCATCAACCCGATCTGTTGCAATAGCCATTTCGGGCAAATCTGTAAGCAGGTTGGTGAGCAGGATTTGCTTGGGCAACAAAGGCAAAAACTTGAGGAACAGCGAAGCGCCCGCCATGCTAAACATATTACCAAAATTGGCGCTGGTGGCCATAAAAATATACTTCATGGTATTGGTAAAAGTTTTTCGGCCTTCTACTATTCCCTTTATCAATACATCTAAGTTTTGGCTTAATAAAACAATGTCTGCCGCTTCTTTGGC
>CAZZVO010000305.1:2329-4586 GCA_964657505.1 uncultured Mucilaginibacter sp.
GTAATGATCTTCAGTTTTACACCCAGCTTGTTTAATTGGGTTATCGTGGCGGCAACATTGGCTTTTGGCGGATCGAACAAAGTTACGAAACCTAAAAAAACCATTTCCTTTTCGTCTTCTTTCGTAAAATCACGGGCAGCATCGGCAGTTTTGTAGGCAACGCCCAACGTGCGGAAACCAGCTTCGCTTAATTGCTGGTACTGCTGCAGGATAGCTGTTTTTTTATCTTCAATTCCGGTTATCTGGCCGTCCGCATTTTCAACCTTACTGCAAATAGATAGAATGATATTTAAAGCACCTTTGGTTACCACAAAATTTTCGGTTTCGTTTTTTACCTGGATGCTGAGCCTTTTGCGGATAAAATCATAAGGGATTTCGGTTTGAACGGTGTAAGGATTTGCCGGGCCTTTGTAAGCTGCGCAAATGGCTTCATCAATCGGGTTACGGAAACCTTGTTGCATCGAAGCATTTAGCCAAGCGTAATTTAAAACCTTGGTACTGTTTTTACCATCAATATTTAAAGTGTCTTTTAAATTTACTTTGCCTTCGGTGATGGTGCCCGTTTTATCAGAACATAAAATGTTCATGCTGCCAAAGTTTTCGATGGATGATAAACGCTTCACAATTACCTGTTGCGCGGCCATCCGCCGGGCGCCGGTTGCCAGGTTTACGCTGATGATGGCCGGCAACAATTGCGGCGTTAGGCCAACAGCCAGCGCAAGCGAAAACAAAAAGGAATCCATCACCGGTTTGTGCAGCAATACATTAATGGCGAAAATGATGATCACCAGCAGCAGCGTCATTTCCATCAGCAGATAACCAAACTTGCGGATGCCTCTTTCAAAATCTGTTTCGGGCGGCCGCAATTTTAACCCGGATGATATTTTGCCAAACTCGGTCAGCTTTCCCGTTCTCACTACTAAAACTGATGCTTTTCCGCTGATGACGTGCGAACCCATAAACAGCGCATTGCTTCTTTTGGCCAGCGGTGTTTCGGTTGGAAGGATACCTGCATTTTTTTCTACCGGAAAAGTTTCGCCGGTAAAAGCAGCTTCATCTACAAATAATTCTTTGGATTCTAAAATCAAACTGTCGCCGGGAATTACATCGCCAGCAGATAAAACCACTACATCGCCCGGCACAACTTCTTCCACCGTGATTTCCTTTTTTTGTCCGTCCCGTAAAACGTCGCAATGGAGTTGTACCATTTTCAGCAATTCCTTTACCGCATCTGCCGCACCTTTTTCCTGCCAAAAACCCAGGAAACTGCTGATCAATACGATGGTCAAAATGATGATGGTATCGGCAACATCGCCCAAAACCGCAGATAACAAGGCCGCAATAATCAGCAATAAAGTGATTGGACTTTTAAATTGCGACAAGAATAACAGAAAAGCCGAACCCTGCGAATTGGCTTTGATGGTGTTCGAGCCGTACGCTTTCAATCTTTTCTCGGCTTCTTCATTGCTGAGTCCATTTGGATCGGAAGTAAGTTGGCTTAATGTTTCTTCTTTGCTTAAATGCCAGAAACTTTTATACGGATCGGGGTTGGTTGTCATATTTCAGGAAGCTATTATAAGTCAATATAAATCTGTTACTAATGCTTCTTTTACCCTATCAAAATTGAAGCATCCATTTATAGTTATTATGATCAAGAGCGCACAACAAACACTAATTTTATGCTGATAAAAGAAGCATTATAAAAACTTGTGGAATCACATTTAAGGATACCAACTCAATCAAATTGACCGGTATATAATTGATAATATCTGCCTTTCTGTTGCAGCAAAGTTGTATGGTTTCCACGCTCTATAATTTCGCCATTTTCCAGCACCATAATTTCATCAGCGTTGCGGACGGTTGATAAACGATGCGCAATTACAAAACTGGTGCGGCCCTGCATCAACTGGTCTAAACCTTTTTGTATGATTTGTTCTGTCCTGGTATCAATCGAACTGGTTGCTTCATCCAAAATTAAAATAGCAGGTTTGGCTACCGTTGCGCGGGCAATATTTAACAATTGCCTTTGTCCCTGGCTCAAATTGCCGCCATCGTTTTCCAATAATGTTTGATAACCTTGAGGCAATCTTTTGATAAAAGAATCGGCACCGGCGAGAACAGAAGCAGCAATCACTTCATCATCGGTAGCATCCAACAGTCCGTAACGGATATTTTCCATCACGGTAGCAGTAAAAAGGTGCGTATCTTGTAACACAATTGCCATCGACCGGCGCAAACTGCTCCGCTGTATTTTTTT
>CAZZVO010000306.1:0-4583 GCA_964657505.1 uncultured Mucilaginibacter sp.
AAACCCTCAAAGCCAGCAAGCACATTTAATGGTTTTCCGGCTGCAAGAATTAATTTTTTAAGCGATAAAGTATCCGGTTGGTCATATATAGGTTGCCGAGTTTTTAGGGTGATCCTTCTTAAAGGAACGTTAACCGCATTAACCGCTTTACTTCCTACAAAACCCACTTGTCCGTTTGGTAAATTTACTTTGTAATAATTACCTGTTGCCGCTTCCACAAATAACGCCGTTCCTTCGGGCAATGCTTCTTTTACCGGTGATTTTTCGTTAGGAGAACTGTACAATTTACTTCGGTTCAAAGTGCGGACAGTTGCGTTGAGGTTTTTAAGCGAAGCAGAAACAGGTTCGGCTTTTTTGGTGACTGTCGCAACAAACGTCAACGGATTAACTGCGCCGCCATTGGTGTAAATGCCAAAATGCAAATGCGAAGGTGTGGTTTTCGCATTGCCAGTATTACCAACCAAACCAACGGTATCGCCGATAGAAACATGCTGGCCATTATGCACCAGTTGCGAATCAAGATGTGCGTAATACAAGGTATAATCAGCATCATCCGGACGAAGGAAAACTACTTTTCCGCCTAATTTATTTTCGCTTGGTTCTGCAGTTCCGTTGGCTGCGGCCAAAGCTGGTGTTCCTTTTTTGGCGAAAATATCAATGCCTTCATGCTTACGGATTCCGGCATCACGGTCGGCACCATAAAAACTGCCGATGCTTGGTTTGCCGGATTCTGCAACCGGAAAAGCCAGTGACGGGCCGGATTGTATCGTTAAAGTGTATTCGCCGCTGCGCAATAATTCGGGTTGTAAACGAAGCAGGTAAGTTCCGGCTTGTTTCACTTCCACCACTAAAGGTTTCCCGGTTGTATCTGCAGAAGCTAATAACTGATTTTGCTGGTCTTTTTGCTGCCAGACATCTACAAAAACATTAAAATTTTGCGGAGGATTTTTGCTAAGGCTGATGTACAGCTTCTCGCCTCTTTTCGCTTCAAACTGAAATGTTGCAGCTTGAACACGCTCTGCAGCAAAAAAACCGGTTTCTTTATACGGAATGGTGATGTGCGTAGCTCTACTCAAACTTTGATCAGCCATTTGCAGCCACGCATTTCCCATCGCCGTTTGTTGTAATCCGGCTGTTTTCAAACGGTTTCCATAAGTTTCATGCGGAGACGTTTTTTTAAACAAACCGCCCGGCCCAATGCTATGGCACGAAAAAAAGACAGATAAAAGAAGCATCGAAATCAGGTTTCGGAATTTGGGTTGAAGGATGAAATCCATAATTAATTATTCTCCTGATTTTAACTTTTCAAACGGGTGAATGTTTGGTAGGTTTCATCGTCATTCTCCATCTCAAAAGAAACGATGACGGCCATCAAAAAAACACCGGTAAAAGAAGTATCCTCAAAAATTTTCCCTCAACATAATTTTTTCTTTACACAGAAAATTATACTGTTGATTTGAGTACATTGCTCTCAGTTAAATTAATTAATAAATTTTGAGACGTAAGGATTTTATTTACCTGGCCGGTTTGGGTGTTGGCGCCACCATGTTGCAAAGCGTTCCGGTTTTGGGCAAAGCAATCTCGTTGGAGGATGCTTTAACGCCGGTTGATGCCGCGATCAAAAAAAAGCTTTCCGATATTGCATTAAATTCCGCGCGTTCCAAAGGTGCCACTTATGCCGATGTACGGATTGGCCGCTATCTCAACCAGTCGATCATCACCCGCGAAAATAAAGTTCAGAATATTGCCAATACAGAATCGTACGGAATGGGCATCCGCGTAATTGCAAACGGTTGCTGGGGTTTTGCGGCGACAGATAAATTAGATAACGACAGCATTGCCAAAGCTGCTTCTTTAGCCATTGCCATCGCCAAAGAAAACTCACGGTTACTTAGCGAACCGGTACAATTGGCACCGCAAAAAGGTTACGGCGAAGTAAGCTGGAAAACGCCCATCGAAAAAAACGGTTTTGAAGTTCCGGTGAAAGAAAAGGCGGATTTGCTGCTTTCGGTAAATGCGGCGGCGTTAAAAGCTGGTGCAAGCTTCATCAACAATTCGCTTTTTTTGGTGAACGAGCAGAAATATTTTGCTTCCACAGATGGTTCTTACATTGATCAGGATGTGCATCGCATCTGGCCTACTTTTACGGTTACTAAAATCGACCCAAAATCCGGGAAATTTCAAACGCGAAATTCGTTAAGCGCACCGATGGGAATGGGTTACGAATATTTGATCCCGAAGGAAGAAGAAAAAATCCACGGCGTAATTACGTTATATAAAAAGCGGTACGATATGCTGGAAGATGCGCAAACAGCCGCAAAGCATTTGGATGAAAAAATCATGGCTAAATCCATTGAACCGGGAAAATATGATCTGGTTTTGGATCCAACTAACCTTTTCCTCACTATTCACGAATCCGTCGGACATCCAACAGAACTTGATCGTGTTTTAGGTTACGAAGCCAATTTTGCCGGAACCAGTTTTTTAACACTAGATAAATGGCAGGCCAAAAACTTCAATTTCGGTAGTCCGCAAGTAAATATTGTTGCTGATAAATTGCAGCAAGGTTCTCTGGGTGCTGTTGGTTTTGATGATGAAGGCGTAAAAACCAAGCAATGGAATCTGATTGATAAAGGAATTCTGGTAAATTACCAAACCATCCGCGACCAGACGCATATTTTGGGTTTGAAGGAATCGCAAGGTTGTTGTTATGCTGATAGTTGGGACAGCGTTCAGTTTCAGCGAATGCCAAACGTGTCTTTGCAAGCCGGAAAATCTCCGCTAAAACCTGCGGATATGATTAAAGATATTAAAAAAGGCTTGTACATGTTTGGGCGGAATTCATATTCCATTGATCAGCAGCGTTATAACTTCCAGTTTAGCAGTCAGCTTTGTTACGAAATTAAGGACGGCAAAATTGTTGGTTTGGTTAACGACGCCGCTTATCAATCCAACACCCGCGAATTCTGGAATTCCTGTACCCAAACTTGCGATCAGCAGGATTACCGTTTGGGCGGTTCTTTTTTTGATGGAAAAGGCCAGCCGGAACAGGTTAGCGCGGTTTCTCATGGCTGTGCTACGACTAGGTTTAATGGGGTTAATGTTATTAATACGGCGCGAAGGATTTGATCAGAATTTTTTAGAATTTTAGAATTAACAGAATCAGGAAAAACAAAGGTTTTAGGCCGATAAAAGAAGCATCTTGTTAATTCTAAAATCCTAAAAATTCTGATTAAGTCGGTGGAATAATTTAAATAAAAGATATGGCAATTTACAGTAAAGAACAGGCGCAAACGCTGCTCAAAAAAGTACTAAGCTTCTCTAAAGCAGAACAATGTGAAGTTAATTTTAACGGTTCGCAGGGCGGAAATTTACGTTATGCCTTAAGTTCAGTTTCTACAAGCGGCGGAATTGAATCAACGCGATTGGTAGTTTCATCAGTATTTGGGAAAAAGTTAGGCACGGCTACCATTAATGAGTTTGATGATGCTTCCCTGCAAAAAGTGGTTCAAAGATCAGAAGAACTGGCGCAACTGGCTCCGGATAATCCTGAGTTTTTACCTTATTTAGGTCCGCAAACTTATGCTGAGTCTAAAACTTTTGTGGCAGAAACGGCTGCTATCGACCCAAAATATCGTGCTGATGCCGCTTTTGAAAGTTTGCAAATCTCCAAAACCAACAAACTAACGGCAGCAGGATTTTTGGAAAACGGCAACCGCTTTTCGGCTTTAATGAACTCGAAAGGTTTGTTCGCTTACAATCAATCTACAGATGTTAATTTTTCGGTTACATTGAGAACAGCGGATGGTAAAGGTTCGGGTTATGCTTCCAAAACTTTTAACGATGTACGCAAGCTGAACGTTGGCAACGAAACTAAAATTGCTGCCGATAAAGCCGTTCGTTCCGCAGAAGCCAAAGCGATAGAACCGGGAAAATACACGGTTATTTTGGAGCCAATGGCTGCGCAAAATTTACTGGAAAATATGTTCAACGCGATGGATGCGCGCCAAGCAGATGAGGGCCGGAGTTTTTTAAGCAAACCCGGCGGCAAAACGCGTTTGGGCGAGCAGTTAGTTGATGAAAAAGTAACGATTTATTCTGATCCGCAGAACGTGGAACTACCTTCCAGCAGTTGGAGCGGCGATGGCCGTCCGCAAGAAAAAACGGTTTGGATTGATAAAGGCGTGGTCAGAAACATGCACTACAGCCGTTACTGGGCTGAAAAAAAGGCGGTAAAAGGAGTACCGCGGCCAGCAGCATTGATTATGGAAGGTGGGAATTCTTCGCTAGCGGAGATGATTAAAAATACCGAAAAAGGCATTTTGGTTACGCGTTTTTGGTACATCCGCGCCGTTGACCCGCAAACCTTGTTATACACGGGTTTAACGCGCGACGGTACTTTTTATATTGAGAATGGCGAAATCAAGTTCCCGGTAAAAAACTTCAGGTTTAATGAAAGTCCGGTGATTATGCTGAACAACCTGGAAGCTTTAGGCAAACCGGAACGCACGGTCAGCGGCGAATCTTTCCAGCACGCGATGATCCCGCCGATGAAAATCCGGGATTTTACGTTTACTTCGTTA
>CAZZVO010000307.1:0-4547 GCA_964657505.1 uncultured Mucilaginibacter sp.
ACTCGGTCTATCGCTTTTAAAATATTTTTTTCAATGGGCAAATGCTCAAACAAAGCTTCCAGATTTGGATACAAGCCAGCCCGCTCGTTAAAATAAGCCAGCACCGCAAAAACGGTTATCAGTGATTGCTGCACCTGGAAAAATTCATCTTCGGATAAAAAAGCACCTTCTACACGTGCTTTTTTTGCCAATGTTTTTATATCATGAAAATTGCTGATGGGTAAAGCGGTATCGTTTTCCAGGATGTTTTTAAACTCGGATGTTTGTCTTAAAAACTTCCGTATTTGGTCGAAGTTGTTCATTACCTGGATTTTATCAACCATTTCCTGACCCATAATACTCAGGCATTTGGCTTTGATCAATTGTTTTATCTCGGTAAAACCCAGTTTATCTTCGCTATTTTTGGGGTAGATCATTCAGGTTATTTGTGGTTCGCTTTATCTTTTACTGCTGTTTTCGGGCGGTTTACTTGCTGTGATTTTTTAAGCGTATCCAGTTTGGCAGCTTTCTTTACAGAATCAATCTTGAAAGCTTTCTTTACAGAATCGGCAGCACGTCTTTGCCGCTTCATTTCTTCCTCGGCATTCACTTTTGTTATGGAATCGTTTTTCGCCGTCAACTGGTCGATAACTGCTTTGTAAATCCGGTTCATCTGCTCTAAATGATACGAATAGTACTGGAAACTTTTCCTAAACTGAGCAGAATCTACATGATGTTTTTTAAAAATCGCGCCGTATAAACCGTTGCCCCGATAACTCAAACTATCCGGGATTTGCGAACCGGTGTTTAAATAACCATCGGCCAAATGTATATCTACCAACAGCGGCACGAACTCATCTTCTTCAATTAAATTGTCGGGGGCATTGTCGCGATGGCAGGCAACCAAAATCATCAGCAATAAAGAAAACAGGATTTTATAAAAACGCATTATGTAATTTAGCAGCAATTTGAGGTTAAAATTACGGATTAATGAGCATTGCAGATAATATCAACAACTTAAAAAAAGAAACCGAAGCCAACGGCGTCAAACTGATTGCGGTTTCTAAAACCAAGCCAGCAGATGTTTTAATGGAAGCATACAACGCCGGCCAGCGCGTTTTTGGCGAAAACAATGTGCAGGAAATGGTTGAAAAACAGGAACAATTGCCCAAAGATATTGAGTGGCACCTCATCGGGCATTTGCAAAGCAACAAGGTGAAATACATTGCTTCTTTTATCAGCCTAATTCATTCGGTTGATAGTTTAAAATTGTTGCAGGAGATTGATAAACAAGCTGTTAAGAATAAACGTGTGATCGATTGTTTGCTGCAGATTTATATTGCCGACGAAGAAACCAAGTTTGGTTTAGGTTTTGATGAAGCGATAGAACTATTGCGTTCCGAAGAATTTACTGCATTAAAAAACGTACGTATTGTTGGTTTGATGGGCATCGCCACAAACACGGATAATGAAAAGCAATTAAAAGATGAATTTTACGAATTACATACTTTTTTTGATGGTATAAAAACCAGCTTTTTCCGCAAAGAAGATTCTTTTAAAGAGCTTTCGATTGGCATGTCTGCCGATTATAAAATTGCGATGGAAGAAGGCAGCACCATGATTCGGGTTGGAAGTTCGATTTTTGGGCAGCGTTTAATTCCGCATTGGAAAAACAACTAAAAGCAAATGGATTTACAAATACGCGTAGCCGAAAAAACGGATTGTCCTCGCCTGATGGAACTGATTACAGAATTGGCAATGTTTGAAAAAGCGCCAGAAGAAGTAACCGTAACTTTAGCAGAATTTGAGTCTGCCGGATTTGGAAAACAACCAATCTGGAAAGCTTTTGTAGCTGAAACAGAAGGTTTTATAGTCGGTTTTGCTTTGTATTACGTCCGCTATTCTACTTGGAAAGGTTGCCGGATGTATCTCGAAGATTTGATTATCACAGAAGCTTACCGAAGCAAAGGAATCGGGATGTTACTCATAAAAACACTGGTAAAAGAAGCATTACAAAAAGGTTTCAGCGGGATGCTTTGGCAAGTTTTAGACTGGAATGAACCGGCAATAGGTTTCTACAAAAAATTAAACGCTTCTTTTGATGGTAGTTGGATCAACGTTTCGCTTTCTAAAGAGCAATTTGCAGATTTTGATTTGTCGGATTTAGGCTGAGGATTATCCAACTTTGTCATGCCGAATTTATTTCGGCATCCCATCAGAAATATGACAAGTAAGCTGGTTCCGACTTTTCTGATGAGATACTGAAACGAGTTCAGCATGACAAATCTAAAAACACACACAAGAATTACATAGATAAAAACAGTATGCAGGTTTTTAAATTTGGAGGCGCTTCTGTAAAAGATGCTGCAGCTATCAAAAATTTAGCGGCAATAGTTGCACAATTTCAGGGTGAAGGATTATTGGTGGTGGTTTCGGCGATGGGGAAAATGACTAATGCTTTAGAACTGCTTACGTTCGCGTACGTTCAACAAACTGATGAAACGCCAACTATTTTCGCGGGTATCCGTGCATTTCATCACCAAATTTTGACAGAACTTTTTGAACCTTCGCACCCGGTTTTTGACGAGGTGGAAAATACTTTTGTAGAGATTGAATGGATGATTGAGGAAGAAACGCACGATGACCCGGATTTTATCTACGACCAAATTGTTTCTATCGGCGAGCTGGTTTCTTCGAGGATTGTTACGGCTTATTTAAATAAAACGGGTATCAAAAGCCGTTGGTTAGATGCGCGCGGTTACATCCAAACCGATAACAATTACCGCGAAGGTTTGGTGGATTGGACAAAAACCAGCGAAACGATCAAACAGGATATCCCCGCTTTTTTACAAACCGAAATCGTTGTTACACAAGGGTTTATCGGCGGCACTTCCGAAAATTTTACCACCACTTTAGGCCGCGAAGGTTCTGATTATTCTGCGGCCATTTTTGCTTCTTGTTTGCAAGCAAAATCGGTTACAATTTGGAAAGATGTTGCCGGCGTGTTTAATGCCGATCCAAAACGGTTTCAAAATATTGTAAAGTTTGATCAGCTTTCTTATTCCGAAGCGGTGGAAATGGCTTATTACGGCGCAACCATTATTCACCCAAAAACCATTCAACCTTTGCAAAATGCCGGGATTCCGTTATTTGTAAAGCCATTTTTATCTCCGCAGGAAAACGGAACGGTAATTAATGTGGAAGAACTGCCGGTAAAAACGCCGATCATAATTGTAAAGGCGAACCAGGTTTTGGTGTCTGTTTCTTCCAAAAACCATTCTTTTATCACCGAAAACCATTTAAGCGATATTTATAAATTGCTGGCAGAATTGCATTTCAAAGTAAACCTGATGCAAAATTCTGCACTAAGTTTTACTTTTTGTGTTGATTTTGAAGTTGGAAGATTTGAAGTTTTATTACAGAAACTAAAATTGGATTTCAATTTTAAATACAATACAGCAACCGAATTGATCACGGTGCGACATTACGAACCAGCTTTATTGCAGGAATTATCCGCAGGAAAAACGATTTTGCTGGAACAATTGAGCCGGAATACTGCACAAATGTTGGTTAAAGCTGAAAATTAAAAAATTGCAATGCTGTTTTTACCGGGTTAAAAGCTGCGCTGCCAAGGTGGTTTTCATTGACATTAAAACCCGAAACCTGCCAGCTTTCTGTTGAATTTGTAATTGCTGTTGGATGTTGATGAACTCCGTCTAAACTTGGAATTTTTGCAAGATCATCAACCAAACCTTTTCCGGTTGCTTTTAATAAACATTCTTTACGCGTCCACAATTGGTAAAAGGTTTGATTTGGGAGTTTTGAATTTTCTACAAAATCGATTTCTTGCTGGTTAAAACTGAAACTTAACACATTTTGGTAGCTAAAAGAAGCATCGATATGTTCTACATCAACACCAACCGGGCAATCGTTTATCGCAATTAAAATGTAATTGCCAGCGTGGGAAACGTTGAAATGGATTGGATCAGAAGTCGGGTTTTCAATGTAAAGTTTTTGATTTTGATCAGTTTTAAAACGGATTGCTTTTGGATCAACCTTAATATATCGGCTCAACAAAATCCGTAAAACAGCTCTACTTGCAATTTTCCGGTTGCGATCGGATTCTTGTTTGTAACGCAGCACTTTTTCTGTTTCCTGAGAATTCAACAAGCTTTGTAATTCCGCTAAATCTAAAACTAAATCAGAAACCGAAATCCGCCAGATAGTCACAATATTGTGATCGAGATAAGTATTTGTCGAAGCATTTCTCCAATCTGGATCGCCTAATTGATTGATATTAATATAATTTGGCAAGAAGTTTTAAATTAGCATGCATTAAAAATATAAAAAAGTAAACCAAAAAGTAGAACCATTGTTAAAACAAAAAAACACAAAGCTATGAGTATCAGAAAAGATTTGTTGAAAAAAACAAAAGAGTATGCAGAATATGCAAAAGACCATGCTAAAACTTATGCAAAAGACTATGCTGATAACGCAAAAGATTATGCTAAGGACTACGCTAAACAAGCAAAAAAGAAAGCAGAAAGCGAAGTATGCCGTAATAATAA
>CAZZVO010000308.1:0-4494 GCA_964657505.1 uncultured Mucilaginibacter sp.
ACGTAAGTATCACCTTTGTGGAAATGAAAAGTTAAAGTCCAAAACATGTCTTCTTCTGAATAAAAAAGAATTTCAATTAATATTCCACGACCATCAGGACCAACCGAACTTGTAAAATTTGCTCCACTTTCAGTAATGGTTAACTCCTTCAGTATTCCATCATTATCATTTATAGGGTTAATGTATATTTTGACCGGGTGATTATACCCTCTACTTGAAAAATTAACAGTGTCCTCATTAGAGAATCTAACAAAGTCTAAACTTTCTGCTGGCAGATTCAAATTTAATCGGGCAACAACATTAGAAATATATTTTGTTGTTCGAAGTATTTCATTTAAAGTATCATCGCCTTCTTGTTTCTTTAGTTTTGGTGGTGAATAATTTTCCTGAATTTTTTTAATCTTTTCTACAAGGTCTGGATACCATTTATCAAATGACTTATTCAAAAGGGCGTCACTTATTTTTTTATTTTCTAAAGCATTGTTAATTGAAGATATTAGTTTTTTAAAGTCATTTTCCTCAAATTCAGTATTTTGAAAAAGAGATAAAGGACTCTTGATCTCGTGTTGTTTTAGTTCATCAAAAAGAACGCAACTAACTCTTGATTGACTAATATTTTTTGATAAGGCACCTGCTTCGAACATTATCCATGGTTCTAATAAATTTTCTTTTGTTAGGCATACAATGCCAAAATTGGATTCCTCTAGCTCGGAATAAATAGTAGTACTCCATCTATCCCCTTTTTTTATGCTTTCACTTGAAACGAAAGGCTCAATTTGGTTTATAACTGACGGAAACCACTCCTGCAATTCTTTTGCTATTTGATGACTTAGGTCTCCCGACCAACTTATAAATAACTTCATTTTTCAAGCAAACCTCAGTGTTAGTTTCTAAATATAAAAATCTTATTTTTTACAACTTATAAACTAACCCCTAACAACCTCCAACCAAGCATGCGCCATCAACTGCGCACCAGCCAAACTTGGATGCACGCCATCACCAGTCCAATAACTACCAGGTGCAGATTTAACCGCTTTATCAAAAACAGATTGAAAGGGGACAAAAGCACCATCAAAACTATCGGCCATTTCGCGGGCAGCTTTCTGGTATTCGGGGAATTCCGGGTACCAGGTTTTATCCACCGCTTTTACATCCGGCACGGCAAAAGGCTCGCAGATAATCAGTTTTACGTTGGGCAAAGCTTTTTTGGTGCGTTCCAGCAAGGCTCTAAAATCGTTACGGTAAACTTCTATCGTTCCGTTGTACTTGCCGTCGTGCTTGTGCCAGTAATCATTTACACCGATTAAAATGCTTAAAACATCAGGCTTTAAGTTGAGGCAATCCGCATCCCAACGTTCGGCCAATTGGTAAACTTTATTGCCGCTGATACCTTTGTTGTAGACTTTCAGGCTTTTCTCCGGGTACTTAAACAACAGTTCCGAACCGGCAATCATGGCATAACCAGAACCTAAAGCCGAAGGATTGTTCGGGTTCATGTCTTCTTTTTTCCGCCCCGAATCTGTAATCGAATCGCCCTGAAAAAGAATGGTATTGTTTTGTCCGATGCTAACCTTGCTCACCTTCGCCTCCGCAAAAGCAGCAGTTACAATTTCGGTCATGGCCAAAGCCGAAACGCTCGCAATAGAGCTTGTTTTAATAAAATTTCTGCGTGAAGTGTTATTCATAACTTTATTTTTTAATTTGTTTATTTTTTTGTTCATGGTTTTTGTTAATTGTTCATGGTTCTTTACAAGTTCAACTATTGCCTATCAACCATGATCTATTAACTATTATCTATCAACCTTCTCCTACCACTTAATATTTTCATCAATAAAAGCAATCAAACTATCGGCCATTTGCTGTTGCTCAGCAACTTTTGGATGGCCGGGTGTATTTTTATAAGGGAAAAAGTGCGTGTAAATTTTGCGGTCTTTCAATTCTTTTACGGCTTTTTCAATATAACCTGGCCAGGGAGAACCGGTTTGCGTGGCATCCATACTTCCCAAAGCACAAATTAGGCTGGCTTTTGGGTATTTGCTGCGGATGTTTTGCACAAAAGTTTTATAAGATCGGATAATGTCTTTTTCGGAAGGCGCTTTGGTGCCAAAGCGATGTTTAAACTCAGGGAAATCCGGACGTTGTGTTAGCCATGCATCGTTTTGAAAAAGGTTGATCACCACAACATCAGGTGTGTATTTAGTAAAATCCCATTTACTGGTTGAATCGGTTGGGTCTAAACGGTCGTACATTTCGGGCATAATCAGCGGGAACCAGCTTAGCATCAACCCAATCCCGCTTTTGGCGATGCAAGAATATTGGGCGTTGAAATGCCGCGCCGTTATCGCGGCGTAGCTTACATAATTGTTTTCGAAGTAGCCGATGGACGAATCAGTTTTATAATCTTCTGTTGCATAGCCGCAGGTAATCGAATTTCCGTAAAACTCAATTTTGCGTTTTGGCAATTTAGAAGCAGGAAGGACCGATGCTTCTTTTATCGGCATAAAACCGTAGAACATGGTTTTGCCCTTGTCCCATTCGGTGCGTTTAAAAAGTTCTAAAGTGTGTTTTCCTGCGGATAAACCTGAAACCAGTTCATACACTTTTTTGGATGTATCGGGATGAAGTTTACCAACAATCTTTTCATCCAAAATTATTTGATAATAATTGGACGTGTCCTGATCTTTCAAAACCGCCGAAATCTCATCCCCGGAAAAATTGATTTTAATCGAAGCACCCGGCCAGGTAAGTTCCGCGGCGTCGGTTTTAAAACCCGCGCGGCCAGCATAAGTTATCCGCGGATCATCAAACTTAATGATTGAATTTTGCGCATTAGCACCATAAAAAAAGGCCGATAAAAACAGTATCGTTAAAAAAAATTTCCGCATAAGATGAGAGGCATTTAGGTATAGTTACAATTTTACAGATAATTTAACGGAAACAGATATAATTTACCCGGCCAAAACTTTAAGTAGGATTTAACCGTAACTTAACCGCTAAAGCATAGCAAAATCTTATCTTTCCAACTTTAGCTTTCGGTGGTTTCGGTTTCCGTATTTTTTGCCTTCACGTCTTTATTTAATTTGCTTTTAACGTTTCTTTTATGGGTATCCTGATCTTTTTTGTGCTGCACTGGTATTTGTCTTTGTTTTTTCAATCCTTTTTCCACCATCGTTACGCGGCACACGGTATGTTTACGATGAGTAAAACCTGGGAAAGATTTTTTTACGTTTGCTGTTTTATCACCCAAGGTTCGTCGTACATCAGCGCAACTGCTTATGGCATGATGCACCGCTTGCACCACGCACATACCGACACGGAGCACGACCCGCATTCGCCGCATTATTCCGAAAATGTTTGGGCTTTACTGCTCAAAACCAGGAATAATTACAACGGTATTTTTATTGGGGAAACCGAAGTTCACCAGAAGTTCAAAAAGGATTTGCCCGTTTGGGAAGCGTTTGATAAAATTACGCACAACTGGATTGCACGTGTACTTTGGGGTGCAATTTACTTGGGAATTTATTGTTTGCTAGCTACGGCCTGGTGGCAATTTTTGTTCCTGCCGCTAACGTTTGCCCTGGGTGCGTTGCAAGGTTTGGCCGTAAACTGGTGGGCACACCGTTTTGGTTATGAAAATTTTAGCGGATCAAACACTTCTAAAAACATTATCCCGATCGATTTTTTGTTTTGGGGTGAAGCCTACCACAACAACCACCACAAATATCCTGGCCGCGCCAACAATGCCATTAAATGGTTTGAGTGGGATGCCGGTTTCCAGATGATGCGTTTGTTCGATTTCCTGCACATCATCAAACTAAAACCTGCGGTTGCGTTGGTTAAGGTTTAGGGTGATAAAAGAAGTATTGGTTTCTGCTCTGTCGTCCTGAACCGAAGAGAGGGATGACAACAAAAACATCAGTCCCGCTTATAATTGCCGCCAATTTTTGGTGATGCTTCTTTTACCACCTGTTTTTTTGGTTTCAAAACATTGAAACTTGGCTGTACAATTTTGATGCTTTGTTTGGAAAGGTCAATGCTGGCATTCAACTCAAAACCTAATAAAATAATGAGCGAGTTGAGGTAAAGCCAGATCATGGTTACAATCAGCGTGCCGATGGAACCGTAAATTTTATTGTACGACGAAAAATGGTTGATGTAGAAACTAAAACCAAGTGATGTAAAAACCGCAAGTGTTGTTGCGAGAATAGAACCGGCACTAAAAAACCTCCAGCGGTTTACATGGACTGGTGCATATCTGTATAAAATAGAAACAGTTATCAAAAATAGCAAGATCACAACCGTCCAACGGATCAGCACAAACAGGGAAACCCAGAAGATTCCGCTGCCGTGCATTTGGTGACGGGTGTAGCCGATGAATTTTTGTCCGAAAATCAGGATCGTGATGCCAGCCAGGAATGAAATCAGGATCAGCAAAGTTAAAACCAGCGCAATCCAACGGCGGCGCAGCCAGCTTCGGGTTTCGGTAGTTAAAGC
>CAZZVO010000309.1:0-4467 GCA_964657505.1 uncultured Mucilaginibacter sp.
GTATTGTTGTGCTACTTTTTTTGCTTTCTCCGCATCGCCGCTAACCAAAGCAACAGGTTTAGAATTTTTGCAGGCACCAAAACCCGGCATAATCTGTCCTAAAGTCAATTCCCCCAAACCAACTATGGCATAACCAACACGTTTATCTTTGGGGAGGATGCTTGGGGCCGAATCTTGCTGGCCTTCCGTTGGCGAATGTTGTGTTGGCACTTCTACTTTAATAGCGGCCGACATTGGTCCAGGCGCGCTACTGCCGCTGTTGGTTGCTTGTGCATTTGCCGGGCTTGCAGTAAACTCGCCTATTACCGTTGCAGCCAATAAACCTTTTCCTGCACTTTCTAAAAACTTTCGGCGGTCGTAAGCTTTTTCGGTTGATAGAAATGGTATGGTTTCTTTAAAATCAGTCATGTTTTGTTAGAATTTTTGTGGTGATGAAAATTGGTTTGTTTTGTTAAAAAAACTGTTGGAGGATGGATAAGTTTCCAACTAAACATTTTTTTAATGGTAAAAGAAGTATTACAAACCGATGCTTCTTTTATCCCAGAAAATCTTGCATAAAAGAAGCATCGCATTGTTGGTGCTTGCTTCCATTTGGAGGAATATATTAACTTCGTGCAAATGCAATTTTTCGACTTCAGTTTTCTGCGGGTAACTTTTTTTGATGTGCTGGATGTGGTGCTGGTGGCCATCATCCTTTATCAAATTTATAACCTCATCCGCGGCACTATTGCAGCGAATATTTTTATTGGCCTGGCTATTTTATGCGCTTTGTATTACGTGGTTAAAGCGTTAAACATGCAGTTGCTCACGCACATTCTGGGCAATTTTATGGATGTGGGCATCCTGGCTGTAGTGGTGGTTTTTCAGCAGGAAATCCGTCGGTTTCTATTATTGGTTGGCCGAAACGCTTCCCTACAAAGAAACAAAGCTTGGTGGAAATATTTTTTCGGCAGAAAAGAAGAAGAAAAAAATAACCTTGCCCGCATTAAACCCATTATTGATGCCTGCAAAACCATGAAAGAAAGCCGGACGGGTGCGCTTATTGTTTTTGCCAAATATTACGACGAGGAGTTTTTTCATAACAGTTGCGAATACCTCGACGCAAAAATTACCAAACGTTTGCTGGAGAGTATTTTTCAGAAACATAGTCCGCTGCATGACGGTGCCGTGGTTATCGCTGGCAATAAAGTAAAATCGGCCAGTTGTATTTTGCCGCTTACCGATAATACAAACCTGCCGCCGCAATTTGGTTTGCGCCATCGCGCCGGGATCGGCATTTCTGAAGCGAGCGATGCCACCGCTTTAATTGTTTCCGAAGAAACCGGCGAAATAGCCTACGCCAAACAAGGAAAAATAAGGATGGACCTTACTTTTGCAGAACTTGAAAAATTGCTGAACAAAGATTTTGACTGATAAAAGAAGCATCTACCCGTTGCTTCAACAAATAATTTTTCCATGATAATTTTAATACAATGTAAAGACCAGGTTGGCTTAGTTGCTTCTATATCAGGCATTTTAGTTACAGAGCAACTGAACATTGTTGCCATGAACGAGCACGTAGATAAATTAGAAAACCGTTTCTACATGCGGTTGGAAGTAGAACCTGCTGCGGATTTGAATAAGATAAATACCCTGCTAAAAGAAGTATTGCCGGAAGATGCAGTAATCACGATCAATCCTCAGCCTCAAAAAAAAATAGTGGTGCTGGTAACCAAAGAATACCATTGCCTGGCCGATATATTGATCCGGAGCTTTTTTGGTACGCTTGGCGCTTCGGTTGTGGGCGTTATTGGCAATTATACCAACTTGCAAAATATTTGCGAACGCTTTGATGTCCCTTTTTTTCCTGTTTTGTACGATTCTTCTATCACGAAAGAAGCATCAGAACAAAAAATGATCAGCCTGATCCAGCAATTTAACCCGGATTATATTGTGTTGGCCAAGTTTATGCGCATTTTGTCTCCCGGTTTTGTGGAGAAGTTTCCGAAGCAGTTGATCAATATCCACCATTCTTTTTTACCTGCATTTGTGGGCGCAAACCCTTATCGGCAAGCTTTTGAACGAGGAGTGAAGTTGATTGGTGCCACAGCGCATTTTGTTACGAACGAACTGGATGAAGGCCCGATCATCACGCAGCAGATTATTCCTGTAAACCACTCGCTTACTGCTTCGGATATGATGAAAGCCGGACAAGAAATCGAAACTTCAGTTTTGGCAAAAGCTTTGCAATTGGTTTTTAAAGACCGGGTTTTTGTGTATAAGAACAAAACCGTGGTATTTGAATAATTTCGTTTTAGTCGAAAAATTTCAAATAATTCTTAGGATTTTTGTGCGTTAAAAGAAGTATCAGTAAAAATAATTCAATAGCATGGGGAATATAACATTTAATCATCCAGATTTCGCGGCACTTTCGGTGCTGCTTTCCATCAGCATACGTTATCTTATTTTTGCCAGCGTTTTCTACAGCTTCTTTTACCTGTGGAAAAATAAGCCTTTTTGGTTTGCCAAAATCCAGCAGCGTTATCCCGAAAACAAACACGTGCTACGTGAAATTGGGTATTCTTTCCTCACGATATTAATTTTTGGCATGGTAGTTATAGGCGTAATTTATGCCGGTAAAAAAGGCTATACGCGCATATATCACCAAATTAGTGATTACGGTTTTGCTTATTTTGTTGCAAGTATAGTGCTGATGATCTTTTTGCACGATACCTATTTTTACTGGACTCACCGCGCAATGCACTGGAAACCGTTGTTTAAAATTGCGCATAAAACCCATCACCTTTCTACCAACCCCACACCGTTTGCGGCTTATGCTTTCCATCCAATTGAGGCTTTGGTTGAAGTTGGCATTATCCCGCTCATTGCTTTTACCATGCCTTACCACCCGGTTGCCTTAACTATTTTTACGTTGTATTCTTTGTTTTTAAACATGATCGGGCATTTAGGTTTTGAATTGTTTCCGCAAGGATTTGCAAGTCATAAGTTATTTAAGTGGCACAATACTTCCACCCACCACAACATGCACCATCGTTTGGTAAAATGCAATTATGGTTTGTATTTTAATATTTGGGACCGGCTAATGCAAACCAACCACGCGAAATACGAACAGCATTTTGAGGAAGTAGCGTCTCAGCAAAAAGAAGGAAAGAGGTCGTTAATTTCTCAGGCATAAAAAAAGTATGCTTAACCATTTTTTGATTATGGTTGAAGTTTTTGTGTAGATGTATCCGCTTTAACAATTGCTGGCAAACGTTTGATTGGCATATTGTATTTTACATTTCCATCCGGTTTAACAACTGGCATATTCCATTTGCCAACAGGTTTAACAATCGGCATTCTATCCAAAGAAGCGATCATGATGTTAGAAGAAATATTTTGCTGTTTTTGAGCAGGAAAAACCAATAAACTTAGGTTTGTTTTGGGTTTTATAGAAAGCTTTGGTGCGGTAGTATCCAAGGAAGAATTCAAATCTGGCAGGCTAAATTTGCCTAAAGGTTTTGTAACTAGTTTTTGCTGAGCCTTTAGTTTAACCGCAATTCCTGCAAGGATGATCAAGAAAATCAACTTTTTCATAAAACTGGTTTTAGTATTACTAATTTACAATTATTCCTTGAGTTTTGTATCAGCAGTAAAACAAAACGAGCAGTCGGAATTTTGGGCTGCTCGTTTTTATGCCGATAAAAACAGTATCAATTATTTGGCTGCTTTAATTTCATCGATGGCTTTAGCAATGTATTCCGCTTGCACCTGTAACTGGCTTTTTAAACTTCCATCTGCAGTTTTTGCCTGATTTTGCTTTTGTGTTTGTAGCTGATTAAGCAGTGAGATCACGGGCTGGTCAATACCATATTGCTTGTATTTAACTGCGAAGCTTTTAAAGGCATCAACCCGTTCGTTCACTTTTTGCGTATCGTTTATTTTCCCAAGCATTCCGATGTAACCCTGTTGCATCGTATTAAATTTTACTTGTGGCGTACCTTGGTCAAACGCTTTACTTACAAACGGCAACTCTGCTTCAGAGCCTTGCGATGCATAAACAGATATAATCGCTTGCGTAAGTGCGCCTTTATTATCTTTTTCCAAACCTTTTGCTAACTGTAAAGCATCATTGGGATTTTGGGTAGCCAAAGCATTTAAAGCCGCGCCTTGTACTGCGTAAGATTGACTATTCAAAGCGTTTTTAAACAATGGCAAATCGTTGGTATTTTTTAGTTTTCCTAAAGCGATTATTGCTGCTGCTTTTACCGTATTGTTTTGATCATTTTGCGCAATGTTTGTTAATTCTGGCAACGCGGCTCGTTTAACTTCATCACTGCTTAGGTTTACATTACGGATAGCTAAAGTGCGCAAACCGTAATATTTATCTTTCAATGCAGCCAGCATTACTTTTCGTGCACCGGCATCACCTTGCTTGCCCATTAATGCGTTCATTGCTTCCCAACGGTCTAAATAAAGCGGCGCATT
>CAZZVO010000310.1:0-2745 GCA_964657505.1 uncultured Mucilaginibacter sp.
CTTCTTTTATCTGCCTAAAACTCCTGTTCAACCTAAACCTGATGGATACTCTCGTAAGAAATAAAAAATGGGTACTGCTTTTACTGCCGCTGTTTTTACTGGTAGCATTTAAAAAATCAACCAAATCAAAAAACGATTGGACGATGCTTTTTAACGGAAAAAACCTGCAAGGCTGGGATAGTTATGTTGCGCCGGATATGGATTCAACCGGGAAAGCTTTAACAGGTGTTCCGGTTGGATTGAACAAAGACCCGAAACATGTTTTTACGGTGGTAAAAGAAGCTGGCGAAGATGTGATCCGTGTTTCGGGAGAAAGTTGGGGCGGAATTTCGACGTTGAAAGAATACGAAAACTTCCATTTTCAGCTTAAATTTAAATGGGGGAATTTAACGTGGGGACAAAAGAAGAACAAGAAAAAAGATAGCGGCCTGTTGTACTTTGCTGTTGGCGCGCACGGTGCAGATTATGGCGCCTGGATGCGGTCGCAAGAATTTCAGATTGAAGAAGGAAACTGCGGCGATTATTGGGGCGTAGCCGGCGGCATGGAAACGGTAAAAGTGATCAGAAAACCGGATAGTACTTTTGTTTACAACCCAAAAGGTGAGCCAATTACCTTCAGCGCAAAAAGTAAATTCGGGCGGCATTGTTTAAAGCAAGCCAACGCCGAAAACCCAACCGGACAGTGGAATACTTTGGATTTGTATTGCCACGGCGATACCAGCGTGCACGTTGTTAATGGAAAAGTGATGATGGTGCTTTTCCACTCCAGCCAAACAGAAAACGGACAAGTTCTTCCGCTTAAAAAAGGGAAAGTGCAACTCCAATCCGAAGGCGCAGAGATTTTTTATAAGGATATAAAGATCCAACCGCTTGGCAATATCCCTGCACAATTGCTGCAATAACAACAATGCCTGTCCAAAATTGAACAGGCTTTGTTTTGATGATGCTTCTTTTATCGGTCTAAATTACTTGCCGCTCATATCGCTGTTACTTACAAATGCAATGTGTTTGCTATCCGGCGACCAGGAAGGTGTGTTGATAGAACCTTGTCCGCCGTACATATAAGCCAGCACTTTTGGCGTTCCTTTTCCGTCAATTGGCAGCATCCTGATATAAACATGTTTGTACGGTGGATGGATGCCCGGTTCTACTTCTGTTTTTAAGAAAGACAAGAACACCATTGATTTCCCATCAGGCGAGATATGTGCAAACCAGTTATCGTAATCATCATTGGTCACCTGCTCCTGGTCGCTGCCATCCGGTTTCATCCGCCAAATCTGCATCAAACCAGAACGTACGGAATTGAAGTAGATGTATTTGCCATCAGGCGTATATTCCGGGCCATCATCTAATCCTTTCGCAGTGGTTAACCTGATTTCTTTTCCGCCCGTTGCCGGTACTTTGTAAACATCAAATTCGCCGTCGCGTTCGCCGCAAAAAACTAAGCTTTTACCATCCGGCGACCAGCCGTGCATGTACGACGGGCCTTTGGGCGTAATTTGTTTTGGCGTTCCGCCAGTTGCTGGCATCGTGTAAACAATAGAACCGCCCAACTCTTTAACCGAGCTGCTTAAACCAATCATTTTACCATCGAAAGAAAGCACATGGTCATTGTTGTTGTTTTTAACATCGCCAGAATTTAGCGGTTTGGGCTGACGGCTGGCTAAATCAAAATTGTACAACAAGCCTTTGCTATCGTTAAAAATCAAGCTTTTACCATCTTTGTTCCAGTTTGGTGCTTGGATAGAATAAGGAACGGTGTAAACAATTTCCCGGTTTCCAGTTGCCACTTCTAACAATTCAAGGTTAGAACCCAAAGTCATTTGTGTGCCTTGATTGGCTTCTCCCGGAAACGGAACATTGATCCTTACATCTCTAAAAACGCCTGTTTCGGCCACATCCGGGTTATGCGAACCCACAAATATCCCGACGTAAACGTCATCGCCCAAATCAATATTTGTTACTTCTTCAGTCGCGAAAGGTTCGCCGTATTTTGCGGCGCGCATGGTGTATGTTTTGCCTTTTCTTTCTAATTGGATGATGTTGGCATGGTTAATTTTAAAACGTGTTTCTTCCGTCATCGCGCCATCTGTTTTTCGGTATTGGAGAGAAGTTAAGCCATCGCCATGCTCAACCGCGTTAACTTGTGCCGAATTGCCTTCCAAACTTTTGCGCACCATCCAGCCTACTTTTCGGTGTTCTTCTACCCCATTCCAGCCAACAAATTCAGCTCGGGTGTATAAAATAAAATCACCTTTCATTTTCTTCCACACAAAGTGAAATTCGTCGTGATCTGTCCAAATATTCGTTCCGGCACCACTAATTACATATTGCTGGTTTTGCGGAAGATAAACGCCAGAACCAGGCTTAACATTTTTGCCTATATCGGTTTGCCCATCAAACATGCCTATTTTTTGTGCTGATGCTGATAAAGAAAAGATCGAAACCAGTGCCGGCAAGGTGGCTTTAAATATATTTTTTGTTTTCATACTGTTTTTATCGATAAAAAATAGGCCTTGCCACAAGTGTAATTCGAGGCAAGGCACAATTTGAAATTATTAAAGTATTAGAATGATACTGTTTTTATACCAGGTTTTTCTTGATGTAAGTAATACTTTGGGTGATACTTACAAATGGGTCGCCGGGCGTTTTGTCCTGTTCTACGAAGAAATATTTTACGCCAGCTTTGTCTGTTGATTTGAATATTTTTTTAGAAGTGTTATTACTGCCGAAGTAGTTTGTAGA
>CAZZVO010000310.1:2755-4438 GCA_964657505.1 uncultured Mucilaginibacter sp.
TGAAATCGATAGAACCGTTACCAACTTCTGTAAAATCATGCTGCGCGGTTTTGTCCATATCTTTTACATGTAAAAGCGGGAAACGGCCAGGATGTTTATTGATCAAAGCAATTGGATCTTGGCCAGCTTTGCTTACCCAATACAAATCCATCTCCATTTTTACGTTGTTTTTATCGGTGTTCTCCAACAGAACTTCGTATGGAAATTTATCGTCCTGCTTGTCGAACTCGAAAGCGTGGTTGTGGTAACAAAATTGGATTCCCGCTTTTTTACACATTTCGCCAGCTTTGTTAAAATCGTCGGCCAATTTTTTGTAATGATCTAAATTGCCACGTTCTGCATCCGATAAATAGGCACAAACCATGTATTTTATACCAACGCCAGCGGCATCGTCAATGGCTTTATCCCAACCGCTCATCATCGTGCCTTTTGCTGTTTCGCCATTCATTTTTTCTTCACCTAAACGGTAATGACTGCTTGGCATGATCAAACCGTTCTGTTTCAATAGTTGTGAAAAAGCAGCAGGATCCATCCCGTAAAACTTTTGTGTTCCCGTATAAGTTGCGCCTTCAACAGAGTTGTAGCCAATTTTTGCAACACGCGCCAAAGTTCCAGCCGGGTCGCTTTGCATGGCATCGCGCACGGTGTACAATTGCAGGCCGATGTACTTGTGATCGTAATTTAATAAACTTGGGGCAACAAACAATCCGGCAGAATAAACCGCAGAAGATTTGAGAAACGAGCGTCTTGTAGTCATGATTTTAGTATTAAAATTGGTTTTAATGGTTTGGTTAGCATTAGGGAAATGCTGAATCAATAATAGCAATTTTTGCTGAAATAGGTAAACACAAATACTGCTTTTACCGATATAAATTTTGCACGGTAAAAACAGTATCGAAGATTAGATTTGTGAATAAGTTGCAGGAAGTAAAAACGTTGAAGTAATGCGCGAAACATTTAACTTGTCTGAGTATTCAGGCATGGTGCTGATGCGTTTCCACTCAGCATCGCTGCCAAAGCTTTTCCATTTGGCGTCATGATCGGCCATGTCGTCGAACGTAATCATGTATGTTAAGTTCGGCCGCATTTCACCAATTAAAGTCTCCGCAAAAAATACAGGTTTAAAGTTTAAGCGTTTAAAAATTGCACTTTCGCCAGCTTCATTAAACATTTCGATTTTCTTTTTTCCGGTGAGTTCACTTGCACTTTCATAACGTCTCAATTCAAAGAAACGCTGTTTTTTTTCAGTTGGCAACAAGTGCGGCGTGGTTTTAAAAGCTTGTAGCAGAGAACTTTCAATCCGATCATAAGCTGGTGCCGTTGCAGGTGCATTGATGTAAGCAGCACCAGCCTCGCGATAAATTGGATCAGCCATTAACTGGTTTTGGACCTTAAAAAAAGCGTCCATCGAACTAAACGGGATCAAGACAAATATTTTGGTTTGGCCTTGGGGTTTCATTTCTGTAAAAACCCCAATATTCTTGCTTCCTAACCTATTTAAAGCTGGAATAGCTGCATTTTGAAAATAGCTTTCGACCAGTTTTTGCTGCGTTTCATCTTTTAAAGTGTAAACGCGCAGCTCGTAAAACTCGGTAATTGGTTCTTTTTTATTTTCTTCTGCGGATGCAATGGCAGGCAAAATGCTTCCCGCCAAACCTGCTGTTAATGTTGTTTTTATAAATG
>CAZZVO010000311.1:0-4419 GCA_964657505.1 uncultured Mucilaginibacter sp.
TTAAAAAAAAACGGCAGCAGCATTATTTTTCAGACCGAAGCAAACTCGCAATTTAATTTTGCCAAACCCAACAAGGAAAAGGAAGTGTTGCTGGCATCACGTTCGGCAGGCGATCATCCTTCCATCGCTTTTAACCGCGCGCTGGATATCAGAACTAATTTCTACCAAAACCTCTTGCATTGGGATGCCTTAAGCAACCGATCATTTGTTTCGCCCATTGCTTATAATGCCCTGGCTTTTTATCGATATAAACTAAGGGGAAGTTTTGTAGAAAACGGCCGTTTGATACATAAAATAGAAGTGATTGCTAAACATAAAAGCCACCCAACTTTTAACGGCTTTATTTATATTGTTGATGGCGATTGGCGCATCCATAGTGTAGACTTAAAGCTGTACAAATTGGCCAACATCAACTTTGTAGATACTTTACGGCTAACGCAGCAATATTTCCCGGTTATTGGAGATGTTTGGCAGCCATCTTCCGTCCGTTTTAGTTATCAGGGCAAAGTGATGGGTTTTGTATTTAGCGGATATTATGAAGGCGTTTATTCTGATTACCGCATTAACCCAAATTTCCCGGACGATTTTTTTACCAAGCAGGTGATGGAAATCCCGAAACAGGCTTTCAAAAGGGATTCTGTTTATTGGGATGAAAACCGGCAGGTGCCCTTAACCCGGCAGGAGGAGATTTATTATTTTAACAAGGATAGTTTAGGTAAAAAGCGGCAATCCAACACTTACCTGGATTCTGCAAAAAAAGTAAATAACCATTTCTTGGTTGTACCTTGGATTTTAAATGGTTATACCATCAAAAGCCAGGATACCAAGCAATGGTATAATATTCAATCGCCAAAAGATATTGTGTTTTACAACTCGGTAGAAGGTTGGGGCGTCAACGTGGCACCACGCTATAAAAAATTCGGCTCCAGCGGTAAACTATTAGAAATAAGGCCAACCATCCGTTACAGTTTTGGAAAAGAAAATTTAAACAGTAACGTGTACGTCTCTTATAAATATAACCCGCTAAAACAGGCAAGTTTTTACGGCAAAATAGGGACAGATTTCTTGGATTTGAACAACTCGGGCACGGTCAGCTTATTCATCAATACACTGAGTACTTTGTTTACCGAGCATAATATCTTAAACCTGTACCAATCTAAATTTATACAAGGTGGCACACAAGGCGAAGTAGAAAATGGGATTTTGTTAAACGGTTTAGTGGAGTATGCCGACCGCCGCAGCCTAAATAATTTGCGTACCATAAATGGAAGGGACAGCACGCAAATATCTTTAACACCTTCTAACAATCCTTTGGACCCAGGGAGTGATGTGCCGCTTTTTCCGCGTTACAAGGCTTTATCTTTCAGCGGATCTGCTACTTTTACTTTCGACCAGCGTTATACCATGCGGCCGGATGGCAAATACATCGAACCAACTCCCTATCCACGTTTGCGTATAAATTACCGCAAAGGCTTTCCAATTTTAGGTTCGGTTGTTAATTATGATTTTTTGTCCGCTGATGTTTTCCAGGACCGGGTGCGGATGGGCGTGTTGGGTTATTCGTCTTATTTTTTGTCGGCCGGTTCGTTTTTAAACAATAAAAGTTTGTACTACCCGGATTATAAACAATATAGAGGCGGGCAGCCTTTTGTTTTTGATTCTTCTTTGGGCAGTTTCCACTACCTCAATTATTATATTTACAGTACCAACCGAAGTTATTTGGAAGGGCATTACGAACATGATTTCGGTGGATATTTTTTAAACCGGCTGCCATTGCTCCGTAAACTGCGGTTAGAAGAAATTGTCGGTGGTTCTTTTTTATCGCAAGGTATTTTGCCTAATTACCATGAGTTTTATTTCGGGATAAAAAAACTGCTCATCCGGTTTGATTATGGTTTTGCTTTTAGCGGAAACCAAAAAGTTTACCAGGGTTTCAGATATGTTTACGTTTTATAAAACAATAACAAGATTTACCCGGTAAAAGAAGCATTAAACAGTACGAAAAAATAAATCGTAACCCGATCAAAACTTTTAGTACTAAAACGCATCTTTGTCATTAGCCAACCATGAGCATGAAAAAAGCCCTACTTTTATTTACATACCTGCTGTTTATTTCTAACGTATTTTCCCAGCAATTATCCATTTCGGGCAAAATAACTGATCAGCAGGGAAGCCCGATTCCGTTTACATCCATCTACTTAAAAAATACCACGCAAGGTACTTCTGCCAACGAGAAAGGTTTGTACCAGTTAAGGGTTACTCCGGGCACTTATGATGTAGTTTACCGCTTTGTTGGTTTTAAAGAGAAGGTAGAACACCTGACAGTAGAAAGTAGCACGTTACAACACGATGTTGTGTTGGAAAAGGAAATTTACCAGCTAAAAGAAGTATCTGTAAATGGCAATGGCGAGGATCCCGCTTATGCTATTATCCGCCAGGCCATCCGTAAAAGAAAACAGTATTTGACTGAGCTAAAAGCTTATTCCTGCGATGTTTATATCAAAGGCATGCAAAAGTTGTTAAGCGCACCAAAAAAGATTTTAGGCCGGGACGTGCAAAAGGTTTTACAGTTAGACTCTAACCGAAAAGGGATTATATATTTATCAGAATCCCAATCACATTTTAATTACGAAGAACCTGGAAAGATTAGGGAAATTATGGTTTCGTCTAAAATTGCGGGCCGCAACAACGCTTTTAGTTTTAACCGCGCTTCCGATCTGCAATTATCTTTCTATCAAAACCTCATCGAATTAACTGGTTTAACCAACCGTGGGTTTATTTCGCCAATTGCCGATAATGCCTTATTTTATTATCGCTATAAACTTGTTGGGACGGACGTCATAAATGGACGGACGATTGATAAAATACAAGTGATTCCGCGCCGGCCTTTCGACCCGGTTTTTACGGGGAATATTTACATTGTAGATGGACAATGGCGCATTTACAGTGTTGATTTACACCTCACCAAAGATTCCCAAATTAATTTTGTGGATACTTTAAACCTGAGTCAGCAATATATTCCCGTTAAAAATAACTTTTGGCAGCCCGCTTTTGTGCAATTCAGTTTTAAGGGTAAAGTTCTGGGTTTTACATTTGACGGATACTTTATTGGCATTTACAGTAATTACAATACCGACCCCAAATTTCCGAAGAATTTTTTCAATGGTGAGGTGATGAAGATTACCAAAGGCGTAAACAAAAAAGATTCGGTTTACTGGAACCAAAACCGGCCTGTTCCGCTTACAGCCGAAGAACGCACCAACTACAAATTTAGGGACGATACGGCCGGCAAAAAGCAAACCAGGCATTATCTTGATTCTGTGGAACGTGCCAATAATCAATTTAAACCGTTCCCTTTCCTAATTGTGGGTTATACCAAAAACGACCGTTACGACCATACTTCGCTTAGTTTTCCTCCCGCTTACAAGTTGATCCATTACAATACGGTGGAAGGTTTTGCAGTCAATTTAAAAGCAACGTACACCAAAAGCGACGAATACCGGCGTGCTTTTTCTATCACCCCAAATATCCGTTACGGTTTTTCTAACCATGTTTTAAGTTTAAATGCTGAAGCCAATTATCGATACGACCCGATAAACCAGGGAACAATTTTTGGCAAAATAGGATCGGATGTATTAGATTTAAACAATTTGGGCACCCAGAGTTTGTTCATCAACTCGCTTGGAACGCTGTTGTATCAGCAGAATTACCTAAAGCTTTACCGTTCTGAAGCTGCGATGATTGGTACACAACGCGAAGTTACAAATGGCGTTTTACTAATCGGGCAGTTAGAATATGCCAACCACAAGCAGTTGTACAATACGGCGATGTTGAATAAAATCAACCAGGATAACCAATTAACTTCTAACAACCCGTTGAGTTCTGGTGTAGACGGACCATTATTTCCCGAATATCAATCTTTAACTTTCAAGTTTTCTGCCTTGTTTACTTTTGACCAGCAGTATACAACCCGCCCGGACGGACGTTATTACGAACCATCTATTTACCCGCAAATCAGGCTGGATTTTCGCAAATCCTTTAACATCTTAGGTTCAGATGAAGATTATAATTTTGGTTCTATTAACATTTTCCAAAACAAAATTAGGTTAGGGTTATATGGTTATTCCTCTTTTCTGGTTTCTGCCGGCAAATTCTTCACCAAAAATCAAATCTTCTATCCGGATTATAACCACTTTTTGGGCAATCAAAGTTTAACTTTTAACCCGACAATTGGTTCTTTTCACTTTTTGGATTTTTATCCGTACAGTACCAAAACGCAGTATTTTGAAGGCCATTATGAGCATAATTTTTCTGGCTTTTTGCTAAACAAAGTCCCTTTTATGCGCAAGTTTAAATTGGAAGAGATTGTTGGTGCAGCCTATTTAACACAGCAGCCAGCAGCCGGTAGTTATACCAGGG
>CAZZVO010000312.1:0-4396 GCA_964657505.1 uncultured Mucilaginibacter sp.
CCAGTACAAAACAAACATCCAGTGGATTAATTGATCTTTTGTTAGACGTACTATCGATTCAGCTATGGAAGGTTCAACAGGTGAGGTTTTAGCAAGCAACGGCTTGTGTACCACGGCGGAAATAGGCTTTGTCGCAACGGGAGTGGCTTTTGTGGGTACATCCTGGGCTACTGTTTGAGGTAAGATCACCTGTGCATGTGTTTCCAAAACTTGCTGCTTAGGCACTTCCCTAATAGACCATTGTCCTGGAACGGGAATCAGTGGCAGCAAAAAAGAGAATGCCAAACAGCCCAGCAGTATCCACCGGTTTAGCTTGTAAAACGTTTCTGTTTGTAAAAGCAGCCTGTAAAAAAGCAGGCATACTCCCAGTAACAAAGTCACATGCAACAGGTAAGGAATCATTTTTTATTAGATTTGATGATGTTTACTATTTCGTTCAGTTCAGTTTCCGACAGCTTTTGCTCTTTGGCAAAAAAAGCCAGCATACGAGAGTAGGAGTTATCGAAATACTGGCTCACGATATCCTTCATGGCGTGCCCCTGGTAATCTTCTTTTGAAATAGCCGGGCGGTATTGAAAAATATTGCCCACGGTTTCGTGGGCCAGAAAACCCTTTTCTTCCAATATCTTCAACATGGTGGCCACCGAGTTGTAATGTGGCTTTGGATCAGGTAGTTCCTGGATAATTTCCTTAATGAATGCCTTTTCCAAACCCCATACGGCCTGCATGATCTGCTCTTCACGTTTCGCTAACTTTTGCATATAATTTTAATATAAACAAACGTACTCCTAATAAATTAGGATTGCAACTAATTGGATAGGATTTGTGAAAATAAATTTATTTTGTTTCCGTGCGGCCTGAAAACGCCCCATAAAAAAACAAACGTTAGAGAAATAATTAAAAAGTTGAGGGTTTATTGTAACACTATCCATGTCTTTACGATTAGGTAATAAACGAAGCAATAATTAACAAAGCCATTTTGGAATTCCGTAAATGATCAGTCAGGAAGAATTGGTAGCGATGTGCAGGCGTGGAGATCCTGCTGGTTATACGGGACTGTATAACCAGCATGCGACGGCTGTCTATAGTACAATAATAAGGCTGGTTGAACATACCGGAGAGGCAGAAGATATTTTGCAGGAAAGTTTTGTTGCCGCATTCAAATCTATTGAAAGCTTCAAAAACACGGGTGGATTTAGGGCTTGGGTAAAAAGGATTGCGATTAACAAGGCGGTCGATTTGATACGGAAAAGGAAAATAAGCTTTGTAGAACTTGAACCGGATTGGAGGTTAGAACCGGAAGAAGAACTGATAGATGAGACAGCGTTTGAATTTACGATGGACGTGGTAACCGAAGCCATAGAATCTTTACCTGATGCGTACAGAACAGTTTTCAACTTAGCTGCAATTGAAAACCTGCCGCATACAGAAATAGCACGGATGCTTGGATTAGAAAATAATACTGTTAGAACGCAGTATCACCGGGCGAGACAAAAAATATTAATTTTTCTTAAAGAAAGAGGTCATGGAAAACGAACTGGAGAAATTTATACAAAATAACCGGGACAGGTTTGATCAAAAAGCACCTGATCCTATAGTTTTAAACCGGATACTGAAAACGATGCAGGATAAGGGAATCAAGGAAGCGCGAGGAATTGTGATCCCTTTTCGTGTGCTGCGTTGGGCAGCTGCATGTTTAGTTTTGATTTCATGTGGACTTGCATTTTGGCTCGTTCAAAAACAACCAAGTGCTAACACAAATCTGGCGAAAAGAAGCATAATCAAACAGCGAACAAAAAATATCGACGTTGATTCAGAAAAAACTGAGAGTTCACCAGAATTGGTTAAAACTGAAATAGTAAAACGTGTGAGCGTTGACGCGGTAGATAAGGATATCGCTTTGCGCAAACGGGCCTTATTGACCCAATTGAAAGCACGAAGTTCAAATTCAAATAAGCTGGTCATTTTTGCAGGACTAAACAATATGAATTCACCCGCCAGTCGTATCACCGCAGCGGGCAGTACATTCAAACTTAAAAACACAGGCAATGATGTTGTAGATGCTTTAGTGGAAGCCTTGAACAATGATCCCAGTGCTAACGTCAGGCTGGCCGCGTTAGACGGCCTTGCCCGGTTTTACCGCGAGACTTACGTGCGAAAACAGCTTGTCACTTCTTTAAAAAAGCAACAAGATCCTATTGTGCAGATCGCATTGATCGAGTTGCTTACCAGGATGAAGGAATCGGGTATTCTTTTAGAACTGGATAAATTAATTAATGACGATAACACCATGAAGGCTGTGAAAGACTGTGCTTACTCCAGTGTTTTTCGTCTGCGTACCTCTTAAAAAGTATTTAACAAAGCCGTTAGCACCTGGCATGCATGGAGGTAAGCGAACCGGACAAACATAATAGCTCATTAACTAAACCCAATCAAATGAAAAAGTATTTAATCATAACTTTAATAAGCTTCAGTGCGATAACAGGCACCAAAGCACAGGATTACAAAATCCATAAAACCAGTGGTAAAATAATCTTTAACCTTCCTTCCGTAACCGTTGAGGGCTACAGTGGTAACGAAATAATTTTCAGCTCAGAAAGAACACAAGCGGATACTGATCCAAGGGCGAAAGGACTGCGGGAAATTAACGGCTCCGGTTATGTCGATAATACCGGGCTTGGTATCAGTGTTATTGAAAAAGGGACAACCTTGGAGGTCAACCAGGTTTCATCAGATTTAGCAATCAAAGTAATGGTACCAAAAGGCCTGCTTCTTTCTTATTCGTATCATAAAGTATTAAATTCAGGGAAAGTTGTTTTTAAGAACATAGAAAATGAAATTGAAACTTCTACTGATTACAATCAGATAGAGTTGGAAAATGTAACAGGGCCTTTAAGCGTACGGGCAATTTACGGATCAGTTGATGCCACGTTTAGCAAGCCAATTAAGGGGCCGGTTTCGATTGTTTCGGTTTATTCTACTGTTGACGTCTCTATACCGCTGGACACCAAAATTAATGTTAAACTCAACAGTTCACATGGATCGATCTTGGCCTCGTCCGATCTTAAATTAGAGTTGGAAAAAAACACCGATTCAGACATGATCAGTTACGGTAATTCAGTAAATGGCAAACTTAACGGTGGCGGTACCGAATTTAAGCTTACCTCCGAGTACGGCAAAATCTATCTGCGTAAAACTAAATAGCGCAACTCCCTATAAATTAAACATTCACTTATTTAAATTTTCAATATGAAATTATTCTTCATATGCATTTGCTGTGCCCTAACTATGGGTGCTTATGCACAAACAACAATCAACAAGTCTTACCCTGCACAACAAGGCCAGCAAATAAATCTAAAATTTGATTACCCGATAGTAAAGGTCACCACTTGGGAGAAAAATGAAGTCTCAATTGTCGCTCATGTAAACATTAACGACCACGAAAACGACAGCTCATTTGTGCTAAAAGAACAAACGGCAAACGGGGCAATGGTTATCAGCGATTATATTAAGGATTTTGACAAACTGCCCCGCAAGTATACTATTGTCCGTAATGGTCAAAAGATTACTTTTAGATCCAAAGAAGATTACCAACGTATAGCAAAAAATGGTGGTATAGAACAATCTTATGAGGGTTCCGATATAGATATTGTTTTGGAGGTCAAAGTGCCAACACAATCCTTCACGGATATCAAATCTACCTATGGCATTGTCGAGTTGGCCAATTTTCGTGCACCTGTTACAATTGATGCCACTTATGGCGGGATTGATGCTACAATGAATTCAGGCCAAGTAGGTAAACTACAAGCTACAACCAGTTATGGGCATATTTATTCCAATCTGGAACTTAAACTTACAGATCATACGGAACGGGATTTTTTTAACTCCTTAACTGCAGAACCAGGAAAAGGACCTGCTTATTCCTTTACCTCAACTTATGGTAAAATTTATTTGCGTAAGCAATAGCAGAACCATTCATTTACTTGATATTTTCTCATTCAAGAAAATCAACTCCAGACATTAATGCACATAAAGTTCTACAAGGGTAGCTTCATAAGTTTAAAAAGGTCTTTTTTACTTGTGCTTATCCTCTACTTAACATATGGTAAATTATAAGGCTTTTTATCTTTTTGCTGTTTAACCTTGCCGTCCGATAATCACCTTTATGTTAAGCGGTTTTTTAAGTGTTAAACAAAAGTTACCTTAATAGGCTAACGCTCATATGTTACTTTCTCAACAAGTCGTCAATAATCGAAGTGGCCTTCGATTCAAAATCATCACTATAACCATTGATTACGTTTGCGATTTTTCCTTCTTTATCAATAAAGTAAAAAGTAGGAAAGGATTGTACATGGTATGATCTGACCTCGTTAGCTGCATTTAAATATGCTGGATA
>CAZZVO010000313.1:0-4374 GCA_964657505.1 uncultured Mucilaginibacter sp.
GCCGGCTATTACATGTGGGAAGGCCCATATGGCGAGTGGGGTTCCAAAAAATACTTGGTTTCAAGCTTAGACCAGAGTTTAAAGCGGATGAAGCTGGATTATGTGGATATTTTTTACCATCACCGCCCCGATCCGGATACACCTTTGGAAGAAACCATGGCTGCGCTGGATTTGATTGTGCGCCAAGGGAAAGCTTTATATGTAGGAATTTCCAATTATCACCCAAAAGAAGCGGCAGAAGCTTTTAAAATTTTGAAAGATTTGGGCACGCCTTGTTTAATCCATCAACCTAAATATTCGATGTTTGAACGTTGGGTGGAAGAGGAAGGTTTGCTGAACCTGCTGGAAAAAGAAGGCGTTGGCTGTATCCCGTTTTCGCCGTTAGCGCAAGGTTTGTTGACTGATAAATATTTAAAAGGCATTCCGGAAGATTCGCGCATTGCCAAAGGCGTCGGTTTTTTAAAGGAAAGTAATTTAACGGAAGAAAAGCTAAACCAGATTAAAAAGTTAAACGATATTGCACAACAACGCGGACAAAAACTCGCGCATATGGCACTTTCCTGGATTTTGAAAGACCCGCGCGTAACTTCTGTTTTAATCGGTGCCAGTAAACCAGAGCAGTTAAAAGATTCTTTAAAATGTTTGGATAATACTGCTTTTAACGAGGAAGAATTGAGATTGATTAATGAGATTTTAGGGTAAGGTTTTTTAGGTGATAAAAGAAGCATTGGTGGTTTTTATGAATGCTTCTTTTATGACCCAAATTTTGTTAAAATGTATATCTCACTGGGTTTTGATTTCCTTTTTTAATATAATTTTGTAAGGATTGATTTAGATATTTATCTCTAACCGATGCCTCGGCAACATCTGCTTCAAATTCCCAACGATTCCCATCTCTATTGATTTTCCAACTTTTAGGCTTGATAACATATATTTCTCTTACAAGCCCACGATAAGCCGCAAAAGCATATTTAACATCTTCTCTTCTTTTTAAAGCTACTATCCAAGCTGAGCGGGTAATATTCAAAAGCTCTGGTCCAGACATCGACCGCTTATAAAGTTTGTTAATATTTAAGATTATTGCAGGTTCTGAAATTGTAATAACTTTTGCATCATAGTATTGAACAACTTCATCAATAGTTTTCATTCCACGTTCCCAAGAATCATGACCTTTAACAATATTTGTAAGACTATCGAGTCCGAGCAAATCGATACAAGCACTTTCAATTTCTAGTGCTTCTCGTTCTGAAGTAAGTCCATGTCTTAAAATATAATATTCAACCTGAAAGTTAGCGGCATGAATATTTCTGATTACCTCTAATTTATCATTGATTGTTGCATCTGATAAAGCATCAGAAACGTGATCGAATACGCGATTACGAACTCCTTTGCCAATGTAAAAGATAGATGAATCGATCGGATTTTTTAGTACGTAAGCATAATTTCCAATCTTTTCTATTACTGCTTGTGAAAACTGTTTCATATTTAAATTTATTGAAAAATAATGAATTTTACATAAAAAAAGCCCTTCGTTTCCGAAGAGCTTTTCCTAAGATAAATATCAAAAATCTATTACTGCGCAGTTTCCGGTCTCGGCGGCCGCGGCATCAAAGCTTTTCTAGATAATTTCAGTTTACCTTGTTTATCAACTTCCAGCAATTTCACTTTGATAATTTCGCCAACTTCAAAAATGCCGTCCATTGTTTCGTAACGTTTCCAGTCGATTTCTGAAATGTGCAGTAAACCATCTTTGCCAGGCATAATTTCCACGAAAGCACCAAAAGGCATAATCGTTTTTACTTTGCCTTCGTAAGTTTCGCCTACTTCTGGTTTAGCAACAATGTTGCGGATTCTGGTAACGGCAGCATCAATCGCAGCTTTGTTATCTGCAAAAATCTCGATGATGCCTTTGTTGTCTACTTCTTCAATCGCAATGGTTGCACCGGTTTCGCGTTGCATTTCCTGGATGATTTTTCCACCAGGTCCGATAATCGCGCCGATAAACTCTTTGTCAATTGTCATGCTTACGATGCGTGGCGCATGTGGTTTGTAATCTTCACGAGGCGCAGCAATCGTTTTCTTCATCTCGTTTAAAATGTGCAAACGGCCTTCTTTCGCCTGATCCAACGCTTTAATCAGCACTTCGTTTGACAAACCGTTGATCTTTAAATCCATCTGGCAAGCCACGATACCTTTTTCGGTACCGGTAACTTTAAAATCCATATCGCCTAAATGATCTTCATCACCCAAAATATCTGAAAGGATAGCGTATTTTCCTGTTTTTTCGTCGGTAATTAAACCCATTGCAATCCCGGAAACCGGAGCAGTTAATTTAATACCGGCATCCATCAAAGCTAAAGTCCCGGCACAAACCGTTGCCATGGAAGATGAACCGTTGGATTCCAGAATATCAGAAACGATACGAATGGTGTAAGGATTTTGCTCCAAACCGGGCAGTACTTTTTTCAAAGAACGCATAGCTAAATGACCGTGACCAATTTCGCGGCGACCAGCACCACGGTTCGGACGAACTTCTCCCGTAGAAAAACCAGGGAAATTATAATGCAACAAGAATTTGCTATAACCATTGATGAACGCGCCATCAATCATCTGCTCGTCGGTTTTAGAACCTAAAGTAACGGAAGTTAAAGATTGCGTTTCGCCGCGTGTAAAAACAGCAGAACCGTGTGCAGCAGGCAAATAACCAACTTCGCTCCAAATCGGGCGAATCTCGGTTGTGCTACGTCCATCCAAACGTTTGCCTTCGTTTAAAACGAGGTTACGAACAGCGTCATACTGTACGTCGTGGAAGTATTTTTTAGCAAGATGAACTTGGATCGGATCAGGATTTTCACCCAAAGAAGCGATAAATTCATCACGGATTTGTTTGAAATCAGCACTACGGTCATCTTTACCGGAAGCAGAAGCTGCAACAGCGTAAGCTTTATCGTAAGTAGCTGCAAAAACTACTTCTTTTAGCTCTAAATTGCTGTGCTCGTGGTTGTAAATACGTTTATCTGTTTTGCCAACTTCTTCTGCTAATTCGACCTGAACAGCAACTTGTACTTTGATTGCTTCGTGTGCAAAAGCAATCGCTTCCACCATTTCAGCTTCTGCAATCTCGTTTGCTTCACCTTCCACCATCACAATATCCGTAGCAGAACCGGCAACCATAAATTCTAAAGTTGCCTTTTCCAATTCATCGCGTGTTGGGTTGACGATTAACTTTCCCCCAATTTTTGCTACGCGCACTTCGGAAATCGGACCGTTAAAAGGAATATCAGAAACAGCAATAGCAGCCGAAGCAGCCAAACCAGCCAGGCAATCCGGCATAATGTTTTTATCGGCAGAAATTAAGCTGATCATCACTTGCGTATCCGCGTGATAATCTTCGGGGAACAATGGGCGCAATGCACGATCAACCAAACGCGAGATCAAAACTTCGTAATCTGATAAACGTGCTTCACGGCGTAAAAACCCGCCCGGGATTCGTCCTGCTGCTGCGTATTTTTCCTGATAATCAACCGAAAGCGGCAAAAAATCTACGCCTTCTTTGGCTTCTTTGGAAGATACTACGGTTGCAAGCAACATCGTGTCACCCATTTTTACTACGACCGAACCATCAGCCTGTTTGGCCAATTTTCCGGTTTCGATCTCCACGATACGTCCATCGCCCAGATCAATTACTTTTTTTATTACATTCATTTTGTCGTTGTATCGGCACGTTTTTCATCTTTAGAACGTACCCGTTTTTTTAGAAATTTTAACTTTTAAAGTAAAAAAGCCATCTCCAAATGAGACGGCTTTTCGTCGGAAATTACTCCGGGTTATTTAATAATATCCCTTAGTTCCAATGCTTTGATAATGGCACGGTAACGGTTAATATCCTTTTTAAACAAGTAACCTAACAAGGCACGACGTTTACCAACCAGTTTCTGAAGAGATAATTGGGTAGAAAAATCTTTTTTGTTTTTTTTTAAATGCCCGGTTAAATGGGCGATACGGGTTGTGAACAACGCAACCTGACCTTCGGCAGAACCAGTATTGGTTGCACTTTCTCCGTGTTTTGCAAAAATCTCTGCTTTTGCTTCTTTACTTAAATACATTACCTGAATAATATTAAAGCGTAAATAATTTGTGTGAATTGTGGCGCGAAGATAAGCGGAAATTCTGATATATCAAACGTTTACTCATGCTTCTTTTAGCAGGTGAAAACTTCTTTTTACAAGCTAATTAAATCAATTGAAAAAGATTCCTCCTATCTTCGAGATGAACAAAAACACAGTACAACCAAAATTACATGATTATATCCGAAGACAATCTCAGAAATTTTACCCAAAATATATTTTTAAAAATTGGCTGTAGTTCAGCACA
>CAZZVO010000314.1:0-4294 GCA_964657505.1 uncultured Mucilaginibacter sp.
CACCAACCGGAACAGAAAGCAAAACCGAAAAAGGAACAGACCAGCTTTCGTACAAAGCAGCCAGGAACAGGAAAACAAACAAAATGGAAAGTGCAAAAATATAAATGGTTTTAGAACCTGAGAGTAATTCCTCCCGACTTAAACCCGAAAACTCGTAGCCGTAACCTTGCGGAATTGTTTTGGCCGCTACTTCTTTTAAGGCAGTTAAAGCATCGCCGCTACTGTAACCAACCGCTGGGTTACCATCTATTTCTGCCGAGCGGAACAAGTTATAGTGAGAAATCAGCGGCGCACTTTCAATAACTTTATAAGAAGTTAACGTACTTAAAGGCACCATCCCTCCTGCACTGTTTCTAACAAAATATTGGCCGATATCCTTAATATCGCCCCGATAAGTAGTATCAGCCTGTGCAACAACCCGGAAGTTTCGGCCATAAATCGTAAAGTCGTTTACATAAGTGCTGCCGAGGTAAGTTTGCAAAGCTGTAAAAACATCAGATACACTTACGCCTAATTTTTTTGCTTTTTCGCGATCCACTTCCAACTGATAACCCGGTGTGCTGGACGTAAAGAAAGAAAACGCTTTAGAAATTTCGGGCCGTTTATTCACTTCCGCAGTAAAACTTTGAAGCACTTTGTCAAAGCTTTTAATATCTGCGCTTGGTTCTTTTTGTTCGAGGATGAAAGAAAAACCTGCCGTGTTACCTAAACCGGGAATTGCAGGCGGCGGGATAACCACCACATTTGCTTCTTTTACCACCGATAATTTTTGTTGCAGCGTTGCCACCAAAGCTTTTAACTGCAAGGCTTTATCCGTCCGCTGATCCCAGGGTTTCAAAGAACAAAAGATAGTTGCACTGTTAGATTTTGTAGCAAAAGTAACCGCATTCAAACCGCCAAGTGCTGCGTAATGGCCAACACCTTTTACACTGTCTAAAATCCCCATCATCCGCTGCAGCACGGCAACAGTCCGTGTACTGGATGATGCTTCGGGCAGATCAAAAGTAATGTAAACTCGGCCATCATCTTCTGTCGGGATAAAACCTGTTGGCTTACTTTCGAAAAGTAGAATTGTACCAACAATCAGACAAACCAGGAAAATGATCACTAATTTGGAATGATGGATGCCTGTATCAACACCGTTGCGGTATTTGTTGGTGATCTTATCAAACTTGGTATTAAACCAGTTGAAAAAACGGTCCAACCAGGAGTTGCCTTTTTTTCCATCTTTATCTACTGGTCTTAAAATTAAAGTACATAAAGCCGGGGTTAAAGATAAAGCCACGAAAGCAGAAATCAACACCGAAATGGCAATGGTAATAGCAAATTGCTGGTATAACCTGCCAACAATCCCGGGGATAAAACCAACCGGAACGAATACCGCCGCAAGGATTAAAGCGATGGCAATTACCGGTGCAGAAATATCGCGCATGGCATGTAAAGTTGCGTCGGAAGGCGACATACCCTGCTCGTCCATGTAATGCTGTACGGCCTCTACCACTACAATGGCATCATCCACCACAATGCCTATCGCCAGTACAAAACCAAATAGCGTTAACGTATTTATAGTAAAGCCAAGAGGTATAAAAAAGATGAAAGTACCGATAATAGAAACCGGGATAGCCAGCACAGGGATTAAAGTAGCACGCCAGCTTTGCAAGAACAGATATACCACCACAATTACCAATATCAGCGCGATCACCAACGTAACGATTACCTCGTGCACTGATACTTGAACAACCGTTACAGATTCGAATGGTACAACGTAATCCACATCTGCCGGAAATTGTTTTTTTAGCTCTTCCAACTGTGCATAAACACCTTCTGCCGTAGAAAGCGCATTACTGCCGGGAGCTTGATAAATTAACAGGTAAGATGCCCGTTTTCCATCCACAAAAGAATTACCAGTGTAGTTAAATTTACCTAACTCTAACCGGGCTACATCTTTTAAATAAACTACCGTGCCCGTTGTTGGATTAGTTTTAACGATTACTTTGCCAAACTCTTCCGGTTTTACCAACCTGCCTTTAACAAAAACGGTATATTCAAAAGCCTGTACCTTGCGTTGCGGCGGTGCACCAACTGTACCTGCAGCAACTTGTAAGTTTTGTTCATTCAAGGCAGCGGTAACATCGCCAGCGGTAATGTTAAGCTGGGCCAATTTATCCGGTTTTAGCCAAACCCGCATACTAAAATCGTCGGCACGGGTAAAAATATCACCTACTCCTTTGGTCCTGCCTAAAGCATCTTTTAAAAATACGTTGGTATAGTTATCCAAAAAAGTAACCCCGTGTGTGCCTTTTGGTGAGAAAAGAGCTACCAACATCAAAATACTCGGGTTTCTTTTTCTAACCGTTAAACCTAAACGCTGCACTTCCTGTGGTAAAGTAGGCTCGGCAATACTAACGCGGTTTTGTACATCGAGTGTAGCAATATCAATGTTAGTACCTACTTCGAAATTGGCCGTCATAGTCATTTGGCCGTTGCTGGTACTGTTGCTGGTTAGATAAGTCATCCCCGGCGTACCGTTAACTTGTACTTCAACAGGTGTCGCTACTGTTTGCTCTACGGTTTGCGCATCCGCACCCGTATAAGTACCGGTAATTTGTACGGTAGGCGGCGTAATCTCCGGATATTGGCCGATCGGCAAAGTGCTCATCGCTAAAATACCAACGATCACAATCACCAAAGAAATAACAATAGCGGTAACCGGCCTTTTTATAAAAGTTTCTGCAATCATAATTGCTGTATATTTTTAGATATTATTTCGCTGCTTGTTTGCCGTCTGCTGCTGGCGCTTTAGGCTGACCTAATGTGATTTTACCGCCATCGCGCAAACGGTTTATGCCTTCGGTAATAATTTTATCGCCTTCTTTAACTCCGCTTAGCACCACAACTTTGTCGCTAACTTTCGGACCGATTTTTATTTTTTGCTGCTTAGCCACGGTATCTCCCTGGGCAACAAAAACAAAATACTCGCCCATCTGCTCCACCATTGCTTTATTCGGTACAACAACTTGATTTCCGGATTCCTGGTTTAATACTTTTAACACACAGCTCATGCCATCAACCAATTCTTTTTTAGGATTTGGGAAACGGATGCGGACTTTTATCGTCCCGGTTTGGTCATCAACTCCGCGGTCAATCACTACAATTTTTCCCGGATATTTGTAAACTTCACCAGCAGCAAGTTGTACTTGAAAAGTAGAATCTGCTTTGATTACCTTGTTTTGCAATTTATTAAAACGGGGGATTTTACTTTCATCCACCACAAAATCTACCGCTATTGGGTTTTCACTGGAGATAGTATTTAACAAAGTTGATCCCGCCCCAATTTGTGCACCCAATTTTACTTGCGAAATACCAATCCTACCGGTAAAAGGTGCACGGATAATCGCGTAACTTAGATTAGTTTTTGCAGCAGATACCGCCGCTGCCGATGCAGCAACCTGACTTTTACTGGTTTCTAAAGTTGCAATGGCGTTATCTAAAATCTGGCGGGCAACGGCATCTTGCTGTGCCAATTGTGTATAACGGTCTGCATCTTTCTGCGCCCTGTTTAAGCTGGCTTTAGCACTCAGCAGGTTTGCTTGTGCTTGCAATAAGGCTGCTTCGAAAGTACGGCGGTCAATCTCGTATAAAACCTTTCCTTTCGTTACAACTTCACCTTCTTTAAAAAATATGCCGGTTATAAAACCACTTACTTGTGCCCGTAAATCCACCCGGTTTAAAGCAACAACTGTTCCTGGGAATTGGTCATAATAAATGGCATCTGTTTTTTCGGCAGTTACAACGCTTACCGGTGTTGGAGGTTGTGCCGTATTTTTTTTGTTTGATTTGGAACACGATGCAAAGGTTGTTGCCACAGCAAGTGTAAATGCTATATATTTTATTTTCATATTGGCTTATTGGTTGTTAACTTGAAGGTTGCCTAATGCTTTTTGCAGATCAATTTTGCTTGAAAGCACGGTAAATAAAGCGTTGTTATAATTTATTTCGGAAGTGCGCAGATCTGATTGTGCCACAATCACGTCCAAATAAGTTTTAATCCCTTCCCGATACTGCAGGAAAACTACGTTGTATACTTCTTTTGCCAGGGCAATATTTTGTTGCTGGGTAACCAGTTCGGTATAGTTGCTTTTATAACTGGCCAGAGCCTGTGTAACTTGTGTGTTGATCACGTTCCTGGAATTAACCAAATCCAAGTCTGCACGGTTAACTTCCAGCTTTGCCCGACTTAAATTTTGCAAGCGTTTGTTGCCTTGAAAAATTGGGATCGATACACTTAACCCAG
>CAZZVO010000315.1:0-4234 GCA_964657505.1 uncultured Mucilaginibacter sp.
CAATATTGTTTTTCCTAGCCCCTGATCTCTTTCGAACACTCGTAATTGCAAATCCTGTCTCTTGAGCTAGGATTTTTAATCCTTCAATTCTTCAACTTCAATTTTACACTGATAAAAACAGCATCAAGCCACCACTTCCTCTTCCAAAATATCAACCTCAATCCGCAAATTCTGGATAATATGCTGCTGCCGGTCAGGCGTGTTTTTGCCCATAAAATATTCCAGCAAAGATTTGATATTGGCTTCTTTCAACAACACTGGATCCAAACGAATATCTTTCCCGATAAACAAACCAAACTCTTCCGGCGAGATTTCGCCTAAACCTTTAAAGCGCGTAATTTCCGGCTTGTTGCCTAATTTATTGATGGCGCGCAGGCGTTCTTCATCGCTGTAACAATAAATAGTTTCCTTTTTATTGCGGACACGAAACAGCGGCGTTTGCAGGATCGAAACATGACCAGCTTTAACCAAATCCGGAAAAAATTGCAGAAAAAATGTCATTAAAAGCAGCCTGATGTGCATTCCGTCCACATCTGCATCGGTTGCAATCACGATGTTGTTGTAGCGCAAACCATCCAAACCATCTTCAATATTGAGCGCGTGTTGCAGCAAATTAAATTCTTCATTCTCATAAACTACTTTTTTGGTGAGGCCGAAACAGTTCAGCGGTTTTCCTTTCAAACTAAAAACGGCCTGCGTTTGTACGTCTCTCGATTTGGTGATGGAACCGCTGGCCGAATCTCCTTCGGTAATAAATAACGTGGTATCTTGCTTACGTTCGTGCGTATCTTCAAAATGCAGCTTGCAATCGCGCAGTTTTTTGTTGTGTAACGATGCTTTTTTGGCGCGCTCATTGGCCAGTTTCTTGATGCCGGCAATATCTTTTCGTTCCCGTTCTGATTGTAAAATGCGTTTCAGTAAACCATCAGCCGTTGAAGGGTTTTTATGCAGATGATCGTCCAGAGCTTTCTTTACAAAATCATTGATAAAACCGCGAACAGAAATCCCGCCTTCGGCAATATTTTGCGAACCTAATTTGGTTTTAGTCTGCGATTCAAAAACAGGTTCCTGCACGCGGATGGAAACCGCGGCCACAATAGAAGCACGGATATCTGCCGGGTCAAATTCCTTTTTATAAAACTCGCGGATGGTTTTTACAACCGCTTCGCGGAAAGCGGCCTGGTGCGTTCCGCCTTGCGTGGTGTGCTGGCCGTTCACAAACGAATAATATTCTTCGCCGTATTGCTGACCGTGCGTCATCGCGATTTCAATATCTTCCCCTTTTAAATGGATGATCGGATAGCGCAGGTTTTCGGCATCGGTATTTTTAACCAGCAAATCGTGCAGGCCGCGTTCAGAAAAGTATTTTTGTCCGTTAAAGTTGATGGTCAAGCCGGAATTCAGGAAAACGTAGTTCCAGATCATGTTCTCGGCAAACTCCGGGATAAAACGGTAATGGCGGAAAATCGTATCATCCGGCAAAAAACTGATTGCCGTTCCGTTGCGTTGCGTAGTGTCTTTTTCTTCTTCGCGCAGCAGTTCGCCTTTGCTAAATTCAGCAATTTTGGTGCGGTTGTCGCGATAAGATTGTACGATGAAATTACTCGACAAAGCATTTACAGCTTTCGTTCCAACACCATTTAAACCAACCGATTTCTGGAAAGCTTTGCTGTCGTATTTTCCGCCGGTGTTGATTTTAGAAACGCAATCGATCACTTTTCCCAACGGAATTCCTCGCCCATAATCCCGAACAGCAATTTTATGTTCGCTTAAATTAATGTCGATGGTTCGGCCTGCGCCCATAACAAACTCATCAATCGAGTTATCTACAATTTCCTTCAGCAAAACGTAAATGCCGTCATCATAAGCAGAACCATCGCCCAATTTGCCAATGTACATGCCCGGCCGTAAACGGATATGCTCCTTCCAATCCAACGAACGGATGCTGTCTTCGCTGTAATTAACCGGGATGTTTTGATTTGGAGTAGTTGCCGACATATAAATTTGCTACTAATTTTAGCACAAATCTATCAAAATCCTGACATTTTACCTTATCCTTATCGCCTTAAAATGAGGGTTTAGGCGGAATGTTGATAAATTTTAGGTGGTAAAAACAGTATCAATTAAACTTGACCGAGTAATAAGCTTTGTTGACTTTTTTGTAGAAATCGGGACCGTTGTCGTTGCTCATAAACAACATGGAAATGTAACCGACACCATTTTTTTGTAAACAGATCAGCAATCCATATTGAAAGTGGTTGGTTTCCGGCCGGTCGTATAAATTTAACTGATAAGATTTTCCTTCGTTCGCATTAAAAATAGTTAATACACTTGGCGGCAAATTTTTTGAAGTGAAATTATCCTTTCCAGCCAAAAGTGTTGCCTGGATTAAAGACGAGGAATTATACAGCGAATCCGGATTACGCGTAACCCGTTTGATGTTATCTTCGGATGCCTTAAATTTTGGCCATTCCTGCTGCAAATTTTTAACCAAATACCAAACCTGGAAGTTATCGTTTGGCAATTCCATAGCATAATCAACATCAACATGTGCGGTGTGCAGTGCTTTAATTTCTTTAAAATCTTTAGGCGGTAAAAACTGCAGGTTGGCCGCGGCCAGTGTTTGATTGAATGTTTTTAATTGTGCAATTGGTTGAACTTGCTGCGCGTGACCAAACTCAGCAAAAACCAAAAACAGAAAAATTAAGCGTAAATGTTTTTTCATCAACGATTCGATTGGTTGTTCTTAAAAAAGGTTTAACCAGTTAGGTTAAAATAGAGATGTTTTTCGACAAAAAGTAGTTTTCGGAATTACAGATCGGCTTAAAAGTTAAATCTGAAGTACTAATCAGATCAACGAAGGAACTTACTTATGTAAAAATATAGGATAAATAGAATAAATGCAAGTGGTTTATCTTTTAGTAATTTTTATTTTCTAAAAATCAAATTCGAATCGTACTAAATTCAAAAAGCCACAACATTTTGCAGCCTTTCTAATTTTAGTACGATAAAAACAGCATCAACGCAACTCGCTGATGGCAACCGCATCCATATCACTATAAACTAAGTTCTCGCCAGCCATTCCCCAAATAAAACCATAATTTGTTGTGCCACAACCCGAATGGATTGACCAGGGCGGAGAAATAATAGCTTGGTGATTGGCAACTAATAAATGCCGCGTTTCCGTTGATTCGCCCATTAAATGGATTACGCGTTGCTCTTGCGGCACATCGAAATAAAAGTAAGCTTCCATGCGGCGCGTGTGCGTGTGTGCGGGCATGGTGTTCCAAACGCTGCCGGTTTTTAAAATGGTTAAACCCATCACCAACTGACTGCTTTTTAGGCCGTCTAAATGGATGTAACGATAAATTGTCCGTTCGTTTGCCGTTTCTACCGATCCCATTGTGCCTGGCGAAGCTTCGTCTTTCGTCATTCTGGCGGATGGATAAGTTTGATGTGCAGGCGCAGAAAGCAGGTAAAATATTGCAGGATTTGCTAAACTGTTGCTTTTGAAAGTAACTTCTTTGGTGCCTTTTCCAAGATAAACGCAGGTTAGTTTTTCCAGATCGAAGGTTACGCCATCCGCTTCAACTTGTCCGGCTCCTCCAACATTGATGATGCCAATTTCGCGTCGTTCCAAAAAATATTCTGCACGTAATTCCGGGTGGTTTTCTAATTTTAGTTCTTTTGTTGTGGGCTTGGCTCCGCCGATAATCATGCGGTCGTAATGCGAGTAAACCAACTTTACTTCATCATCAACCATTATATTTTGAGCGAGGAAATTTGCACGCAACTCCTGCGTATTCATTTCGCTGGTTTCTTTCGGACTATTCTGAAATCTTATTTCCATCTTGATACTTCTTTTATCGGTTAAAAATTAGCGTCCCATCCAGCCGCCGTCAACAGTTAATATGGTTCCGTGCACGTAATCCGCAGCAGCCGAAGCTAAAAATACCGCCGGACCTTTAAAATCTTCCGCTTCGCCCCAACGGTTTGCCGGGATTCTGGACAAAATTGAGGCACTCCGATCAGGATCATTTCGCAAAGCTTCCGTATTATCGGTAGCAATATAACCCGGCGCAATACCATTCACGTTGATGCCTTTGGATGCCCATTCGTTAGCCAAAGCTTTGATCAAACTGCCTAAAGCCGCCTTGCTGGCCGCATATCCGGGAACAGTAATCCCACCTTGAAAAGTTAGTAAAGAACACGTAAAAATGATTTTTCCGGAACC
>CAZZVO010000316.1:0-4232 GCA_964657505.1 uncultured Mucilaginibacter sp.
ACTAACTTTAACATGTGCAGGGAAATTATATGCTGATCATATTGCTGCCCAACTATTTACCTAACAGAGATTAGGCTTCGTTCAAAAATCTTTACAAAAAGAACTCGAATAAATCACACTTAAGTAAAAACCGCTTTGATTTTTTCAACGTAACTTCTTCCAAAATCAACTTAAACAAAATGAAAAAATTATTTTTTGCAGCCCTTGCTTTAGTAGCTTTAGCATCTGCGCCAAAAGTGTACGCACAAAAAGATCCAATGGTTGGTGGTGCTGCTATGTATCCAACAAAAGACATTGTTGATAACGCTGTAAACTCTAAAGATCATACAACTTTAGTTCAAGCAGTTCAAGCTGCTGGTTTGGTAGAAACTTTAAAAAGCGCTGGTCCGTTTACTGTTTTTGCACCAACAAACGAAGCATTTGCTAAATTGCCAGCAGGCACTGTTGAAACTTTGGTAAAACCAGAAAACAAAGCCACTTTAACTAAAATTTTAACTTACCACGTTATTGCCGGTAAATTTGGGTCAAAACAAATTGCTGCCAAAATTAAAGCTGGCGGCGGTAAAGCAATATTTACTACTGTACAAGGCGGAACGTTAACTGCTGCAATGGATGGTAACAAATTAGTTTTAACCGACGAAAAAGGTGGAACATCAACCGTTACAATTGCTGATGTTTTCCAAAAAAATGGTGTGATACATGTAGTAGATACAGTATTAATGCCTAACTAAGCCTCAGGCTTTTTTAACTTACTTTGAAACCCGGCTGCCCTGAGCGCCGGGTTTTCTTTTTGTCATAATTTTTGCAGAAATCTTGACCGATGTTGTTAAAAAAAGAATTTAGCTAATTTTGCATGGTTATTTAACATTGACCTAACAAAATTTAAACCTGCGTACCGATGCTTCTTTTACCGGGTTAAATTTTATTTAAGTTTATACACCTTTTACTTTACATCAAAATATGAGTTTTATATTGAAACCGGTTGATACTGTTGATACTATCGACCCGGCAACTTTCCAGAAAGAATACTTAATTAAGCGGAGACCGTTGGTAATAAAAAGCTTAACTAAAGATTGGCCAGCCCGCGAAAAATGGACACCAGAATATATGAAAGCTGCCGTTGGCGATAAAATGGTGCCGCTTTATGATAATTCTAAAGCTGATCCTTCTAAGCCAATTAACGCCGCCGCGGCCGAAATGAAGTTTGCAGATTATATCGATCTCATCAAAACTCAGCCTACAGAATTACGCATTTTCTTTTTCAATATCTTCAAGCAAGCACCGCAACTGCTAAATGATATTGTTTTACCGAAAGATTTAATGGGCGGATTTTTAGAAAGTATGCCGGCTATGTTTTTTGGCGGATCGAATTCCGTTACGTTTTTACATTACGATATTGACTTACCGCACATTTTTCACACACACTTCGGCGGAAGAAAACATGTGATTTTGTTTGAAAACAAGTGGAAACGCCGTTTATACTGTATCCCAAATGCTACTTATGCTTTGGAGGATTATGATGTTGCCAACCCGGATTTTGATAAATTTCCGGCATTAAAAGGCGTAGAAGGCCAGGAAGTGTTCTTAGAGCACGGCGATACGTTGTTTATGCCAACCGGTTACTGGCATTGGATGAAATATCTCGACGGTTCTTATTCTTTAAGTTTACGTGCCTGGGACGCTTCCATCAGTCGAAAAGTTGCCAGCTTATGCAATTTAGCAATTAAAGGTGGCGTGGATAGTGTTTTAAAAATGGCTTTAAAAGCACCGTACGCCAAATTTCGAGAAGAACTGGCTGTAAAATGGGCGGAAAAAGCGTTGGCTGCGGGAAGTCCGCGTTAATATTTAGTCTCGTTTTGTAATGCCGAACTCGTTTCGGCATCCCATCAAAAAGGGTTAGTACCTTGGAATAGTGATCCTGGGAGAAATCTTCTTCAAAATTTAATACTTCTTTTACCTACTAAAATATTATTTCGAAGAAGATCATTCCGCTGCGCTCATGATGACCGCGTAAATGTGTAACGCCATAAAGGTATGCACCCAGGAGCGCGGGGCTGAATGCCGCCCGGAGGCGATCCGGCATTCTTGATTTTTGGTTCTTTTCATCAAGCAAAAGAACGCACAAGAAAAATATTACCGATGCTTCACCACGCCAACCTGCTCACAATACTCCACAACCGGACAAGTAGAACAATGCGGTAAAACACCAGTACAAATATGTTTGCCAAAAGGCATCAGCAAACGGTTTATATCGATCCAATTTTTCTGCGGAATGGCTTTCTGCAGAAAAGTCATGGTTTGTTCTGGCTGAGAAGTATTGGCAATTCCCCAACGGTTAACCACACGATGTACGTGAATATCAACACTAATTCGGGGCACTTTTGCGGCAACGCCTAAAGCTAAGTTGGCACATTTCGGCCCAACTCCTTTTAGTGTAATTAATTCTTCAAAATTTGCTGGTAATTGTCCGTTGTATTTTTCTACGGCTACTTTTGAAATTCCCAGGATTGTTTCTGATTTTTGTCCGGGGAAAGTGCTTCCATGCAATAACCAAACTAATTTTTCATGTGGTAAAAGAAGCATAGCTTCCGGCGTTCGGGCTTCTGCAAATAACCGAAGCGATACCGGAATCGTAGTTTCATCTAAAGTGCGAACAGAAATAATACAGGAAATTAATTGTTCAAACAAAGAAATGTAACCACGTTCGTGTAAATCAAACATGGCTGCTTTTGGGCATTTTGCGGTGGCTTGTTCAATGCGGGTTAGGACAGTTTCGAGGTTGAAAAGGAGTTTCATCAGCAGGAAAAACGTTTAAACCTACTTTTGTTTCCTCTCAACTGGAATGATCCGCCACAATCTTCCATTCACCTTTAATCCTTTTTAGCCATAACGTAAAAAAGCCTTCCGGTTCGTCGGCTTCGCGTTTTAAATGCCAGGCGCCGAGCACAAACGCATTTTTTAAGTCTAAAACGTTTACCTGCAAAATTTTAAAAGTTAACGTTCCCATGGCGGCATCATCAGGATAATTCTTTTTGTAGTTTTCGAGCGTGGTTTTCCAGCCGTATTTCGGTCCGCTTTTGCCCACAAAAAGCAGTGAATCAGATTTCCAGTAGCCTTGCATATACGCTTCCAGGTCTCCGCGGTTCCAGGCCAAACGCTGTTTTTCCAGCAAATTTGTAATCGCTCTTTGGTCCTGAGCAAAAGAAAAGGTGCATAAAAGAAGCATCAGGCTTAATAAAACTATCGTTTTCATCCTTAAAAATAGTATTTTAGTATCAGGTAGCAAGTAAATAGTATCAAGAATTAAATATCAAATTTTTTAATTGATGGACAAACAGGTTTTATGCTTCGGCGAAGTTTTGTGGGATGGTTTTGGGGCAGAGAAAAAAGCCGGCGGCGCACCGATGAATGTGGCCATGCACCTTTTACAGCAGCAAATTTCGGTTGAAATGATTACACGGATTGGGAAAGATGATTTAGGTGATGAATTGCTTGATTTTCTTCAAACAAAAAATTTTCCTACAAAATTGATTCAGCGCGATGCGGAACTGCCAACTTGTTTGGTTACGGTTGCTTTGGATGAAAACCACCAGGCTAAATACACCATTCCGCAACCGGTTTCTTGGGACAATATCCAACCGGAAAGTACCTTGATAAAAGAAGCATTTCCGTTTGATATGCTGGTCTTTGGAAGTTTGGCCTGCCGAAGCGAAACGAGTTTTAACACTTTACTCGGGCTTCTCGAAAAACCATCGTACAAAATTTTTGATGTTAATTTGCGGCCACCACACTTCACAGATTCGGTGATCGAAATGCTGGCTCAAAAGGCAGATATGGTTAAAATGAATGAAGAAGAATTACTGTTTTTATCAACTAAAAATGAACAGAACCTACCTTTAGAAGCGCAGTTAAAAGCTTTTGCGTCACGTTTTCATACCAAAACAGTTTGTGTAACTTTAGGAGAGCATGGCAGCATGGTTTTGCATCAGGAAAAAATTTATACGCATCCTGGTTTTAAAGTGGAAGTTGCCGATACAGTTGGTGCAGGCGATTCTTTTCTGGCCACGTTTATCGTAGGTTTATTAAACGGTTTGCCGATGGATGAAATCCTTATCAATGCTTCGGCAATTGGTGCTTTTGTGGCTGGCAGTTATGGCGCAAATCCGGTTTACGACCACGAAAAAATAAATGCAATAAAACAACAGAAATAATTGCTTTTAAGCGTTAAACCC
>CAZZVO010000317.1:0-4220 GCA_964657505.1 uncultured Mucilaginibacter sp.
ATAAACGAACCGATTGGTTTTTTCGGGTCTTTTAACCCGGCACGCGTACGTTGTATGGCTTTTGTTAACTTTTTGATTGCATCAGACTGGCCAATAATCTTATCGCTGATCTTATCAGCCATATTCAATAATTTCTGGCTGTCTGCCTGTCCAACACGCTGAACTGGGATACCTGTCATCATCGAAACAACTTCTGCAACATTATCTTCAGTAACTGTGTAGCGTTTTGCTTTGGTTTCTGCTTCCCATGCTGCTTTTGCCTGCTCTAATTCTTCGAGCAAATGCTTTTCTGTATCACGCAGTTTTGCAGCTTCTTCGTATTTCTGACTGCGGACTACTTTATTTTTTTCCAGCTTAATCTGTTCAATCTTTTGTTCAATATCCAGAATATTTTGCGGAACGTGAATATTGGTTAAGTGAACGCGGGAACCTGACTCGTCCAAAGCATCAATAGCTTTATCAGGTAAAAAACGATCGGTAATGTAACGGGAAGTTAAAGATACGCAAGCCAAAATAGCTTCATCTGTATAAGTTACACCATGATGTTCTTCGTATTTATCTTTAATCCGCGTTAAAATCTCAATTGTTTCATCCGGAGTAGCTGGTTCAACCATTACTTTTTGGAAACGACGGTCTAAAGCACCATCTTTTTCAATATACTGGCGGTACTCATCTAAAGTTGTGGCACCAATACACTGAATTTCTCCGCGTGCCAAAGCCGGTTTGAACATATTCGAAGCATCCAGCGAACCAGAAGCACCACCAGCACCAACAATAGTATGGATTTCATCGATAAACAAAATCACATCAGGAGATTTTTCTAGCTCGTTCATCACGGCTTTCATGCGCTCCTCAAATTGTCCGCGGTATTTTGTTCCGGCAACCAAAGAAGCCAAATCCAAAGTAACCACACGTTTGTTAAACAATACACGGGATACTTTACGCTGTACAATCCGCAAAGCCAAACCTTCCGCAATCGCAGATTTACCAACGCCTGGCTCACCAATTAAAATTGGGTTATTCTTTTTTCTCCGTGATAAAATCTGCGAAACACGTTCAATTTCTTTCTCCCGGCCAACAATAGGATCCAACTTTCCATCTTCAGCAGCTTTTGTTAAATCGCGGCCAAAATTATCTAAAACAGGAGTTTTTGATTTGATATCGGATACTTTTTTTGGCTGTGAAAAAGATTCTTCATCTCTAAAATCATCATCTCCTCCGGTTGAAGAACCTGGCAATTCATCTGTTACATCATGTTTACCGGATTCTACTTCTGCTTTAAATACTTCGTAGTTCACGTTAAATTGGGTTAAAATCTGGGAAGCGATATTGTCTTCATCCCTCAAAATAGATAGTAAAAGATGTTCTGTGCCGATCAAATCACTTTTAAATATCTTGGCTTCTAAGTACGTGATCTTCAATACTTTCTCTGCTTGCTTGGTTAGTGGAATACTGCCGATATTAACCGTTGTACCGGTAGTCCCTTTCACCGCATCTTCTACCGAACGTCTTAAACGTGACGTATCCACATGTAACCCTTTTAATAATTTGATCGCAACGCCGTCGCCATCGCGGATTAATCCCAGTAACAAATGTTCGGTTCCTATATAATCATGCCCGAGCCGCAGTGCCTCCTCTCTGCTATACGAAATAACGTCTTTTACACGGGGCGAAAATTTTGCTTCCATAATATATTTTTGAAATAAGGAAAGTACTAATCTATCAATAAATTGTTAAATACAAATAAACAGTACAATCAGGTATAAATTTATCAACAATTAAGCCATTAAAAAACAATCGCAACAACAATATTTCAATGTACCCATTTTTACTCCTTTCTGACTAATTTAGCGATGTACGAATTTTTAAGTAGAAATAATGGCAGACGAAAAAATTATATTTTCAATGGCTGGCGTAAACAAGATTTATCCGCCGCAAAAACAGGTTTTAAAAAATATTTACTTAAGCTTCTTTTATGGGGCAAAAATTGGCGTGATCGGTTTAAACGGTTCCGGGAAATCTTCTGTGTTGAAAATTATTGCTGGTTTAGATAAAGCTTACCAGGGCGACGTAGTTTTTTCGCCAGGATTTACCGTCGGATATTTAGCGCAGGAACCAGAATTAGATGCCACAAAAACAGTAAAAGAGGTTGTGGAAGAAGGCGTTGCAGCTACAAAAGCCATTTTGCAGGAGTACGAAGACATCAACGAAAAATTTGGTTTGCCCGAAGTTTACGAAGATGCCAATGTGATGGATAAACTGCTGGCAAGGCAAGGCGAACTGCAGGACAAGATTGATGCTGCTAATGCCTGGGAACTGGATGCGCAATTGGAACGCGCAATGGATGCTTTGCGTTGCCCGGAACCGGATACAAAGATTGCCACATTGTCAGGCGGGGAACGAAGGCGCGTGGCTTTATGCAGATTATTGCTGCAAGAACCGGATGTTTTATTATTAGATGAGCCGACCAACCATTTAGATGCTGAATCTATTGATTGGTTGGAACAGCACTTAAAACAGTACAAAGGAACCGTAATTGCCGTAACACACGACCGTTATTTCTTGGATAATGTTGCCGGTTGGATTTTAGAATTAGATCGTGGGGAAGGAATTCCGTGGAAAGGAAATTATTCTTCTTGGTTAGATCAAAAATCAAAACGTTTGGCTCAAGAAGAAAAAACAGAAAGCAAACGCCAGAAAACATTGGAACGCGAACTGGAATGGGTTCGGATGGGACCAAAAGGCCGCCATGCCAAAGGCAAAGCACGACTTTCTAATTATGATAAGTTAGCATCCGAAGAAACTAAAGAACGCGAAGAAAGACTGGAATTGTTTATTCCGCCCGGACCACGTTTAGGAAATGTAGTGATCGAAGCCAACAATGTTACCAAAGCTTTTGGCGATAAAATTTTGTTTGATAACTTAAGTTTTTCACTTCCGCCAGCAGGAATTGTGGGGATTATTGGCCCAAATGGTGCCGGTAAAACTACTTTGTTCCGTTTAATTACTGGTCAGGATGAAGCGGATGCCGGAACTTTCCGCGTTGGCGAAACCGTTGCTTTAGGTTATGTTGACCAAATGCACGATGACCTCAACCCAAATCAATCTGTTTGGGAAAACATTACTGGCGGACAAGAAACGATTTTGTTAGGAAACCGGCCAGTAAATTCCCGAGCTTATGTTTCTAAATTTAATTTTAACGGTGCCGATCAGCAGAAAAAAATAAATGTGCTTTCTGGCGGAGAACGTAATCGGGTTCACTTAGCTGTCAATCTCAAAAAAGGCTCCAACGTTTTATTGCTGGACGAACCAACTAACGACATCGACGTAAATACTTTACGCGCTTTGGAAGAAGCTTTGGAAAACTTTGGCGGTTGCGCCGTTATTATTTCCCACGACCGCTGGTTTTTAGACCGTGTTTGTACACATATTTTAGCTTTTGAAGGAAATTCGCAGGTTTACTTTTTTGAAGGAAATTATTCGGATTACGAAGAAAACCGTAAAAAACGTTTGGGCGATGTTGCTCCGAAACGGATTCGGTATAAAAAGTTGGCTGGGTAGGTTGATGCTTCTTTTATCGGGTAAAAATCCTAACTTTCTGTCAACAAAGTATTTCATTTTAAATTACAATTATGCTAACAATACATCCTCAATACATCCATGACGAGCATGGTAAAAAATCCTTAGTCGTGCTTCCCGCAGAAGAGTTTGACAGTTTGATGGAAGAATTGGAAGATGTTGAAGATGTGCGTCTTTACGATGAAGCAAAAAAATCTGATACTGGCGAAAGAATTCCAATGAATGAAGCTTTCGACAGGATTGAAGCCGAACGTAAAATGAATGGCTGATGTCTTATATTTTAAATTTCAGTAAACAGGCTTTTAAAGAATTGGCAAAGATCAAAGAGCCTTTTTATTCTAATATCAAACAAGCTATTATTTAACTTACGGTGAATCCTCGTCCGCAAGGTTGTAAAAAATTAAAAGGTAGAAATGGCTACAGGATTAGAATAGGAAACTATCGCGTTGTTTACGATATTTTTGATGCTGAACTTGTTATTGATGTTATTACAGTAGGACACAGAAAAGATATTTACGAATAATTGAGATGATCTTCTTTTATCACTCAAAAAAGCTCAAGAGAAAAATTTCTTGAGCTTTCTTTGTTAACAACCAAACCTTTGTTAACAATTTAATTACTTTAAAATCATAGGATTACAA
>CAZZVO010000318.1:0-4188 GCA_964657505.1 uncultured Mucilaginibacter sp.
AGTAGTAACAGGAGAAAAAGAGTTTTTTAAAGGCATCAGCCAAATCCAATTTGAAGGTTTGGAATCTGATAATCCGTTGGCCTTTCGTTGGTACGAAGAAAACCGCGTAGTGGCCGGCAAAACGATGAAAGAACATTTCAAATTCGCAGGCGCGTATTGGCATTCTTTCGTGGGCAACGGCAGCGATCCTTTTGGTGGCGCCACGCATATTTTCCCTTGGGATGAAAAAGCAGATCCAATTGAACGTGCCAAAGATAAAATGGATGCCGCGTTCGAATTCTTCACCAAAATGAACCTGCCTTACTACTGTTTTCACGACGTAGATGTGGTAGATTACGGGAATGATGTTGCCGAAAACGAGCGTCGTTTACAAACAATGGTCGAATACGCCAAAGAAAAACAAACACAAAGCGGCGTAAAACTACTTTGGGGAACTGCCAATTTATTCTCGCACCGCCGTTACATGAACGGTGCTTCCACCAATCCTGATTTTCATGTTCTGGCTCACGGCGCAGCACAAGTTAAATGTGCTTTGGATGCAACGATTGCTTTAGGCGGAGAAAACTATACGTTTTGGGGCGGGAGAGAAGGCTACATGACTTTGCTGAATACTGACATGAAACGTGAACAAGAGCATTTTGCAAAGTTCTTGCACGCCGCTAAAGATTATGCGCGAAAAAATGGATTTAAAGGAAGCTTTTTTATCGAACCAAAACCAGCAGAACCGACTAAACACCAGTACGATTTTGATGCAGCTACCGTTTTTGGCTTTTTGCAGAAGTACGATTTGCTGAACGATTTCTCGCTAAACCTGGAAGTAAACCATGCAACTTTAGCCGGACATACTTTCCAACATGAGCTACAAGTAGCCGTGGATAACGGAATTTTAGGTTCTATAGATGCTAACCGCGGCGACATGCAAAATGGCTGGGATACCGATCAATTCCCAAATGATATTAATGAACTGACCGAATCAATGTTGATTATTTTAGAAGGTGGTGGCATCAAATATGGCGGCGTTAACTTTGATGCCAAGATCCGCAGAAATTCTACCGATCCGGCAGATTTGTTTTACGCGCACGTTGGCGGCATGGATATTTTTGCCCGCGCTTTGATTACGGCTGATAATATTCTGCAGAAATCAGATTATAAGAAAATTCGTGAAAACCGTTATGCTTCTTTTGATAATGGAAAAGGCAAGGAGTTTGAAGATGGCAAATTATCGTTAGAAGACCTCCGCAACTACGCTGCCGAAAATGGCGAACCTGCAACGATAAGCGGTAAGCAGGAATATCTGGAGAATTTGATTAATCGGTATATTTAATTGCTGTTTTTATAGTGGTAAAAGAAGCATCTGATAAGAATTGGATGCTTCTTTTAGTTAAAAGCTGACTATTAACTTTAAAAAGTAAGTCATGGTTTTTCTGCTTTTAATTGTCTTTCAGCTAAGTAAGCTTTAAACTGATTGTACGTCATACCTGCAATATCTTTAGAAATATTTTCTTTGATTTCCCGAAAAGTTTTCACCGTATCAAAGTCTTTTACTTTTTTATCCTTCGTTTTCATAACCTACAATTTCTTTTGGTGAACGAATTTCTAACGTTCCGTATCCTAAACGTAAATTTACAGAATTGTATCCTCGAATGCGAAATATGTTTACAATATGCTTAAAGTTCCAACTAACCAATATATCGACTTTGTTAATTGTAGCCGTTGCAATATGAATACAATCATCAAGACTCGTTTGCCCAACAACTTTTTCATCAACATAAACCTGACCCAAACGATAAGCTTCTGGAGATACTTCTATACGTTCTAAATGATTCCTGTCAAGCTGTTGAAAGAAAATGCGTACACGTTCTGGCGCGTTTAATAACTCATCTTCTGTTAAATCAGAGTAAACACAAATAATTTGACCGAGCTTGATTCTTTCAAATAGTATCAGTGTTTCTTCTTCAAATTCTGCATCAAAAACACCACCAAAAACGGAAGTGTCAAAATAATAACGTTGTAATAAAAAGCGTTCCTTGTTCAATTTATTATCAATTATTTATTATCATTTCCCAACATTCATTTTCTCCCATTTAACATAATCTTTCTGTTTTTTATTATTTGTTACCGGCCCTTCCATCCAATTAAAATCATCGTGCAATTTCAGCCGGTAATAAACGTAGAACTTTCCTAAAGGGTAAGATTTGTTTTGTTTTCTAAAAGTTAACTCTTGTCCGTCGAATAATAATTGGTCTATCTTGTATTTCTTTTTATTGGTACAAGTAATAACAAAGTTTCCGTTTGTGCCGACTTGTATTTTATACAAGTCGGACGAGTTAACGTCTGTTTCCATTCCAATTCCCCAATGTTCTTTCCAATCCCCAACTAATCTTTGTTTGGGGTCAGTTTTAACAATTGCTGTTGTATCTTCTTTTGTTATCTTATCTTCTTTTGCGGTTTTGTCCTCTTTAACTTTATCATTGGTACAGGAAAATAATAGCAGGAATAATAATAAAATTGGTGTTTTTCTCAAGTTACTCGTCGACATATATTTGTTGAAAGTTATTTAAATTGGATCGTGATATCACCACAAGTTAAACGCATAATTTGATCCAATAATTCAGGTGGTAAAAGAAGGATATTAAAAGGATAAGTCATAATTTAAACCTTCGCTACTTAGTTGGATCACATAAAATTAATGACAACAACTATTACCGCTAACTGATTTTTTGGAAGGGGCAGGAGGTACATCATTGGCCGGGTTCTCATTAAAAAACCCAACTGGCTTCAACAAAAATCCAATGTAAGCAGTTGGCATTACCGGATAATCTTCCGGGCGCGGAATGTGTGTGTGCCCCATCGTGTACCAAAAAACAACGTCGGTATCTTTGATCGGCCTGTTTTGCTGCGTCCATTGAATCAGCCCGTCGCCGCCCTGGCTTTGGTTTGGATAATCTCCGGCAGCAAACATTTCTTTTTCATTGTAGGGCGTTACCCAGACATGGTTTTCTACAAAACCGGCACGCTTTCTCCAATAAGCATTTTTAGAGGCAAAAGGAATGCAATTATCACCAGCCATAAACTTGTAAGCAACAGGTTCGCCAACGTGGTTTTTCCGGTTGTGGTTTACAATTTTCCAATACCGCGCCGTTTCCAAGTTTAAATTAGATCGAGCTTGTAATTCGTTTTCTAACAAAGTTGGTTTAGCGTAAAATGCATTTTCATAAGAATTATCAGCACCAAGTTCTTCGGAAACTACGTTGACTTCATAAACTGAATTTTCCGTTCCATCCAAATCAAAATCACAACGGACACTAAAAAAGTGCTGGTGGTTTGGTGCATACAATTGTGGTGCAACTAAATTTCCATATTTAGGTTTTACATTTGGAAAATAGGCAGCCAACGACAGTATTCCGGTCAGTTTGATTTCCAATTGGATGTTGCCATCCTGATATAAATACCAAAAGAAACCATATTCATAATTTTCGACTGTTGAAACAGAAGATATCACCAACCGTCTGGACCGGCGCACTTCCGGTAAACCTAATCTTCTATCGGTATGTTTCCACAAAATGCCGTAATCTTCTTCGTGCAAACAGATTGCATTTTTAACCGTGACCAGGTTTCCTTTGCTATCCGTCATGTTGGCATCAAAATATTGGATGTAACCTAAACAATCGCAGCCCAATTCCAAACTGTTGGCACAAGTGCCCATTCCGTATTCGCCGGTATCAAAAGCATTTTTCCGCTTCTGCGTTTCTGTCGGATCGCCATAAGGTACAACCATTTCCGAAAGCGAGGCGCGGTAAAGGATAGACCGTTTTTCGCCATTATCCTGATAAGAAAGATTGTGCAGCGTTAATCCTTCCCGCGCATTAAAACCAATCACGAAATCCCATTTTTGCCAGCTTACCTGATAACCGTTGACTTGGAATGAAGGACCTTCCGATTGGGTAATTTCCAAGGGTTTAATATCTTTTCTGAGGTTTTTGACACGATCAGCAGCATAATTACCAGCATTTGGCGGCAATGGAACGTGGCCATAATTTTCTATGCGGATCACTTCCATCGTATCAATATTCACTACCGGCCGTAAACCTTCGATTGGGCGGGCGTAACCATTATCGGTTTTATCACTGCGCACAAAACACAAAGGCCGCGTTAGGCGCATGTTTTTTTCTTCTTCGTGCCCGTAAT
>CAZZVO010000319.1:0-4181 GCA_964657505.1 uncultured Mucilaginibacter sp.
ACAATTACAAGCAATGATAGGTACGCCTTGCGAAGTTCCGGTGCCTAAAAAAGTGATACGCAATTTGATGATTTAGATAAAAGGTTCAAAATTGTATAAATGGTGCAAGAAAAAACAAACTAAAATTGAAGATTAGAACATACAATTTCAGCTGATAAAAGAAACATGTTCAATTTCAACTTACCGCAAATCCACCACTTCTACGCCGGGATAGTTTTTCTTGTTGAAACCAAAAATGGTGTCGGCACCTTTAAAATCTGATGCTGCCGAAGTTAAAATATACGTGTATTTGTTTCCATTTTTATCAAAGATAGCGGCACTGTAAATAACAGATTTTACTTTATTTACTTGAAGTTTTATTTTAAAAAAGGACTTTTTGCTATCTGTTGGTGTAAGATCAATTTGTTGATAAACAATACCTTGCTGCTTTACTTCGCCGGTGAACAAATACTTATAACCTTTTTCGTAAATGGTAAATATTTGCGCAGGGTTTAAAGATTGTGGATTATTATCTGCATCGTTGACTTGGACTTCATTATCTTTTTTTATGTAAGTCCATTGGGTTTTTCCATCGCTGATAATTTCCTGGCTGATCGATTTTTGGTTTCCCGAACCATCGTAAATAGTTACCCTAAACTTGTTCAATTTTGGATTGGCAACGATTGTTCCGCTTTGTTTATAGCTTTTGATATTTTCCTGCGGGTTATCCAACACGTAACTGAAATCTGATTTAATCGCTGCGAAAGACTTGTACTTTTTACTTACGCCATCCAATATTACTTTTGCCTTTGGATCGGTTTGTGCCCGCAAAATTGTGGTACTTGCAAATAAAACCAACACAAAAACCACTACTTCTTTTACCCTCATTTATTTTGAATTGATGTTACTTAAAAATTGTTCTAAAGCATAATCGTCTGGCAATAAAACTTCCCGCGCTTTGCTTCCTTCAAAAGGTCCGACTACACCTGCTGCTTCCAACTGATCGATAATTCTACCGGCACGATTATAACCTAATTTTAATTTACGTTGGATGAGCGAAGTTGAACCTTGCTGATGCATTACAATTAATTTTGCGGCTTCTTCAAATAGAGGATCGCGGTCACTTGCATCAAATTCTTTTTGGTTACTTTCGTTGCCTTCGCCTACAAATTCCGGCAATAAAAAAGCTGTTGGATAACCGCGCTGTTCCCCGATATAATTAGAAACTTTTTCTACTTCCGGCGTATCTACAAAAGCACATTGCAAACGGATCAAATCATTTCCGGTGGATAAAAGCATGTCGCCTCGTCCAATTAATTGATCTGCACCGCCAACATCTAAAATAGTTCGCGAATCAATTTTAGATAAAACCCGGAAAGCCAAACGTGCCGGGAAATTGGCTTTAATTGTACCCGTGATAATATTAACCGATGGCCGCTGCGTGGCAATTACCAAATGAATTCCAACGGCGCGCGCTAACTGTGCCAAACGTGCAATTGGTGTTTCCACTTCTTTGCCAGCCGTCATCATTAAATCTGCAAATTCATCTACAACCAAAACGATGAAAGGTAAAAAACGATGACCTTCAGTTGGTAACAATTTTCGGTTTACAAACTTTAAATTGTATTCTTTTAAGTTTCGAACTTGTGCATCTTTCAACAAATCATAACGCTGATCCATTTCGATACAAAGTGAATTTAAAGTATTGATTACCTTTTTGGTATCGGTTATAATTGCATCGGCTTCATCTGGTAGTTTTGCTAAAAAATGCCTTTCAATTTTGCGGAACAAAGTTAATTCTACTTTCTTCGGATCAACCAAAACAAATTTTAATTGCGATGGATGTTTGCAATACAAAAGCGAAACCAAAATTGCATTGATCCCAACTGATTTACCTTGTCCAGTTGCACCTGCAACCAGCAGGTGCGGCATTTTGGCTAAATCTGCAATATAAACTTCGTTGGAAATGGTTTTTCCCAATGCAATTGGCAAATCCATCGTATTGTTATGGATGATATTTTGGAACTTTTCGGTTGCAAGTATAGACCGCATCGAAACCATTTCCGGGTGTTGGTTTGGCACTTCGATTCCAATTGTACCTTTGCCGGGCATCGGTGCAATAATACGAATGCCTAAAGCAGCCAAACTTAAAGCAATATCATCTTCCAAGTTTTTAATCTTGGAAATGCGAACGCCTGGGGCCGGAATAATTTCATACAAAGTTACCGTTGGACCGATGGTTGCTTTGATCTTATCGATCTCGATATTGTAATGGTTTAGCGTTTCAACAATTTTGTTTTTGTTGGCTTCCAATTCTTCACCATTCACTTGGATTTTGTTGGAACCGTAATTTTCCAGCAAATCTAAAGTTGGCTTTTTATAAGATGACAAGTCCAACTCAGGATCATACAATCCAAACTCATCAACCAGTTTGTTCGCTACTTTTTCAAAATCAGATTTTTCGACTGTAAAAACAGGTTCCGGCCTAACTTCTTCCAACACATCTCCTGCTATTTCCAAAACCGGTTCTGGAGTTAGCACAAGCGGTTTAAAATTTTCTGGTGCTGTTTTCGGTGCATTTACAACTTCACCTGGTTTCTTTTTGGCCAGATTAAACTCGAAAGTATCGTTTAAACTTTCGGCTTCTTCTCCGTTTACGGATGCTGTTTTTACCGGGTAATTTTGGGTAAGCTTGCTTACCGGTGGCTCGGGCGCATCCTCATCATCCTTGGACAAAACCATATTTGCCGGATAGTTTTGTGCAAATTTAGAATCGTTAACTACGTCACTGTCAGCAGGAATTTCTGTTTCCGGTTCTGCTGCCAGTTTTATTTTTCTTTCCGGAAGTTTGAAATCAATATTATAAACAATAATTAAAAAGGTGAGCGCGGCAAAAATCAACAATCCGGCAGTTCCGGCGGCACCAATTTGTACATCAAGCAAACGGTTAGTCCAAAAACCGAATTGTCCTTCCAAAAAATGCGGGTAATCTGTCGTCATCCCATGAAAAAAACCAATGGCAATCGATAAAAAAAGGATACTAAAAAAAGCATAGCCTAAAGTTTTGCTTACCGAAAACAGGCGCACTTTAAACAACAAGCGGTAACCAATCACCAAAAAAACAATTACAAAAATGAAGGAAGCCACGCCAAACCATTCGTAAATAAACTGGTGCGAAAGGAACGCGCCCAACTTGCCTAACCAGTTTTGCACCACCGGGTTGGTAACGCCGCTGTCGGCCAGTTCCTGCGGGGTTTTCCAAAAATTACTCCAGCCGCCGTTGGATTCGAGCACGTAACTCTGGTCGTCTTGCCAGGTAAAAAGATAGGATGTAAAAGCGATGAAAAAGTAAAGGCAAGTAATCAGGAAAAACAGCCCGGTTATTTTTATCAACCGGCCATCCTTCAAATCAAAATTAGGAAGCTCTGGCCTTGCCTTTTTTGTTTTGGGGAACATGTAGGGCTGCCCAGACTTATTTTCTTCCTTGATCTGGTTAGACTTAAACTGGTTTCCTTTAGGAGGCATTTACGATGAGCGGATTAATTTTTGCACAACAAAGTTAAAATATATTGAACGCGGAAGTACTGCTATTTACTTTTTAATTAACGTGAAAAGTTTTTCGACAAGTAAAAAATCCGGCCACACATTTTGCTGCACAAGATTTTACAATGCTTCTTTTACGGATGGAAAATGATTAAGATATTAAAGATCGGTTACTTTGGTGCGGGAACGTTTGATGTAATTGCGGATATCCAACACAATGCCTGCAAAAAAATAAAAGATGAGCGGGAAACCAACGGCCAAAAAAGAAGAATAGATAAAAAACAGCCGTATTTTAGCTATGGAAATATGAAAACGCTCGCCCAAATAAGTGCAAACACCGAAAGAATATCTTTCAAAAAAGGTTAAAAAACGTTGCAGCATATCAGTTTAATTTTAAAAGTTTGTTGCCAATCCCGCACGCCAAACACCGTTTTCGGTCACAATAATTGTTTTTCAATTCGATAACTGCCTGAGAATTGCCAGCAGAATTAACTTTGATTCCCGCTGATATAAAACTACTGATAATATTGTTGTTTTCGCAAGGCAATTTTTCTAAAATTTTAATTGCCTTACCGATATGTGTTTCGGATTGGTTTTCCTGACCAAAAGCAAAAAGAAAAACGCTTACCGTGTTGATCAAAATATTTTCTGCGGAAGCC
>CAZZVO010000320.1:0-4131 GCA_964657505.1 uncultured Mucilaginibacter sp.
AGATCCAAATATCTTTTACCATTAGAATCTTGTTTCCACCTGACATCTAAATCAACATCAATAGCTAATCCGCCTCTTCCTGTAAACCATGTAGAAGTAGGGGGAATTAATTTTTTAAATTCCTCCTCATAAATTCTGTTCCTACTATCTGCTCTGTAAATAGGGACAGTTTTTTCTGTTACATAAAATTTCCTAAACGCATGTCCATTGATGATAATATCTTCGTTATTACTATCATCAAAAGAAGAATAAATCCAAATCACATCATTTTCGTTTTCCCTATCTTGATAAGAAATAACATTAACAAATAATGACACGCCCTGAATCATTCCCTGGTTAATCAGCTTTTTAAAAGGTTCTTCGGCTTCAACTAAACCCAAATCTTTTAAAAACTTGTTCCAGAAACGGCTGTACAGCAAATGTCCGGTTGCATGTTCGCTGCCACCAATGTATAAATCCACATCTTTCCAGTAATCTATGGCTTCTTTGGAGGCAAATTCCTGCTGATTTTGCGCATCCATGTAACGGTACCAGTACCAACTGCTTCCCGCCCAGCCTGGCATCGTGCTTAATTCGTACTCAAATTCGTTTTGATATTTCCAGTTTTCTGCACGAGCTAAAGGTGGCTCGCCGCTTTCGGTTGGTAAATATTTATCAACCTCCGGCAAAACCAAAGGCAATTCGTTTTGATCGATTAACTGCGGCAAACCATCTTTAAAATAAACCGGAACAGGTTCGCCCCAGTAACGCTGTCTGCCGAAAACCGCATCGCGCTGACGGTAATTAATTTTAGCTTTTCCGGCACCGAGTTCTTCCAGTTTGGCAATCACCGCAGCGGTTGCTTCTTTATAATTCATGCCGTTAATAAAACCGGAATTGATATAATAGCCTTCTTTGGTGGCATCTGCTTCTTTTAGCACCTCTTTTTGGGTGTCTAAAATGGCCACAATCGGCAAATTAAAATGCGTGGCAAAACGATGATCGCGCGCATCACCGGAAGGCACGCCCATTACGGCGCCAGTTCCATATCCAGCCAAAACATAATCGGCAATCCAAACCGGAATTTTCTCATCGTTCAGCGGATTAATCACATAACTGCCCGTAAAAGCACCGGAAACGGTTTTGGTATCCGCCATGCGATCCAATTCGGATTTCTTTTTCGCCTGATCGATGTAAGCATCAATATCAGCCTGCTGATCTGGCGTGGTTAAGTGCTTTACCAATTCATGTTCGGGCGCCAAAACCACGAAAGTTACGCCAAAAGTAGTATCCACGCGGGTGGTGAAAACTTCAATGAAAGGAGCGTCAGCCCCGCTTGTCGTTAAAGCCTCACCCCGGCCCTCTCCAAAGGAGAGGGGGTTAGCTGCACTTAAATCCCTTTCTGGCTGGCTATCCAGCTTTGTTTTTATCTTTTTTACAACTTGATTGATGTTTGCAAGTACTTCTTCATTCGTAAACCGAATCACTTCAAAACCTAATCCATCTAAGACCTGCGTTCTAATTTCGTCCTGTTCTGATGTTTCCAAGTGATAACCACCATCCACCTCAACCACCAAGCCCTTTTTCAAACATACAAAATCAGCGATATAACCATCAATTGCATGTTGCCTGCGTATTTTATGGCCGGTTTGATTGTTTCTTAAATGCTGCCAAAGCAGCTCCTCGGCTTCGGTTTGGTTTTGCCTATTTTCTCTGGAATTTATTTTCAACATTTCCCATTTTGCAGGATCAGCCGTTGCATATCCCGCTTTGCCTCCCTCTCCTTTGGAGAGGGCCGGGGTGAGGCTTTTGAACCGCACCATGGCGCCAACACTTTTGCCAATCCAGTTACGCTGCATTTCTTTTAGCGGTTCCGGCCAGTCGATGGTGTCTAAACCTTGCAGCAAACGCTCAGCGTAAGCCGTGATGCGCATGCTCCACTGCATCATTTTTTTCTGTTCAACGGGATAACCGCCGCGTTCTGAAAAACCGTCTTTTACTTCATCATTTGCCAAAACCGTTCCTAAAGCCGCACACCAGTTTACGGTGCTTTCGCGGAGATAGGTTAAGCGGTATTTCAGCAGTTCTTCCTGCTTTTCGATATCGGAAAAAGCAGCCCATTCTTCCGCAGAAAAATTTAAAATATCTTCATCAGATGCTGCTTTTACTACATGATTTCCTTCAGCCTCAAACTTTTGAATTAAGGTGGAAATCGATTCCGCTTTGTCGGTTTCCAGGTTGTACCAGGAATTGAAAAGCTGCATAAAAATCCATTGTGTCCATTTATAATAATCCGGTGAACTGGTGCGCACTTCGCGGCTCCAATCAAAAGAAAAACCAATTTGATCTAACTGGCGGCGATAGGTTGCAATATTTTGTTCAGTGGTAATGGCAGGATGTTGTCCGGTTTGTATCGCATATTGCTCTGCCGGCAAACCGAAAGAATCGTAACCCATTGGGTGCAGCACATTAAAACCTTTTAAACGTTTGTAGCGCGCAAAAATATCCGAAGCTATATAACCCAGCGGATGGCCCACATGCAGGCCGGCTCCCGAAGGATACGGAAACATGTCCAACACGTAATATTTTGGTTTGGGCGAATGGTTTTCTACTTTAAAAGTTTGGTTTTCGGCCCAAAACTTTTGCCATTCGCTTTCTATTTTTTTAAACTGGTAATCCATTTTCGGTTCTGTGGAGAATTGAACCGCGAAATTAAAAAAATTGGGTGGTTAAAAATTCATTAATGTTGAGTATCAATTTTATGGTGGTAAAAGAAGTGGTTGAGTTACTTTTTATAAAATGAAATATGAAAAATCCTAACTAAATTAACCAAGTATTTATTTTAGTTTAAATCAATAATTTTCGTTATGAACTACGTTGCAATACCAAAATATAAATTTATTCCTCCTTACCCCATGTCGGAATTAGATTATGAATTAGCTAAAGGCTTACAAGAAGAGGGTAGTAAAAAACTAAAGTATCTACATACGTCGCCTTTAATTCCTAAACTTAGAATGTTCGGAATAATATACGCTGTAGTAATAGTTTTATGGTTATTACTTTGGGTTAAGATTTATTATTTACCAACACCAGGCGCACAAAATGCGCTTGATACGATCGAAGGTCTTTTTTCAATTATAATAATAGGGACTGTTTATTTTTTCTGGGGAGTGGGTTGGGAATTTTTTACTTGTAGAAACTATAACAAAAGATTACACAAACTGGTTAAAAAGTCGGAAACGTATCAAGACTTTAGGGAAAACTATCGTAAAATTTATAATAAGTAATATGGCCATTAAAATCCTATGGCAGAAATAAATATTACCGATATTATGCAAGCATTAAAAGCAGTGAGCCATAGCAATGCTGACAATTTGCATATCCGTTTTGATAAAGAAGCTGATGTAATGTACGTCAACTTTGGGCCGCCCGTACCCGCAGATGAAAGTGAATTGAGCGACGATGATATTTTATACCGCTATAAAAATGGAGAAGTAATCGGGCTTACGGTGACACACTTTAGTGAACGGTAAAGAAGTTTGCTTTTTTATAGACACTCAATTTATACCGCTAAAAAAATCATCCCACTAATCCTCCTTCGGCGCATCCTTAACCGACTCCACGGGTTGTTCCTCATTCTGGTAATACTCCGCCGGGTTCTCAGTTTTGGCTATCGCGTCATCTTCGTGGTAAGTATTATCTTCTTTGCGTGTCACACTGTCGTGGCCTTCATCTACTTTTTCAAAAGTACTATCGTCAGACGGGGAAGGTTTGTTTTTTGAATTTGCTTTTTCCATGATGCTTTTTTATCTACCTAAAACTGTTATGGTGGCAAATAGTTCTGCGCAAATATCCTGTTAATATTTGTTAAACCTTTGCCCGGTTTTTCGGTAAACTAAAATTAAAATAGATATTGTTTTACCTTTGAACAGGCTTTTTCTATTTTCGCAAAAAGGTTTGGGTTATGTTGGAAGAATTTGAAGCAAGCACTTCAGCAAAAAAAACAAAAACGATCTATATTTCTACTGTAATCAGCATTGCAATGGTGTTGCTGATGATTGGTTTATTAGGTTTGATTTTAGTTCATGCACATAATTTGTCGCGCTACGTAAAGGAAAATATCGTACTAAATATCATTGTGGACGATGCTGC
>CAZZVO010000321.1:0-4014 GCA_964657505.1 uncultured Mucilaginibacter sp.
CAAACATATTGTAAATGTTCTAAGAATAAGAGGGTACAATGCTGTCAACTTAAAAAATGGCTATAAAATTTTAGAAATACGTTCACCAAGAGACTTTGTAAATGATGAAGATAACGACTGAAAAACAATTTGATGCAGTAAAATTTATGCGTCAAGAACGAGAAAAGTTGAGTGAAAAATTGTCCAAGCTGACAAAAAAAGAAATTGTTGAATATTTTAATAAAAGGAAATTAGAAACACAAACAAAGCCCTGTGGGTAACATTAGTTTGGCAAAAACTGGCTGACAGGTTAAATACCAACTTTTGTTTCGCTATTTTGCTTTAGTTTCAGCTTGACGAATAAAATTTAGCTGGTAAAAGAAGCATAGCTGTTTTGTTATAAATTTAACTTTTGTTTCGGTAGACTGGTTTCAAATACCACTTCTGCGCCAAGTGCTGGACGTAGCTGCACAGCACCATCAACCATAAACCATCACCCCCAACCACTTCCCCACAATACTTCTTTTATCACCATAAAATCATTGAAAACTTTACGATTAATTCTGGGCGATCAGCTCATCAGCACGCATTCATGGTTTCAGCAGCAAGAACCCGAAACGGTTTATGTGCTGATGGAAATGATGCAGGAACAGACTTATGTAAAGCATCACGTCCAAAAAATCCTGGCGTTTTTTGCGGCCATGCGCAACTTTGCGCACCAGTTGCAAAAAGCAGGGCACGAGGTAATTTACTTAAAATTAGATGATCCGGAAAATGTGCAAACGTTGGACGGAAACCTCAAAAAAATCATCGATAAAAGAAGCATTGAACGGTTTGAATATTTGCTGCCGGATGAATATCGGCTGGACCAGCAATTGAAAACGTTTTGTAAATCCTTAAATATCTCCACCAAAGCTTGCGATACCGAACATTTTTTTACCATTCGCGAAGAAGTCGGCGATTATTTCGCCGGAAAAAAGCAACTGATTATGGAAAGCTTTTACCGGCACATGCGGCAAAAATATGATTTGCTGATGAACGGAAATGAGCCAGTTGGCGGCCTGTGGAACTTCGATCACGATAACCGAAACCGGTACGATAAAAAAGTGCCTTTGCCCAAATCTTTGGTTTTTGAACATGATTTAAGCGGGATCAAAAGCATGCTCGATCAGCTTAACGTTCCGTATTTTGGAAACGTGGAAGCCGGAAAAGTAGATCTTCCGCTTTCCAGAAAAGAAGGTTTGCTGTTGATTGATTATTTCTGCCAAAATCTGTTGCCGCATTTCGGCACGTATGAAGATGCGATGCTACAGGAACATAAATCGCTTTTCCACTCGCGTTTATCTTTCGCTTTAAATGTTAAATTAATATCGCCAAAAGAAGTAGTTGGCCAGGCAATTTTGAGCTGGCAGCAGCGGCAAAACGAAATCAGTTTGCCGCAAATTGAAGGTTTTGTACGCCAGATTTTGGGCTGGCGCGAATATATGCGCGGTTTATATTGGAATAAAATGCCGGAATTTGCAGAGAAAAACTTCTTCAACCATCAGGCAAAATTGCCGCAATGGTTTTGGACCGGCGAAACCAAAATGAACTGTTTGAAACATTGCATCGGCCAATCGCTCGATCTGGCTTATGCGCACCACATCCAGCGTTTAATGGTGATTGGGAATTTCGCTTTGCTTTCCGGCAGTAGTCCGCACGAAGTGGACGACTGGTATTTGGGCGTTTACATTGATGCAATGCAATGGGTACAATTGCCAAACACACACGGAATGAGTCAGTTTGCCGATGGCGGAATAGTTGGCACGAAACCTTACGTAGCTTCTGCGGCTTACATCAACAAAATGAGTGATTATTGTGGAAGCTGTTTTTATGACCCTAAAAAAAAGTATGGTGAAAAAGCTTGTCCGTACAATAGTTTGTACTGGGATTTTTTTTCAAGGAACGAACATTTGCTTTCCAGCAACCAACGCTTAAAAATGATTTACGGCAACTTGCACCGGTTAAAACCCGATGATTTGGAAAAGATTTTGCAGCAGGCGGCGGTTTATAAATTGAAAGTTGAGGAGTTGTAGAAGCAAACTATCCATTGGGTAAATGAACAACAACTTTTATTACAAATTCATGAAGCCAGATAAATCGCTTGCTGATTTTGTAGAAAATTTTGGCATGTTTCATAATATATCCAACGAAGCAAAAGAAGTTGTGGTAATGCCTGATGGAAGAATTGACTTGTTCTTTTGGCAATCCGCATCCGGGCCTTTTCAGGTGATATTGATTGGATTAGAAACTTTTCCTGAACAAAGAAGCATTCCTCCACAGACAGTCACTTTTACCATTAGTTTTAAACCGCTTGCCATTGAATATATTTTAAATACTTCCATTGCTGATATATTAAATACTGCGAAAGATTTACCACGTAAATTTTGGGATTTTAATGCTGATGATTTGCAGGATTTTGATACGTTTTATAAGAAGTCATCGCAAAAAATAAAAACGCTTTTGCCTACAACAATAGATGATAGAAAACGAAAACTTTTCGATTTAATTTATTCATCAAAAGGCGAAATGAGTGTAAAAGAGCTTTCAGAAAAAGTATGTTGGGGAAGCAGGCAAATTAACCGTTATTTCAACCAGCAATTCGGGCTTTCGTTAAAAGCTTATTGTACTATTTTACGCTTCCGGGCATCCTTAAAACACATTGCACAAGGCAAACTTTTTCCTGAACTGGATTTTGCAGACCAAACTCATTTTATCAAAGAGATAAAAAAGTTTTCGGGCGTAGTGCCGAAAGAATTATTCAAAAATAAAAACGACCGATTTGTACTATTATCAGTGTTGAAGCAGCAATAGTTTTGCAAACGTAAAACTAAATTTTAAAAAATGCTGATTGGAAATAAACGAATCGCAATTGTTGGCGGCGGCCCAGGCGGACTAACGCTGGCAAGACTTTTACAATTGAAAGGTGCAAACGTAAAAGTGTACGAACGGGATGTCGATAAAGATGCACGGCTGGTAGCTTCGCCGCTTGATTTGCATGAGGAATCAGGATTGGCGGCTATACGCAAAGCAAATTTATTAGAAGAATTTAAAAAGAGTTACCGTCCCGGTGCAGATAAAACGGTTATTGTAAATGAACGTGCAGAAATACATTTCAGCGATCATGAAACCAAACGGGACGAAGATTTTGGGCTTGAATCTTTTCGGCCCGAAATAGACCGTGCTCCGTTAAGAACGCTGTTGCTGGAATCTTTACAGCCGGAAACGGTTGTGTGGGATAGTCATTTTATTTCCATGGAAAAACAAAATGAGGGTTGGTTGCTGCATTTTAAAAATGGTTTGTCTCCTTATGCAGATGTTGTAATTGCTACGGATGGCGCTAATTCTAAAATTCGTCCATACATTACCAATATTAAAGCTTTTTATTCCGGTATAACGATGCTTGAAGGCAATGTTTATGATGCAGAAAAAGCGACGCCTCAAATTCACGCATTGCTAAATGGCGGAAAAATAATGGCTTTCGGCAATAAAAAGGATATATTGATGGGGCAAAAAGGCAATGGTGAAATAGGTTTTTACGCAAGCTTTAAAGCAGATGAGAACTGGGCTGGAAATAGCGGTTTGGATTTTTCCGATAAAACTCAAATGCTCGATTGGTTTAAAACATCATATTCCGAATGGAGCAGTATTTGGTACGAACTGTTTGAAAATACAGCTACACCTTTTATTCCGCGTCCCATTTATTGCATGCCTTTAAACCAAACCTGGGAAGCCTTGCCCAACTTAACCATGATCGGTGATGCCGCACATGTAATGCCGCCCTTTGCAGGAGAAGGCGCCAACATGGCGATGTTGGATGCTTTGGAGCTGAGTGAATGTTTAACGTCTGACAAATACAATACTTTGCAAGAAGCTATTGCTGCTTATGAACTTAATATGCGGAAAAGAGCAGCGGTAGCAGCACAAGAATCGCTTGATAATGGAGAGCGCATGCATTCGGAAAATGCGTTAAATACAATGTTAGAATTCTTTAGC
>CAZZVO010000322.1:0-4011 GCA_964657505.1 uncultured Mucilaginibacter sp.
GTTTAACCTGATCCACAAGTTATTATCGTCGCCCAAAATCATCCGGTAATCCATATTATTTGCCAGGTTAGCTTTGGCTAAAACGGTCGATTGCTGTTCAACTTTATTGTTAATAGTATTGAGCTTTTCTATCGTTCCGTCTTCATAAATTAACCACACAATTCCTTCTTTACCAATAGCTGCATCGCTGATAGCGTTGGAATGTACGATAGCTTTTGAACGGGCAGAACTTCCGTAAAAATCAGTGGTTTTAGTTTTTGGGTGATAACAATAAACACCTTTATTATTGGTTAGGAACCAAAAGTTACCGCTTTGGTCTTTTTTAATGAATTTAATATCCCAAGTCAAGATATTGTACCTCTTTAACTCTGGCCCAATGTTGTTGATAAAGCTTTCCGTAGCTGCATTATAAATACTAAAACCGGCATAAGTGTAAAGCCACATTTTATTATCCGGACCATCACAAATGCGGACTAAAAAATCATTTGCCAACGATTTAGGGTTCCTGGCATCATGTTTAAAAACCTTAAATTTATAACCATCGTAGCGGTTTAAGCCAGAAGTTGTACCGAACCACATAAAACCTGTTGCATCTTTAAAAATGCAGTTTACCTGGTTATTAGATAAGCCATCGTCGATATCCAGGTGTGAAAATTGGTAAAGGTTGTTTTGCGCACATAAACCACCGTGCATCACGATACCTATCGCTAATATTAGAAAAACCCTGAAACGCATAACTTATAATTGGTTAACAGCGGACATGAAATCCAAAAAACTGCACCGACTAATTTAGCAAGAATTAAAGCAAGTGCAATAATTTATTATATGCGAAAAAGTTCTTTTTATGATATTAAATTGTTTTTGGAGGAGGTAACCAATTATAGTATTACTCGTGTTTAAGAGATTTGATGATTTTTTGCTGGTTCACTTGCAACACTTGCAGAATAATAACCAATGCGGCCAAAAGTGGTAAAGAAAAGGCCGGGATTAAAAAATAAGACGCATTTAAATTGATGTGGTAAATGTAGTATCCGGAAATCCATTTTGAAAATCCTAATGCAGAAACTGGTATCCCAACTAACAATGCAATACATAATGGCCCGGAAAACTTTTTCATCATCAGTACACAGATATCCTTAAAATTGGCACCGATTACTTTTCTAATTCCGAGTTCTTTCACACGCTGGCTAAGCTCCACAATAACCAAACCCAGCAAACCGATAAGTGAAATTAGAATGGAAACTGTTGAGAAAACCCCAAATATCCGCGCGAAATTTAAGTCCGGCTCCAAATCCTGCTTCATGGCATCATCTAAAAAAACATACTCGAATGGGTTTCCGGGGAATAGATTGTTATAAAGCGTGTTTAAATTATCCATATGGTTTTTCGTAAGTTTATCATTTGGATCAAGCTTGATCACGAAATACGATAAATCTTCTTTTTGGTAATTAAAAATGGTTGCCACCGGCTTTACCTTAACCGAACGGTAATGAAAATCGTTAACTACACCAATAATCGTTTTACTTTCTTTACCACCGTTTACCGTTAATCCAATTACCTGTGATGGGTTTTGGTAACCCAATTTTTGTACGGCGCTTTCATTTAAAATAAGTGCTGATTGATCCGTTGCCATTTCTTTGGAGAAAAAACGCCCGGCCAATAATTTCACTTTAAAAAACCGGAAGTAATTTTCATCGCCACCAATTCTGAAATATGCTTTGCCATCACGCTCGCCGTATTGCGGGCGGTACATACCACCGAAAGTCTCTATTTCCCGCTCAGGAATATCGGTTGTCATCGTAAAATCTTTCACCCAGTTAAGGGCTTTTACTTTTTCCCGAAAAACAGCCGATTGTCGGTTAACTTCATCTCCAGATACTGCAACTTTCGGAAATTTAACTGCAACAACCGCAGCATGATCCAATCCTCTTGATTTGTTCATTAAAAAGTTCCCTTGTTTATAAACAATAAGCGAACCTGTAATCAGGATAAACGAAACGATAAACTGGAACGCCATTAAAGCTTTCCGCAGAAACAAACTTTGAGCAGTAATTAGCAACTTACCTTTTAACACCTGCACGGGTTGGAACCGGGAAATTAAAAGTGAAGGGACAACGCTGGTCAGCAAAATTCCGAATACAACTAACCCGAAAACAACTTCCCAAAAACGGACTTCTTGATAAATTTCAACTGGAAAAACTGGAGAAGGTCGGCTCACTAATAAATACCCGATAAACAAAGCAATGGCAGCAAGGCAAATACAAAAGCTGTTAATAATGGCTGTTTCTGTGGCATACTTTAACATAACCTGAGTTTTTGAGCTGCCTAAAACTTTGCGGATGCCTACTTCTTTTGCCCGGTTTGCCGCTTGCGATGTTGTTAAATTGATGTTATTGATCCAGGTAACCAGCAAAACAAAAATGGAAAAACCAAGCAGGATATTTACGGCATCACCGTTTCCAGGCTTTTCTGTTTCCCATTCCAGGTTAGAATTAAGATGGATTTGCGTGATCGGCTGAATCGCAAAAATATCCTTTTGTTTAGCGCCAGTCAGTTTTTCGCCATAGTTTTTCTGCACCATCAACGGCAGCATATTGGCTAATGTTGATGTCGGAACGCCGTCTTTAAGCTGAACATAAGTGTAGAACAAATCGTAACCATACCAGTGATTCGTAACATCTATCCAGCTTTTTAATTGGTTAAGGTGAGTTTGCAGCGAGAAAATAAAATTGAACTTCAGGCTGCTGTTTGAAGGCAAATCCTGCAAAACACCAGCAATTTTATAAATAGTTGAACCATTTATTTTGATTGTTTTTCCTATCGGATCAAATCCGCCAAAATATTTAGTTGCAATATTTTGGGTGATAAAAACAGTATTGGGCAAATCCAAATCTTTCGAGTTTCCTTTTAAAACCGGGAAAGAAAACATCGACAGAAAAGAACTCGGTGCATAATAAGCTTTTTCCTCATTAAAAAATACGGGCTGGTTTTGTGCATTATTAAAGCCAACCACAATATTATAATTCCGGACAATAGTTGTATAATTAGCCACGCGGGGATTGTTTTCCTTCAGATAACGGCCTGTGGGGAAGAAAGAATTTGCCGTATTATATTCTAAAACGCCTTGGTTGTAGCGACTATAAGTTACGCGATAAATTTGATCGGCATGCTGATGAAATCGATCGTAACTTTTCTCGTACCAACAATAAGAAAGAATCAGGAAGAAAACTACATGACCAAGCACAATACCTAAAATGCTGATCAAACTTAAACCTGGGTTACGTTTTTGTAAACGAAAAGTGTTTTGGATAGATGCAGTAAAGTAAGCCATACTTCTTTTATCGGTTAAAAACTAATGTATAGTTTTTAACCGATAAATTTTCAGACCTTATCAAAATTAAAATAGCTGCTAACAGTTTTTAACCGATAAAAGAAGCATTTGATATAATCATATTTTCTGACAGATAATTATAGTTTAACCACAACTGCTTTGCCACTATATTTAATTGTTTTGTCGATTTTGTCCGCAGAACCAACGTTAGAGCCGTGACTGCCGTTAACCACCACCACGTTAAATGTGCGTTGTTTTAACATGCCAGGGAAACTGCCTTTGGTATCAGCAATGCTTAACTGGCGGTTTTTATCGTTCCAATTTATGTTGATGGTAGCTGAATTACCTTTTTCGTAATTGTAGGTATCATTTTCATCTTCATACAACTTAAACTCGCCGTTTGCGCCCGGATAAACACGCAATTCGACAACATCAGCCGGTTTTTCTGTAGCATATTCCATTACCGGTCCCATCGGGATGATCGAACCAGCACGAACGTACAAAGGCAAAATATCGATCGGTGCTGCAGCGGCTAAAGTTTGTCCGCCATCGTACTGTTTCCCGGTGTAAAAATCGTACCATTTGGTTGCTGCGGGCAGGTAGACCTGACGTGTTGTTTTACCGGATGAAGCGTTTGCACCAGTATATAATTGCTCGGTAACCGGGTTTACCATTAATGC
>CAZZVO010000323.1:0-3997 GCA_964657505.1 uncultured Mucilaginibacter sp.
AAAATATCTTCGCTTGCTGCGGCAACGCAGTTTGGAACACCAGATTTTGATATAGAGGAATGGAGCTTAGCTTCTTTAGTTTCCCGTATCAATTACAATTATAAAAATAAATACTTGTTATCGGCTTCTTTTCGGCGCGATGGTTCTTCCCGCTTTGCACCAAATACTAAGTATGGTAATTTCCCGGCTGTTTCTGCTGGTTGGAACCTTACCGATGAATCTTTTATGTCTAAAGTCCCTGTTGTATCCAACTTAAAACTAAGGGCTGGTTATGGTTTAAACGGTAATTTTAATATTGGTAATTACGGCTATGCTGCCAATACCCAAAGTACCAATTATGCTTTTAACAATACGTTGGCACCTGGTACTTCAATTTCCAATATTGGGAACAACAATTTATCCTGGGAAAAATCGAAGCAATTAGATATTGGTGCTGATATTGGTTTGTTTAAAAGCCGTATTTTTTTAACTTACGATTACTTTAATAAAATAACCACCGCATTCTTGTTTCAAGTCCCTGTGCCACAAGAATCAGGTTTTTCAAGCGTATCCAGCAATGCAGGAAAAATCAAGTTCTCTGGCCACGAGTTTTCGATTACCAGCCAGAATTTGATTGGGGCTTTCAAGTGGACAACTAATTTTAACATCAGTTTTATACGTAACAAGATACTTAATTTAGGCCCATATCCTAATAATTTACCAAGGGCAGATTCTAACGGGCCAAACATCGAACAAATTGGCCAACCGATAGGCTCTTTTTATGGCTATAAATTCCTGGGTGTTTATATGAACCAAGCTGACTTTAACAACTCTCCAAAATATTTGGGTGGTGATGGGCCATCCCAAGTTGGTACGGTAAAATACGCAGATATTAATGGCGATGGCGTAATTGATGCCAAGGATAAAACAATTATTGGTAACCCAAACCCGAAATTTACTTACGGTATGACCAATACTTTGTCCTACAAGAACTTTGATTTCAGCACTACTTTTTCCGGTTCTTATGGTAACGACATTGAAAACCGTACGTTAGAATACATACAAAATTTAGATGGTGTTTTTAACGTAACGGCAGATGTGGCTAACCGCTGGAAATCAGAAGCTGACCCGGGCGATGGTGTACACCCAAGGATATTGGTAGGCGATGCTTTGGCCCGTACCACTAATTCCCGTTGGGTTACAAGTGGCAGCTTCCTCACCATTAAAAATGCAACTTTAGGTTATACCATTCCTGTTAAAGAAAATAAATATTTAACCGGCGTAAGGGTTTATGCTAGCGGACAGCAGTTATATGTTTTTACCAAGTATAAAGGCGCAAACCCTGAAGTAAATGCCAATGGGAATGATCCCTTGAACATTGGTATTGATTATACATCTTATCCCGTACCACGCACCATCAGTTTTGGGGTTAATGTGAATTTAAAATAAACCGGCAATTGATTTTACAAGTAAAATTAACGAACATGAAAATGAAAATATTAGCAGCATGCCTTTTAGGTTTACTGCTGGCCTCTTGCAAAAAAAGTTTTATAGAATTAACGCCTCAAACCCGTGTTACAGAAACTAATTTTTTTCAAACCGCATCCGATTACCAACAGGCGGCAGTTGGTGCTTATACCCCTTTGCAAGGTCTTTATTCCGACGCTTATGTAATGGGCGAAATGCGTTCTGATAATGCAACTTACTTTGCAAGCCCTGGTTTAAGCGGAGGCCAGTTTACAGATAAATATAATATTTCGGGATTTATAGATGTTCCGGTTAACATGTTTACCAGTAATAAGTATGTGCAATGTTACAACGGGATAGCAAAAGCTAATGCCATTTTAGTAAGGATAGACAATGCCAGCATTGATGCTACTGTTAAAGCCAATGTGAAAGGCCAGGCGCAGTTTTTACGCGCTTTTTACTACCTCGAACTGGTACAATATTATGGAGGTGTACCTTTGCATTTAACAGAAGTTACATCGGTAGAACAGGCATCGTTGCCGCGCTCGTCTTCGGCTGATGTGTACAAGCAGATTATTGCTGATGCAACAAGCGCCGCCAGTTTATTACCGGCAAAACAAACTACTTTAGGTATGGTAACCCAAGGATCGGCAAAAACATTACTGGGTTATGCTTATATGAATTTAAAACAGTATTCCGACGCAGAAAAAGTATTAACTGATGTCACCAGTTTGGGTTACAGTTTATTGCCAAATTATGCTGATATTTTTAGCCCTACTAACAAAAACAACGCCGAATCTATTTTTGAAGTACAGTATGTTGCCGGACCGCAAGGATTAGCCAATAATTTCGCTTTCCAGTTTGCACCTAATATTTCGGATGTGACGAATATTTTGGGTGTTACCGGAAACAATCAAACAACAGGTGGCTGGAATAAACCTACACCTGATTTGATTGCTGCTTACGAAGCAGGCGACAAACGCAAAGCTGCAACTATCGCATCGAGTTATAAAGACGGTACTGGTGCTACAATTACGGATAATTACGTGATCAAATACACCCATCCGCCATACAGCCAATTCAATAATGCTGGTGACGACTGGATGGTTTACCGTTATGCCGATGTGCTGTTGTTACTGGCCGAATGTTTAAATGAAGAAGGAAAATCACCGCAAGCTATCCCTTATCTTAACCAGGTTAGGGCGAGGGCTGGTTTGGCTGCAACTGCCGCAACAACACAAACAAGTTTAAGAACAGCCATAGCAAACGAACGACGTGTAGAACTGGCATTCGAAAACCACCGCTGGTTAGATTTGGTACGAACAGGACAGGCCATAACCGTTATGACTGCTTTCGGTACAAAGATAAAACAGCAGGAACCATATATTCCAACTAACGCTTACACAAGCATTACGCAAAACAAGTTGATCTTCCCGATCCCGCAAACGGAGATTGATATTAACAGTTTGCTCACGCAAAATCCAGGATATTAATAATTGGTTGGTTCGAGGAGTGTAGCTATCAGGGCTATGCTCCTTTTTTCATTACAAGCCTAAGTATTTAAGTCGTAAAATTTGTTGAAATTGATTTAAGCAATCTTTATATACTTCTTTTACCATACAAAAATTAGTGCGTACGATACCAATTTCTAAGTACACTCAAACAAAATTTATAGTGCTAAAAGAAGTATTCCAGTTTGATTATTTTTCTTTGTAGCTATCACGTTTTTAAATTTCCGCTGCCACAAAATTCATGAACAGGTACATCGTTTTCATTTCTTTACTGCTGATAGCCTTGCTTACGGAAACAACTGCAAAATCACAATTGCTGACGCCTGCAACAATCAACCAACCTTATGTTGATCCTGAAAAAGATTTCCTCAACCCTCCGCCAACGGCAAAACCAGGCGTTTTGTGGATGTGGATGGGATCGAACCTCAGCAAAGCAGGGATCACCAAAGATTTGGAAGCGTTAAAAAAAGAGGGTTTTAACCGCACAACCATGTTCAGCCTGGCCGATATTACCACTCCCTGGGCAAGCGATATCGGTAAAAGCCCAACACCCGAACTGGTTTCATGGACAGAACCCTGGTGGAAAATGGTTCGTTTCGCAGCCGAAGAATCGAAAAGGTTAGGAATGGATTTTGGGATGTACAACGGTTCAGGATACGAATCCAGCGGTGGACCGTGGATCACACCAGAACTTTCAATGCAGGAAATTTGCTGGTCGAAAACCAATATTTCCGGTGGTAAAAACAGCATCATTAAAGTAATTCAACCTAAAGTTGCTTTGCGCGGACATACGCCATTTCCATTGCACAATCCGGAAACGGGCGTTCTGGAAGTTCCGGAGGTTCCGGCCCGCGGTACTTATTATAAAGATATTGCTGTGTTGGCCATGCCGGCAAGCGGAATTGTGGCAGTCAACCAGGTCATCAACCTAACATCAAAAATGCAAGTGGATGGCACTTTAAACTGGGATGCGCCAGCCGGAGATTGGATTATTTACCGTTTTGGCCATACCACAACCGGAACTTACATTCAACCTGCGC
>CAZZVO010000324.1:0-3910 GCA_964657505.1 uncultured Mucilaginibacter sp.
AAAAATTATCTGCCCAAACTCCTGGTTTTGCCGGTGCCGAAATTGCCAATGTTTGTAACGAGGCTGCTTTAATTGCTGCCCGTAAAAACAAAGAAGCAGTGGACATGCTGGATTTTCAAGACGCTGTCGACCGGGTAATCGGCGGTTTGGAAAAGAAAAACAAAATCATTTCACCTGAAGAAAAAAAGATTGTTGCTTTCCATGAAGCTGGCCACGCTATTGCCGGTTGGTTTTTAGAGCATGCAGATCCTTTGGTAAAAGTTTCTATCGTGCCTCGCGGTGTTGCCGCTCTGGGTTATGCGCAATATTTGCCTAAAGAACAATTTTTATACACTACAGAGCAGTTGACAGACGGTTTATGTATGACGATGGGCGGACGCGTTGCAGAAGACATCGTATTTAGCAAAATATCAACCGGTGCGCAGAACGATCTCGAACGTATCACTAAACTTGCTTATGCGATGGTAAGTATTTACGGGATGAACGATAAAGTTGGAAATGTATCTTTTAACGATACACAAGGCGAGTATCAGTTTAACAAACCATATTCTGAAAAAACATCTGAGCTGATTGATAATGAAGTTCGTAATCTGATCAACGAAGTTTACGACCGCACTAAACAGTTGCTGATCGACAAACGCGAAGGTTTAGATAAGTTAGCGCATAAACTGTTAGAGAAAGAAATTCTATTCCAGTCTGATCTGGAAGAAATTTTGGGAAAACGCCCTTTCGAACATCGTACAACTTATGATGAATTTGTAAATGGCGAAGAGCCGTCATCAAACCTGGAACCTGTGGAGCAAAATTTAGTTCACGAAGGTGTTGGTGATCATTCCGGAACTTTCAGCAGGAACCCTGAAGAAAAGGATGCAACTTCAAAATTGAAATAAACTTCTATAGATTATTTTAAGCCACTATGTCCGCACATAGTGGCTTTTATTTTTAAAATGAAAGACAACACAACACCGAAAGAGCAACTGCTGAAAAAAATCCGTAAGGCTTTATTGGAAAAACGGGATAATCCATATCCGCAATTAGAAGACCTGCCATTATATCCTCCGCAGGATGACCTGCTGGAACTGATGTTTGCAGAACAATTTACGGCAGTCGCCGGTCAGTTTATTTTTTGTGAAGATGAAGTTGACTTTATAGAAAACCTGCTCACTTTAGCCGAACAGCGTAACTGGCACAAAATATATTGCTGGGAAAACTTCCTCCAAAACATTCTTCAAACTTACGAATATCCTTATTTTGAGACCGATAAAGACTTTGAACAAGCCGAAGTTGGCTTAACTTTATGCGATGCTTTAATTGCCAGAAACGGCAGTATTTTGCTTACCAATGGCAATGCAGCAGGTAGAAGGCTCAGCATTTATCCGCACCAACATATTGTGCTGGCTTATACTTCGCAGTTGGTTTTGGATTTGAAGGATAGTTTTAAACTGATCAAAGAAAAATACAAAAACAATTTACCATCCATGATTTCTACAGTTACCGGCCCAAGCCGAACCGCCGATATCGAAAAAACTTTAGTGATTGGCGCGCATGGGCCAAAAGAACTCTTCGTTTTTCTGTTAGATGATTTACAGGCATAAAAGAAGCATTCATAGCAAATAGTTGATGGTTAATAGCAAATAGGCAGGCAAAGTTTATACACTCCAAAAAAGCATAGAGATTTATAAATACTTCTTTTATCGATGTTTTTTTATTGTTTCTATTCTTTTTACTAAATTTATTAGTAATTTTAACGTGTGGATCAGCAAGAAAACGAAGCATACTTTAAAGGCCGAGGTGCGCAATTAAACACATACAACAAGTTTTTACAAAACAAATATGTAAGGGAATTTGAGGAAGGATTGGACGAACCGTTGTTAGAAAACAGCAAAACACAATTCTTTAATGAATCCCCAAAAAACATTGTAAGCGAATCCAATAGTCCTGATTTATCCTTCAATCATTCCATCAATCCATATCAAGGCTGCGAACATGGCTGCATTTATTGTTACGCGCGGAATTCGCACGAATATTATGGCTTTAGTGCCGGACTGGATTTCGAACGAAAGATTATTGTAAAACACGATGCTGCGCTTTTGTTAGAAAAATACTTCAACAAAAAGAATTATGAACCAGCAATAATTGCACTTTCCGGAAACACGGATTGCTATCAGCCCATCGAAAAAAAGTTAAAAATCACACGTTCTTTGCTGGAAGTTTTTTTAAAATATCGACATCCGGTCAGCATCATTACCAAAAATAACTTGATTTTGCGTGATATAGATTTAGTTGCGGCTTTAGCCAAAATGGATCTGATTCACGTTAACATATCTATTACTTCTTTGTCTGAAGATTTACGTTTGAAATTAGAGCCTCGTACCGTAACTGCTGCCGGACGTTTGGCCGTTATCAAAAAACTTTCGGAAGCTGGCGTGCCGGTACGCGTAATGGTTGCGCCTATCATTCCCGGACTAAACAGCTACGAAATTACGGATATTATTAAGGCTGCTGCAGATTGCGGTGCACGCGCGGCCAGTTACACAATTGTTCGTTTAAACGGGTCTATCGCGGCAATATTTACAGATTGGATTTATAAAGCTTTCCCCAACCAGGCAGAAAAAGTGTTGCACCAAATACAAAATTGCCACGGTGGAAATTTGAATGATTCCCGTTGGGGAACGCGTAAATCAGGTGAAGGAAATATCGCAGCTTCGATTGATCAAATATTTTCAATTGCATGCAAAAAATATTTAAATGGCCTGGAAATCCCTCCTTATAACTTCAACCATTTTATGAACCAGCACGGCAGGCAAACAAAATTATTTTAAATCCTTTTTTGGATTTTAGTATTTTTAAGGTACGTTTATACCATATACCGTTTTGGTATGTGGTATAATTTATGCAGAATAAGATCAGTTCAGTAATTGTAGCAACCGGAAGTTATATCCCCGAGTTGGTTATTACAAGCAATCATTTTATAAATCACCGTTTTTTTGAGAAAGACGGAAACCCGGTTAAAAAAAGCAACCCGGTAATTTTAGAGCAATTTGAAAGCATTACCGAGATCGAAGAAAGGCGTTACGCGCGCAAGGATCAAAACACATCAGATTTAGGTTTTCTGGCTGCAAAAGATGCCTTGGAAAGTTCTGGAATAGATGCAGAAACTTTAGATTACATCATTGTTGCACACAATTTTGGCGATATTAATGCTGATAGCAACCGTGTTGATTTAGTGCCAACACTTGCAGCCAGGATCAAACAGCTTTTACAAATAAACAATCCCGATTGCGTAGCTTATGATCTGCCTTTTGGCTGTCCCGGTTGGGTAGAAGGCATGATCCAGGCCAACTACTTTTTAAAATCCGGCGATGCAAAAAGATGTTTGGTGATTGGTGCCGAAACACTTTCCCGCATTATCGACCCGCACGACCGCGATAGTATGATTTATGCTGATGGTGCCGGAGCTGTTATTTTGGAAGCAGTTACGGATTCGGAAGCTGGAATTTTAGCGCATAAAACACAATCACACGCGGTTGATTATGCGGGTTTACTAACCATGGGAAGTTCTTACAATCCCGAAAATGGAACGGAGCAAAATCTATACATCAAAATGAACGGCCGCAAGGTTTACGAATATGCTTTGGTCCACGTGCCCCAAGTGATCAAATTAGCACTAGAAAAAGCAAACGTTGATTTATATGATATAAAAAAAGTATTGATCCACCAGGCAAATGGAAAAATGGACACGGCAATTATGCAGCGTGTTTTTAAACTTTATGGGGAAGAAGAATTTCCGGCAGAATTAATGCCGATGAATATTGCGCATTACGGCAACAGCTCTGTAGCAACTATACCAACGTTACTGGATAGCATTTTAAAAGGAAAAATGGAAGGCCAAAACATCAATCCCGGCGAT
>CAZZVO010000325.1:0-3888 GCA_964657505.1 uncultured Mucilaginibacter sp.
AGCCGCCAGGTGTTAATACATGGTCTTCGCCTGATGCCAGATCGTTTGATTCAACCGCGTGTACTTGCGATTTTGCCCGGTAACCGCCAGGCGTAAGTACTTGCTCGTCATTTGTTGATGTACTTGTTTCGGCGCCTTGTTGGTTTTGTTCTGAGTTTGATGCTTCAATTTTCATGATTTTTTAATTTAGTATTTAATTTTAAGTTGAAATAAGTTGATCACATTTTTGAGGGGATAAAAACAGTATAGCCGCGACCGGGCGCCCACAAATCGGCGGAGCCATCTGCATCGCTTAGTTTTTCTTCGGGTTGCGCGGGGTTATTGCTGCCGTTCCAGGCAACGGGAATCAATTTGGTATTAGCCCATTGGGTTTTAATGGAAGTTCCGTTCCAGGAACCAAGGTTGTTGAGTACAAATATTAATCCGGGCTGATCGCCCCAGCCGCTTCTTTGCATGATGTACAGATTGTCATCCGCATAAAGGATTTTGGTACTGCCGCCGGCATAAATCTCATGCACTTTTACTAAAGCTGCAATGCCATTAGATGTATTTTCGAGCGAGAGGTTCTGGTTGTAATAATCTTCCCAAAAAACGCATGGGTAACCTTCGTGCGTCAAAATAAAAGCGTAGGCTAATATTTTATCCTGTTTAATCGGATCGTTTCTTACTACATCATGGTTCTCCACAAAAGTTACAGCGAGATCTGCCAAATTATCTGTCAACAAAGTACCGCTTGCACATAAAGTTTTTAAACTGAAGCCGTAGGACTGGCAAAGGTCGCGCAGCCTGTACCGCAAAGGGAAATCAAAAGCACTTACCGGATTATCCGACCAAGTGTTGGCTTGCGCCAGCCAATCAGCAATTGTGCGGTCGCTATCCCAGCATTCTCCAACGCCAAAAGGTTTAAAAGCCTGGTTATTTTTTAGTCCCCGCAACTCCTGTATGGCGCGCACCATCCAACTACCGTATCCTTTTACAAAATCGTATCTAAAGCCATCAACGTCTATTTCTTCAACCAGCCATCGTGTATATTCTATAAATGCAGCATAAACGTCGGGGTTTCGGTGGCATAGGTCCGGCATTTCACCAAAAGACATCTGGTCCCAGGTTTCGTATTGCGATGGATGAAAGCTTCTCCAATCCCTCAAAAACTTTCCGCTGCCCGGATTAAATTTTGTCCATCGCGAAACACCATCTAAAGGGTTTACTTCCTGTGCATCCCCGCCGTTGTTATGGTTGATCACTAAATCAGCATAAACATCCAGATTCTGCTGATGCGCTACATTGATCAGGTCAGCCAGTTCTGCTTTTGATCCAAACCATGTTTTTACCGTCCCTTTTTGGTCAAATTCCCCCAAATCGTAGTAATCATAAGGATCGTAACCCATTGACATGCCTCCAACATTTCCGGCTTTGTTTAAAGGAGGCAGCCATAAAGCCGTAAAACCAGCCTGAGAAAGTGATGGCAGCTTTGTTTTAATAAAGTTCCACCATTGGTATTCCTGATTTTCTAACTTGGGGCAGTCCCAATAAAAAGTTTGCATGATAACGCCCATAGCATGATGGTTTTAAAAGATATATCTTCGATTAGATTACCTTTCAAAATTGACCCAAATGAAGCTGCAGGGAAAGCGTAGCGTTACTGAGATTACATGCGTGCTAACACGCATTTGAAAAAGTAGAAGTACTTTAACGCATTTAATATTAACCTGAATTTGGTTGATATAAATGTTGCGGAAGTGTTAAGATTGAATTGGTTTTGACGCAAATAATAGCCTGTTGATCAAACTCGATTTACTGCTACAATCTTTCCAAAACCAATTGAACGGCTTGCTCGATTGTTCTCTGCGGATTGGTGCTGAATTTTAAAGTTGCACGGTTAGCTAAAATTGCATTGACAGATAAAGCCTGATGGCCCAATACTTTTGCCAAAGCATAAATTCCGGCAGTTTCCATTTCCAAGTTGGTAATGCGCAGTTCTTGAAATTTAAAAGATTGGAGATGTTTTAAAAAATTGGGAAGTGCATTTTTCGCCCTTACTTGTCGGCCTTGCGGTGCGTAAAAACCTGGCGCAGTAGCCGTAATTCCGTGCGGCAATCCAGCTCCGATTTTATCTTTCAAAGTTAAACTTGCGGCAGTTAAATATGGTGATACTGTTTTTATCGGCATAAAATGTGTGTCGATTGTATCTAGTAATTCCTGCTCAATTGGATTAAAATCTTTAGTATAATAATTCATCAAAGCATCAAAACCCAAACCAAAATCAGAAACCAAAATACAATCCAAAGGAATATCCGCATGTAAAGAACCGGAAGTTCCAATTCTTATAATTTCCAAACTGGTGAGTTGCTCTTTGATTAATCTTGTATTAAAATCGATATTAACCAAAGCATCCAATTCATTCAAAACAATCTCCACATTATCGGTACCAATACCTGTAGAAATTACTGTAACGCGTTTATTGCCAATCCAACCAGTATGCGTTATAAATTCGCGTTTTCCTTTTTTTAGATCGATGCGGTCAAAGTATTTGCTTACTTCTCCTACCCGATCAGGATCGCCAACGGTGATGATGGTTTCGGCCACATCTTCTGGCAGCAAGTTTAGATGATAAATGCTGTTATCGGGATTTAGGATGAGGTCGGTTTCGGAGATGGGTTTCATTAAAACTTGCAGCTATTTTTAAGAACTAAATTACACTTGTTTACAACCAACTCTTCAATTTAAATATATTTTTAAATAGCAACTTCTATTTTGAAAAAGAAAGTGTTAAATGCTGTTTTTATCACCCAAAAAACAACTTTCTATCATTGAATCATCTTACCAAAAAAATCCAACCAGATTGTTTAGGAAAGTTTTCTTCTTTAAGATCGATGATATAGTAATAAGTTCCAACGGGTAGTTGTGCGGCGTTGTAAGTGCCGTTCCAGGGTTTGCTGTAACCGGTACTTTGATAAATCTTTTGTCCGTATCGGGTGTAAATGCTCACGTCGGCGTTAGGGTAAGTGCTTAGATTTTTAATGTTCCAGTAATCATTGATGCCATCGTTATTGGGCGAAAAAGTATTGGGTATCGTTAACTTTTTATAAACCTTGACAAAAACAGTGCTGGTACTTTGCCCGCAACCAGCGGTTGATTCTACATGCAAAGTATAAGTAATATCATTAGGAGAACTGGTGGTTGGAGTTAAGGATTGCGGGTTATCAAGGTAACTGGAAGGCGTCCAATAAGCAATAATATCATCTCCTTGTGCCGTGCCGTTAAGTTTTGCGGTTTGCCCTTCCAGTATTTTTATAGCTATTCCGGCGTTAGCAACAGGACTTTGCAAAACAGTTATGGTTGCCGAAGCGGAAGGCATAATATCCGGACAGCCATCGTTGCTAACTTCAACAGTATAAGTGGTGGTGGTTGATGGGCTGGCTATAGGATTAGCAATATCATCATGGTCTAATCCTGCAGACGGTATCCATTTGTAATGAGTGGCATTTGTGCCAATTGCAGATAGTTGCGTGCTTTTCCCTTCGCAAATAGTAGCATCACTTAATGCCTCAACACTTGCTTTAGGATAAATGGTAACAGTGGTTTTTGAGGTGGCAGAACAACTGTTTTTGATGACGGTAACTGTGTAATCGCCATTGTAACTTGGGTTTGCGCTGCTTGTTACGATAGGGTCTTGTTCTGTAGAAGTAAAATTGTTAGGGCCGCTCCATTGATAAGTATCACCTCCCGTCGAACTAAGCTGAAGAGGCTGGCCAACACAAGTAGTGGTATTGGCTGCAAGCTTAATTACCGGGTAAGGATAGACATTAATGGTAAGTGGATCAGAATAAATGCGGCATATTTCTGAACCAGCATTTGCCCCGCTTAATACACCAATGCGATATTGGT
>CAZZVO010000326.1:0-3866 GCA_964657505.1 uncultured Mucilaginibacter sp.
TATTTGGATAGCGCCGATGGTTGATGTTGCAGAAAAAATTAAAGCTTATCAAAGTTCTTCAAAAAGCAAATGATTGAATTTTTTAAAAAACGTCTGATCTTCAAAACACCAGCTAATTTAATTTTGGCTATCCTGTTTGTCATAAATTGTCCTGTTACAGCTAAAAATTTAAACAAGGGACAAAACAAAAAACTAATAAATTCAAGCAACAGAAAAGGAGCATTTTACACCAAAAAATACCGAAATTTATTTAAAGAAAATGGCCATTCGGCAGCAGAAATCAACCTGAAAGTCAATACTTCTTTTAAGCAGTTATTTTATGGCGATACAGCTTCTCAAACAATTTATTATCCATCAGGGAAAAATTTAAATGGCTCGTTAGCTTATATATTTGATGTTTTTAATAAAGATATACGTAGTGAAGGCCAGTCCTACGGAATGATGATTAGTGTACAGATGAATAAAAAGGCCGAATTTAATGCGTTGTGGAATTACGCTTTGTCTTATATGTATATTAACAAACTGGCGCATCCTGCAAACGGTTATTTTGCGTGGTCTTTAAAACCAAACGGCACACCAAATGCTACCGGCCCAGCCCCTGACGGCGAAGAATATTTTGTAACTGCTTTGTATTTTGCTTCGGGACGTTGGGGAAATGGAAGCGGAATTTACAATTATAAAGCTTGGGCTGATAAAATTCTTTCTAATATTCGGCATCATCCTTTAACAACTGGCAGTACTTTATTTGGTAAGCAAACCGTTGGAAGCATGGTCAACGAGGATAAAAAAATGATACTCTTTGTGCCAAACGGAAATGAAAACTCTTTTTCTGATCCTTCTTATCATCTACCTGCATTTTACGAACTCTGGTCGCGCTGTGGACCAAAAGCTGACCGGAAATTTTGGTCTGCCGCAGCGGATACAAGTCGTAACTACTTCAACAAGGCAACAAACGTTTCAACAGGTTTAGCGGCTGATTATGCTGATTTTGATGGCAAACCGATTACTACATCTTATAATCCAAATTCTCAAAACTTTGCATACGATTCCTGGCGAACGGCCATGAACTGGAGCATTGATTGGGCTTGGTGGCAAAAAGATGTTCGGCAGCAGCAGTTAAGTGACAAAATTCAATCGTTTTTTTATGCTGAAGGAATTAACAGCTACGGAAATATTTATACTTTAGATGGAAAAAAAATAAGCGCAACCCATTCCGCCGGATTAATTGCTACTAACGCTATGGTTAGTTTGGCGGCAACAAAACCTTTAATAGCCAAACAATTTGTGGAAGCACTATGGAATTCACCAATTCCTTCGGGACTTGGAGATCGATACTATGGAGGATTATTATACTTGATGAGTTTACTACATTGCAGCGGACAGTTTAAAATTTATGATCCGCGTTGATAATACCTATATTTTGAAAAAGAAAAGGCTGAAAATTTTCCAGCCTTTTCTTTTTTCAAATACTTCTTTTAATACCTAATTCTAAGCCTCGTAATTCAGCCAGACCTTTCATCCGGCCAGAAACGGAGTAACCGGGATAAGTATCATAATTAAAATCATCCAAAATTTTATGGCCGTGGTCCGGCCGCATCGGGATTGCAATATCGGTTCTTCCGGCTGCTTCGCGCTTCTTTTGTTCTAAAATGATGGCTTTCATCACCGCAAACATATCCGTACTTCCGGCTAAATGGTCGTCTTCATAAAAACTGCCGTCCGCCTCACGTTTAACATTCCGGAGGTGTAAGAAATGGAAATGCTGGCCTAATCTTTCTACAATTCCCGGCAAATCATTATCGCCGCGCGCACCCAAAGAACCGGTGCAAAAAGTTATACCATTGCTTGGCGAAGGAGCCGAATTAACCAAATCTTTTAAATCCTGCTCGGTAGAAACAACGCGTGGCAAACCTAAAATCGGGAACGGCGGATCATCCGGGTGGATACACATTTTTACGCCAAGTTCTTCTGCATCAGGCACAATTGCTTTCAAAAAGTAAGCTAAATTTTCCTTCAAAGCTTTCGCATCAGTTTGCGCGTATTTTTTCAGATGTTCTTTAAATTGTTCAATTGTGTAAACATCTTTTGTTCCGGGCAAACCGGCCAAAACATTTTTCATCAATTGCGTTTTTTCATCTGCATTCAAACTATCCAAATAAGCTTTTGCCGCTTGCTGTTGCTCCGCAGAAAACTCCTGAAAAGCACCTTCCCTCTCTAAAATATATAAATCAAAAGCAGCAACGGCGGGCGCATGATAACGCAAAGCAGAAGCATTGTTTGGCAAACGAAAATCCAGGTTGGTACGCGTCCAATCCAGCACCGGCATAAAATTGTAGCAAACCGTTTTAATGTTTTCTGCGGAGAGATTTTTTAAGGAAACAATATATTTTTCGATGTAAGCCTCGCGCTCCGCAGAAGCAGTTTTGATGCTTTCGTGCACGTTTACGCTTTCTACAACCGACCAGCGCAATCCGGCATCTTCAATTATTTTTTTTCGCTGACGGATTTCGTCCGCGCCCCACGCCTCGCCTGCTTTAATGTGGTGCAGCGCATTTACAATTCCGGTGGCACCAGTTTGACGGATAGCAACCAGCGTAACCGGGTCCGAAGGCCCAAACCAGCGAAAAGTTTGTTCTAAATTTGCAACCATATTAGTTGATGATAATGTTCGGCATAATTACTACAATTTTTTCACCGATAAAAGAAGCACGTCATTTTCCCGCATTAAAAATACTTTTTCCAATTTGCCATCGGCCTTAACTTGGACGGTAATGGATGAAATTATTGGATTGCTGTTTTGCTTTTTAATTTGAGCAACTTGTTCGCGTGTCAATTGCGACGGAGATTTTAGGTCGATAAAAGAAGCATAAGCATCATTACTTTTATAACCGGTTTTGTACAATTGGATTTGATATTTTCCGGCAGCTAAATGGTTAATACTGATTTTTGTAGGAGCAATTGTTTTTGCCGGAAGATCTCTTTTAAAATAAACCTGATCGTTTACAGAATCTCCGGGATGCGTAATTGTAAAATCCCAAAATAGCAATTGCAAGTTTCCATTCTTGGATTTAGTTACAATCGAACTTGGATCGTTGCTGATCAATTCTTCATCGCCCAACTGGTTTAAATATTGATAAGCAAAGTAGGCCGGTTTCTTAATATCCTGATAGTTCATCAACCCAAAACCACCATGAAAAGGTGTTGTTCTCGGACCTGCTTCTTCAAAAATATCTGTAAAAGTCCAGTACGACATCGAATTGACCGAAGCGGATGCTTTTTTTATCTTATCTAAAATGTAAGCGGCTTCCTGGTAATGATCGTGGATTGGATCAGCCGGTGTGTATGAGGAACTCCATTCCGTATAATGCAATTCCAAGTTTGGTAATACTGAATTTTTGATGATTTTTTTGGTGTTGATCATATCCGAAGAAACCGAATTTTTATCCTGACTAACAACCGTTCCCGCGCTTCCGGTTTCATCTAAAAAACCTTCTTTTACACCATAAGTATGCGTGCTGATAAAATCAATCGGTACTTTGTTTACCGCACAAAAATTAATCATGTCTGCAATCCAAGCATTTCCGGCAGTTGCTGGTCCGCCAACTTTTAAATCTTTGGAAACCGATTTGATTGTGTTGGCTGTTTCCTGATACAATTTAAAATAATCTTTTTGGTATCCGGTGAAAAAGAAAGTCCTTAAATTGGGTTCGTTCCAAACTTCAAAGTACCAGGTTTTAACTTCCTTTTCGCCGTAACGTTGTATCCAATGTTGCACTAAATTTTTGATCAAGTTATCCCATTTCTGGTAATCCTTTGGCGGCGTAATATTTCCTTTCCACCAAAAAACTGTTTCCTTTCCGCTGGCC
>CAZZVO010000327.1:0-3843 GCA_964657505.1 uncultured Mucilaginibacter sp.
AAAAAACTGATAAGACTTTCGTCGAATTTAACTCAATTCAATAAAATCTGCTGCAATGTTGAATGATAAGTTGAAACGAGGCGATTGCACATCAAAATTGAGATTTCACTTATACATTAAGTACAGAGACAAAAAAGCACCAATGGTGCGCTAAAGGGCATTGTTGCACTACTGGTTTTAAAAACCACCTAATGAATGTTTGCAATGGTGGTAACAGTACTTAGCTGTCGGCTATTTTAAAAGCAAGAGCAGACAGCAGTTGCACTTGCTCCAATAGCCAAAGTTAGAGCGACCCAAGGGCTACCAGTGACCATTAGAGGTATAGGGGGTCACCGTGCCAATCCGTTTTTTTTTGTACGCTAAGGAATTTTCAAGTGCCTGAAACGACGATTTTTCGTTCAAAACAGATCGAAACCGGGAGCAGAATCATGGTTTTCTCATCAATTTTTGGTCAGAAAGCGCTTTCTGAAAAGCTTACCCTATCTTAGTTTCAACCTTAGCGTACAGGTTTCCGGGATTGGCACGGTGACGCCAATAGGGATGCTCCCATAATATTTAGTTTGGCACACATTTAAAAATTTATTAATAAGTGTAATTGATTGTTCAAAAAATGTCGATTAAAATGAAAGAATTTAGCGGTGAGATCAATAGTAGTAAATAATATGAATTTCAAACCAAACATTACTATAATTGGCAGTTGTATTATTGATATTACATTTAATACTCCAAAACTTCCAGTAGATGGAGAATCAATACCTGCTTCTCAATTTTTCTGGCAGGTAGGTGGCAAGGCATCAAATCAAGCGATAGGAATATCTAGATTAGGCGGGCTTGCTAATCTTGTAACTAGAATAGGCGAGGATGAATGGGGAAAAATTGCAATCAAATTATGGGAAATAGAAGCTGTAAACACGAAATATATACGGATTGATCCAGAGCATTCTTCAGGAATTGGGGTTGTTATTGTTGACTCTAATGGGAAGAATTTCTCTGTATCTTCGCTAGGAGCAAATAAATTTCTTTCAAATGAAGACATTGATTTGGCTGATAGTATAATTCGTGACTCCAAAATCATTAGTCTACATCTAAACTCAAAAATTGATACTATTTTATATGCTTTAAAATTAGCAAAAAAAAATCAAGTAACAGCTTTATTGAATGCTTCACCAACACAGCAATTACCATTAGAGATTTTTAGTTTAGTGGATATTTTTGTAGTTAATAATGTAGAAGCATCTCAAATTATTGGATTTCCAGTTACTACCCCTCAGTCAGCACTTATTGCCGCAGAAAAATTTATTAACCTTGGGTGTAAATGCGCTGTAATTTCACTTGGAAACTATGGATTAGCAGTTGTCAATGAAAATAAACAACAAGTAATTCCTGCGTTTTCAGTACCTGTAGTTGACACTACAGGAGCAGGTGATGCGTTAAATGCAGCTTTGTGCGTTGCTATTGCGGAAGGTCAAGATATTTTTGCTGCTGCTCGTTTTGCTTGTGCGGTTAGCTCCCTTTCCGTATCAAAACCGGGGACATGGGCTTCTATGCCTGTTAAGCAAGAAGTTTCAACTTTCTTGAAAAAGTTTCAGGGATCAACCTCTAGTTGATAAACAAAATGTTTAGAATATTCCAATACTTCCTAGCCACTTGTAAAACTCAATTAGTTTTTAGACTTTTAAAACAAAAGCTCTCAAATAGTATTTAGAAAAATCTTATCCAACTTTAGTAAGTAAACTTTAAGGTATGATAACTAGCTTACCTGCACATAATTCAAGAGATATTACCCGCCAATGGGAAGTTATACCAGTTGAAAATATTCCTTCAAGTATAAATTTTATACAAGATGTTTATCCGTATATTTGGAAAAACATTCATCTAATAGATTTTAATAATTTAAATAATAATCGTATTATAGATTTTGGATGTGGTACTGGTAAAACCTGCTTTCAATTATACGAAAAAGGTATTAGCTCTATACCTGGACAAAAGCTTTCAACGTTTTATTCATCAATTACAGGTGTAGATATAAATTTGCACGCTATAAAATATGCTATAGAAAACAAAAATAAATATTTTAAAAATGCGGAAATTGAATTTAAAGTTAGTGATTTAGAAGACTTAAAATTAGAAAAAGAATCATTTGATTTTGGTATTATACAGGCTGTTTTAACTACAGTTTATCAACCTAAAAAACAATTATTAATTTTAGAGCAGTTACATAAAGTTTTAAGTAATAAAGGATATCTTTACATAGCTGATTTTGCACAAAATTTTGATTCTGTTTTTTATCACAAAAGATATGATGATGGCATTAAACAAATAGAAATCCATAAAGGATTATATGGTACTTTCCCTGTAATTAATGAAGTAACAGGTGAAATATATTATTATGCTCACCATTATACAAAAGAAGAAATGGAATCGCTGCTTAAAAAAGCTAATTTCCAAATTCTATTTTCAGAATACAATGCTCCATTTAAATCAAGAAGTGGTAAGGATGTAAAAGGAATAGTAATAATAGCCCAAAAAATTTAATTATGTGCCGTAGAAATATATTAAAAACAACCTTTTTGCTAAATATCAGAAGATGGCTACTCCAATTCTCATGAGTCAAGCAAAGAAGAGAGATAGTGACTGCAAGACTTCAGATTAATGAAGGGTATTGTGCGAAGATTAAAAAATGTTTTCTATTTAATTCTGCCTAGCTATTTGAAACTTGAATTATAATTTAATATTGATTTTTATAAGCTTAACTTATATCTGATGACGGTCTAGTTCATTGATTTCTTTCTATTTTATTCACGCATTGCTTTTAAAACTTCTTTCATGTTGCTACCTATAAATTCCCACTTCCAGGGCCCGTGTTGAATTGTTCCAGCCTGTTGAGTACTATATCCTATCCATATTCCATACATTAAAAGGCGGTCGTTTTCGTAACGAATACATAATTGAAATGCGCCAGAATGTATTCCTATAGTATGGTCTTCCCAAGTCCCTGAAAGATGTTCAAAGTTTTCAATTTTACCAATAATTTTATAAGAAGAGTTATCATCTAAATTTTTTCCTAAAACTATGTCATTAATCTGTACTATTTTAATATAATGAACAACACTTTTTTTGTTAGGAACTTTTCCAACCTGCCACCAGCTTCTCTGCTGTTGTTCAGATTCAAACTCAGAATAAACTGTTTTCCAAACTCCTTGGAGAGATGGTTGTTTTTTATTAAAAAATCTAGCAAGAGGAGAAACAAAAGGAAGTAGATTGAATAAAAGCCACTCAGATTTTAGTAAAGAAATAATTCCTCCTAAAGCAATACCTATGAGTCCACCTCCAACCCAATCAAATACCTTGTCAATATATTTCATGTTTGTGAATTTTATTTAGTTTGACAACCATTTTTCGAGTAATTTAAAAAGTAACAAGTATGCTCAAAAAGGAAATTGTTTACATTATCAAAGCCTTTTGCTAGTGAATATTAATATCGCACTCTAGTTAACCTACGCAAAACTTCTTCACACCCTGGAGGTGAAAACGGTAATCTTCAATTTTTTAGGTATATTTTCTATAATACGCTTCAGAAAGCAGTGATTCCAAAATTCTTGCTGATGATGCGAAAATGTTTTTGACCGACGCTGTACTCCTGTCGAACTGATTGGCACGGTGACGCCAAAATCACCCCTTTCAGAAAGCGATTTTAGATGCCTTAAATTCTTTTGCCATATGATTCATCATTCACAAAATATCCCTGGAATTGCCCCTAGAATCACTTTAGGCGTGACAACGGACTATTAAAAGCCCCAACCCAAGTCCAGCAAGTGGAAACGAATAGGCGGCGGAGCGGAG
>CAZZVO010000328.1:0-3834 GCA_964657505.1 uncultured Mucilaginibacter sp.
TGGGGTTTTTACGGGAACAGGGGTTTCTTCAACAGGATTATTCAATCCGGCAACAGCAGGAACAGGTACTTTTACCATCAGTTATTTATTTACGGCAACAAGCGGCTGCACTTATTCTACCTCGCAACAAGTAACGGTTTATCCAAACCCAACGGTTACGCTTCCTGCTGATGTTTATGTTTTGGAAGGCGGGCAAGGCACGATAAAAATAACGGTGAGCGGTGACAGCCTGACTTATAAATGGACGCCTTCAACTGGTTTAAGTGCCGATAATATCATCAATCCGATTGTAAATCCAACTACCGATACGCAATATACTTTAACCGTAACTTCGGCAAATGGCTGTTCTGCGAGTGCACAAGTTAAGGTCCATATTTTAAAAGCGCCGGTTGTGCCCAATACTTTTACACCAAATAATGATGGCGTGAACGATACCTGGAACATTAAATATTTAGACAGTTACCCAAATTGTACGGTGGAAATTTACAACCGCTACGGCGAAAAATTATTTTATTCTGTGGGATATCCAATCCCGTGGGACGGAAGGTATAAAGGTGCAAATTTGCCGGTTGGTGTTTATTATTACATCATCAACCCAAAAAGCGGGCGGACTGCAATTTCGGGAAGTTTAACCATAATCAGGTGATTTGATTGGCGATACTGTTTTTATCGGGTTAAATCTGTTAGCAACTAATTTGCCTTATCCCGCAAAATGCCAATGCTAATTTTAGAGGGATAAAAGAAGCATGGCATTTGTGCAAGATAAAATAGCTACCTGGTCGTTTCGTCTGTTTTTCTGTAAGCCCAGCCAAAAATCAGCGGGAAAACCCAAAGGCTAAAAACCATGGCGCAAAGAATGCCGCCAATCACAACCCTTGCCAATGGCCGGGAACTTTCTGAGCCGATCCCGTGCGAAACAGCAGCCGGTAATAAACCGATGGCAGCCATCAACGCAGTCATCATTACGGGTCTAATCCTGGAATTCACGCCTAATTTTAATGAACTGTACAAGGATTTATGCTGACCATGAAATTTTTCAATGTTTTGTTTGAAGACGGTGATGAGGAGCACGCCATCCTGGATGCAAATACCAAACAGGGCAATAAAGCCAATACCTGCAGAAATACTAAAGTTGGTGCCTGTAATCATCAAGGCCAAAATGCCGCCAACGATTGCAAATGGCACATTCAAAAACACCAATGCCGCATCTTTGATATTGTTAAACATGATAAAAAGCAGCAAAAAGATGAGTGCCAAACTTATGGGCACCACTTGTGTAAGCCGTTTTTCTGCACGTTGCTGGTTCTCAAAATCGCCTTGCCATTCCAAATGGTAACCTCTTTTCACGTTTACTTTTGCACCAACTTTTTGTTGTGCTTCTGCAATTGTGCTGCCCATATCCCTGCCGCGAACAGAGAATTTTAGCGTAGCATAGCGTTCGTTTGCATCGCGAAAAATTAAACAAGGACCAGTTTTCTGACTGATGTTGGCAATTTCCTTAATAGGAACTTTTGCCCCGCTTTGAGTTGGAACAAGCAAGTTGCCGATATCTTCCGGTGTTTTGCGGAAAGCTTCAGGAAAACGGATCCTGATATCGAAAGTCCGCACACCTTCATACAAAGTAGAAGCTGCCGTACCGCCGATGGCCATGGCGATAACCGAATTGGCGTCGGAAGTCGTAACGCCGTATTGCGCCATTTTTTGCTGATCTAACCGGATATCCAACTCAGGCAAACCAATGCTTTTTAACACGCCCAAATCTTCAATTCCCCTAACACCTTTTAGTACGTTATAAACCTGGTTTACTTTTGCTTCGGTATAATTCAAAGAATCGCCATAAACTTTTACAACGATAGAACCTTTAACGCCCGAAACTGCTTCTTCAACATTATCACTAATAGGTTGCGAGAAGTTAAGGTCTGTTCCAGGTAGTTTGGCCAGCTTTACATTCATTTGGCTGATGAGTTCTTCCTTAGTAATTTTCGGGTTCCAATCATCTTCCGGATACATGATCACATCAAATTCGTTGTTGTAAAACCCGGCCACATCTGTGCCATCATCCGGGCGGCCAGTTTGTGATACCGCATATTGTACCTGCGGAAAAGACATCAGTATTTTTCGAACTTTTGTTGATGTTTCTACCGATTTATCCAGGGAAACGCTGTAAGGCAATTGTACCCGGAGCCAGATAGAACCTTCGTTCAGTTCCGGCAAAAATTCACTTCCCAAAAAAGTAAACGAAAACAAACCAACAACCATGGCAATTAAGGATACTATCACCACCAATTTTTTGTACTTAAAAGAAGTAGTGAAGCCAAAAAGCATAAAGCTTGTTAAATGGTGTACAAATGGGTTGTGCTTTTCGTGTACGTTCTTTTTGAGGAGCATACTGATCAAAACCGGTACTAAAGTAAGTGTGGTGATCAGTGCGCCGAGTAATGCAAAGCCCAATGTATAAGCAAGCGGAGAGAACAATTTGCCTTCTACTTTTTGAAAAGCAAACACGGGCAGCAAGCCGGTAATAATGATCAGTTTGGCGAAGAAAATAGCTTTCCCCAGATTTGCGCCTTCATTTTTGATTAGGCCAAGTTTAATCACTTTGTTAAACTTTTCCATGCCCATCACCACGGCTCTATGGTCTAAAATAACGAACATGCCTTCTACCATCACCACCGCACCATCAATGATAATCCCGAAATCTACCGCACCCAACGACAGCAAATTTGCCGACATCCCCATCAAATGCAGACAAATAAAGGCGAACAGCAAAGCCATCGGGATGATGATCGAAACAATTAAAGTAGTGCGCCAATTGAACATAAAGATGGACACCAAAAAAGTAACCAGCAGAATGCCTTCGATCAAATTGTGCAAGACCGTGTGCGTTGCAAAACCAATTAGGTTGGAACGGTCGTAATAAGGCACGATCCTCGTATCCGCGGGTAAAACCTCATTATTTATTTTGTTGATTTCTGCCTTCAAAGCAGCCAAAACGATAGTTGGGTTCTGGCCTTTCCGCATCACAATAATGGCCTCTACCGCATCTTCATCATCAACTACTTTCCGCTTGCCGTTTTTGTCAATCGTTGCATCGCTTCTGCTCACCCAGCCCAGCCTTGGTACATTGGATATGGAAACCGATGCCACATCATTCACAATCACCGGCACACCATTGTTATTGCTTACTACAATGTTTTTAATCTGGTTGATGTCCTGCAATAATCCAAGTCCGCGCACAGCAAAAGCCTGGTTATTTTGGATGATCATATCGCCGCCAACGTTGATGTTAGTTTTTTGCACGGCCGCGAAAACATCTAAAGGTGTAATACCCAATGTGGCTAATTTTCCAGGATCGACAGTTATTTCGTAAGCTTTTGTTTTGCCGCCAAAACTTGTAATATCACCAATACCTTGTATCGCTCTTAAACGCCTGTCGATCACCCAATCTTGTATCGTTTTTAATTCCCTTACATCCCGCACAGAACTTTTGAGCGTGTACCGAAAGATTTCACCCGTTGGCCCGATCGGCGGTTGTACGGAAGGGACAATCCCGGTCGGCATCGTGGCATTGTTTAACAAATTATAAACCTGCTGCCGGGCTTCCTCGTCTAACACGTTATCATCAAAAATCACCTTGACATAACTTAAACCGAAGATGGTAGAAGAACGAAGACTGGCCTTTTTCTGTACCGGGTTTAAAGCAATTTCTATCGGGATGGTTACCAGTTTTTCTACTTCTTCCGCACTTTGACCCGGCCATTGGGTAATAATATCCACCTCCGTATTGGTCACATCAGGAAAGGCTTCGATTGGCATTTGCAGGAAGGTGTAAAT
>CAZZVO010000329.1:0-3770 GCA_964657505.1 uncultured Mucilaginibacter sp.
CGGTGTATAGGTTGCTTTCGCCGTCCACTTCCGATTGTTTGCCTAATTGGTAAAGGTAATTACGTTCAATGCCTTTAAAGTTTTCTTCACACTGTGCGTACATCAACCCAAAAACGGCGTTGGCATCGGTCTTGCCGTAAATGTGCGGCACGCCCCAATTATCGCGAACGATGGTTACTTGTTTAGCTTCGGCTTTAAATCGCTCAATTTCTTTTAGGTTGAATTTTTGTGCGAGAGAAAACACGGGTAAAAGCAGCAACACAACAGCTAATTGTTTTTTCATGGTTGCAATATTAGAAGTTGGCGATGCTTCTTTTAGCACTGTTTTTTTTCTTCGGATTAAAAGCCAGAAACTGCACTATTTTTTGTGTGATAAAAGAAGCATACCTAAAGAAAACCTGAGATTAATGATTTTATTTAGAAGAATACAATTGGTTGAACAACAATTTAAATGTTCCATGCGATTGTCCCCGGAAAGTAATTTCAGGCCCAAATGCATAAAGCATGCCTGCACCAACCGGAGCGGAAAAAGCTGCCACATCATCTTTTAAATATTTTTGTCCGAAAGCCCAGCCACTTCGCAAAGGTTTATCGGTACTAAACCACATTAAAGGTTTTACGCCTTTGTCCGAAGCGTTGGCATCCAATTTAAAAGCCGGACTATTATCATAAATTACATCAGCTTCTGCAGGCATTCCCCAATTGGAAGGTTGTTTATCATCTAAAGAAACACGTAAAATCGCACCTGGAACATAAAACTTATCACCAGAAAAAGGTACTTCCTTTCCATTTACGTTATCAACCAAAGCATTATGCACGGGCAATTTAAGTTGATAAGCCAAATTTGCACTACTACCAATCGTTACAATATTGCCGCCCGCTTCCAGGAAAGCTTTTAGCTGCGGCACGGTTTTATCAGCAGTGATCCGCCCGGTCATACTTTTATATTCCTCGGGGACATTATCAGCCCTTCCTCCAAATCTTCCTCCAAAATCACCGCCTCCTGTTGCCCCGTTTCTTGCCGGTGCTGGTATTGCACCATTAACAAATACGATAACATCAAATTTATTTTTTAAATCGCCGGCATCAAATTCCTGCGGATAAACAACTTTAAAAGGAAAATGGTACTGCTCCATCAGCCAGCGCAGCCATCCTGAGGGTATCGACCCGCCGTATTGATCCCATAAAGCGATACGGGCTGGCATTAATGGTACAATGTTTTTAGGTTTTTCAATTGCTGTTGTGACTTTAGTGCCTAATGTTGTTGCAAATTTATCTAATATTGATTTCACTTTTTCGGAATAAGGTACATAAAAAGTACCAGCCGTTTCGGTTGCTGAAGTATTGTTTATGCGGAAAATTTTTGCCCCTGCTTGTAATAAATCATTCACAACCATAAAAGAGTTGTTTGCACTTGGGCTGATGAAATAGCCGTTTTTAGCTACAGCAGGCGTCGAAGTTGACGGTGAAGCCTGTAATTCACCATAAGGAATGCGTTTAAAAGGGCCATTAAAATCATCCAGAATACGGTCGAATTTCATTCCCATTTGATAAGCTAGTGTCCAACCGGTCATATCATATGGACGGATGGGCGGGCCGCCAGGATAAAGAAAATCATTCGGATGGTCTTGTGGCTCAAACCTGTCTATCACCTCCGGCCGAAATGCCTGATTAGTTTTAAGAATGTAAGACCCAGAAGGATATTTTTTTCCTGCTACGGTAAATTCTGTAGTGGCTTTTTGCACTACTAAGCCAGACCGCAAACAAGTATTTATAAATTTAATTGCAGTGGCAAAATCGGGTTGATCGGCAGTAATAATATAACCGCGCGGATCGCGCAATTCCGGGTTTCTCAAAACGGTATCGAAATATTTAACAGGTATGCCGTTTCTACCGAAACCTCCTCCGCCTACCGTTACTGCACCGCCCCGACCTTCTCGTGCAGAGCTATCACTACCAGAACTTTTTTGAGCAGATTTGTAAGCCATGTTGATTGCATCTACCCGTTTAGGCGAAAGTGTCCAATAATCCTGACTGCCACGGTTGATAGAATTCTTGCCCATTTGGTAAGAATTGTACAAAAGCTCGTCACTATTCCGGGTAGCATAATTTAGAACAGCGTAATTTAGCGATACAGAATAATCTATTGACTGTTTAAAATGCCAAGGTTGAGGAGTAACGGGGAAAGGAGTAGCACTACTTGGTATCAAACGCTCGGGTACCAGGGGTATAGTTGATGGTGTTGGGCTGCCGATTATTTCTGTTAATAACCCAATCATGTTATGAAAATAAGTAGCCGTGCGCAATCCGCCATTCCACCAGGTAGAAAACTCGGTGCCGGAACGTTGCGTATAGCCTGGTTTACCTTCTTTATTTAATCGGCTATTCATGGCAGAACCTACGGCATCAATACTGGTTACTAAAAGTGGGTCATAAACATAGTTAAAAGGGTCGCGAAATGGTGGACCGGCAACAACAGAACCAGCAGGGCCAGCCTGGTGATGATTATATACAATTTGCGGCAACCACTCCAGATATTGTTGGCGGGTAATATTTTGGGTTTCTTTCATATTCATCATATAGAAATCCCGGTTATTATCATGTCCGATATATTTTTCCCATAACCGCGGCACATTCATGTTACGCTTTTTAGAGTCTTTTTCCTGCATATACCAGTTGGCAACCAGCTCCTGTCCATCCGGATTTGCATGAACCATTAAAATAATATCATGGTCAAGTATCCGTTTGGTTTCCTCATCATTCCTGCTAATTAACTGGTAGGCCGTTTCTATTAACTGATGGATACCTACTGTTTCGCTGGCATGCAATCCACCGTCTATCCAAACAATAGATTTTCCTTCTGTTGCCAAAGCTTGTGCCTGTTGATCTGTTAGATTTTCTGCCCTTGCAAGTTTTTGTGAAACTGCTTTATAATGATCAAGCTTTTTAATATTTTCTGGAGATGAGACAATCAGCATAAATTGATGACGACCTTCTTCAGTGAGTCCAATATCAACATATTTTGCTCTTGGCGACTTTGCAAGCTTTTTAATATAAGCTTCGGTTTGAGTGAAATTAGCGAGTTGATAATCATCACCAATGTTAAAACCAAAATGTTGTTTTGGGGATGGAATAATTTGCGCCTGAGAATATTTTATCAGAAACAGTAATACAAATGCGGTTAGGTAAATTTTAATCTTCATAAATATGCTTTCTATATTTTAATCTGATAAGGTAGTAATTTTATCAAGATTGGAAGCGTATTGAAGTAGCCTAACGTAAATGTTACTATTTCCTCCTAAACTAAACATTATCCGACTTTTAAGGCTTATTTGACTTCTAACTCTATTTAAGATTTTAGCAGATAAAAAGAGTATGCTTTAAAATGTTTTAAAATTTGGGTTATACAGAAGAATCATAAAAACCTAGCAAGCCAAGCAGCTAATATTAAAATGCAACTAAATATTTGGAAGAATAGTAAATTCTGATGTAAGATTTACACTGGTAAAAGAAGCATTGTTGATAGAATAACTGTTTTGAATTGGATTTTTATTCCCTAACCAAATAAAAAATAAATAGGGTAAATTTTTGTAATGAAATAGAGGAAAAGGTTATATGCAGAAGCCAATTTTGAGGTGTTCAGGAAGAACAATTGTAGCGCAAATAAATTATAACGCAAAACGCCCCTTAATCCTGATGGATAAAAGGGGCGTTTTTTTCACAAGGGTTTGGCACCGACCTACTCTCCCACCTTTTACGGCAGTACCATC
>CAZZVO010000330.1:0-3753 GCA_964657505.1 uncultured Mucilaginibacter sp.
GGCGCATTGAATCGTGTAAGTGCCGTCGGCCAGCATTTGGATACTTGCCGAAGCTGCACTTCTTCCGGCAGAAAAACTACCTGTTCCCATCCCGTAACCAATCAGCATTCCGTCTTCCGTTTGCATGGAACGCGGTTTTGGATTGCGTTTGAACCAGCCAATACGTTCCGCTGCTTCGTGGTAGCATTCTTTTAAATATTTGCTGGACCAAGGTAAATTGCGCTCCGGGTCAACGTCTGCATGGTTCCGCAGCCTAAATTCAATCGGATCCAAATTCAATTGGTACGCCAGTTCGTCCATCGCACATTCCAACGCAAAAGCGCCGGAAGCTTCTCCTGGCCCGCGCATCCAGGTTGGCGTGCTGACGTTTAACGGCAAAATTTTATAACGTGTGTTTACATTCGGGCAAGCATATAAAAACTTGGAAACGTTAACTGTCCCTTCTGTAAATTCTTCATAAACAGAAGTTTGCCCGATAACTTCGTGACTGATGCCTACTAATTTTCCATCGGCCGTTGCGCCTAAACCAACCTTTTGCCAGGTGTAAGGCCGGTAACCAACCATGGTAAACATTTGCTGGCGGTTAACCACTAATTTAACTGGCCGTTTCACTATTTGTGCGGCCATTACTGCTGCAATTTCGTGCGGCCACGTACGCAAGGCATTGCCAAACGCGCCGCCAACATAAGTTGCAACTACTTGTACGTTTTCCTGCGGGATTTTAAAAGCTTGTGCAATAGCTCCTTGTGCGCCTTTTACCGATTGCGTTTTATCGTAAACGGTCACTTTATCTGCGGATTCCCAAACGGCGATGATAGATTGCAGCTCCATCGGGTTGTGTACTTCCGTTGGGATGATGTATTCTGATTCTACTTTTACCGTAGCATTTTTATAAGCTTCTGTTTCGCCGCGCAAATAATCTCCGGTAGAATTTCTATTTTTAGCTTGGGAAGGAAAATCGGCATGGCTAACATTGGTATCAAAATCAGTTTGAAAATCTGATTTTTGGTATTGCGCATTCACCAGTTTGGCGGCAAACTGCGCCCGTTCTAAAGTATCGGCCACAACCAAAGCAATGGGCTGGCCATAAAAATGAACGTCAGCATCCGAAAAAATGCGCAACGGCTGGCCTTTCGTGGTTTGTCCTTTTGCAGGATTAGAACCTTCGGGATAAGCAGCGGTCTGCGGCATGTTAAAATGAGAAATCACAGCTAAAACACCTGGTGCACTTTCTGCCTTTTTACTGTCTAAACTTTGAATTTTTCCGTTAGCAACAGTGCTAGTAACCAAAATGCCATACGTTAATTTCGGTATCGGAAACTCTGCTGAGTAGCGCGCCGCACCGGTAACTTTTAATCTTCCGTCAACCCTGTCCATCGCCCCAACAGCTTCGCCGTTATAATTTTTTTGCTTCTCCATAAAAAATCTATGCTAAACCTGATGCTGTTTTTAATGCCTGAAAAATAGTGTTTGGTGCCAGTTTTAGTTTGAAGGAGTTGTATTTAAAACCTTTTGCGCCCTGCATCGCAATTGCTGCGGCATGTTTAAACGTTTCTGCGGAAACCGGTTTCCCAACCAAAGCTTTTTCGGCTTCAGTTAAACGCCAGGGTTTGTGCGCAACGCCGCCCATGGCCAAGCGTGCTTCTTTTATCGTACCATTTTTTATGTTGAGTGCAGCCGCAACGGAAACCAGCGCAAAAGCATAAGAGGCACGGTCGCGCACTTTTTGGTAATGGATATTTTTGAAAGAATTATCCGGGATTTCTAAACCTACAATCAATTCGTCCTTCAACAAATTATTATCTTTTTCTGGATGATCGCCCGGCAAACGATGAAAATCCGTGAACAAAATCTTTCGGTCGCCTTTCGGTCCGGAAACTAAAACCGTTGCATCCAGCGCAGCTAAAGCCACGTTCATATCACTTGGGTTTACGGCGATACATTGCGGACTGGCACCAAAAATAGCATGCATCCGGTTGTAGCCTTCCAGCGCGCCACAACCAGAACCCGGCTGCCGTTTATTGCAAGGAAAATCTGTGCTGTAAAAGTAGTAGCAGCGTGTGCGCTGCATCATGTTGCCGCCAACGGTTGCCACATTCCGCAACTGTGCAGAAGCACCGGCGTTTAAAGCCATGGCCAGCAACGGCTGGTTTTGCAGCACTAATTTGTTTTCGGCAACATCGCTATTGATGGCCAACGCACCGATATGTAAGGCATTGGTTTGTTTGGTGATTTGGGCGAGCGGCAGGTTGTTAATATCCACTAATTTCTGCGGAGCCGTAACGCCGTTTTTCATCAAGTCGATCAAATTCGTGCCGCCGGCAATAAACTTGGCAGCAGGATCTTTCACCAAAGCGGCAATTGCGGTTTTAGCACTCGTTGCCCGTACGTATTGAAACTGGTTCATACTTTTTGCCCTCCGTTTTTCACTTCTATTATGGCGTTTACAATGTTAGGGTAAGCGCCGCAACGGCAAATATTACCGCTCATATATTCCCTGATTTCTGCTTCCGAATTTGCATGCCCTTCCCGGATACAAGCCACGGCCGACATAATTTGTCCTGGCGTGCAGTAACCGCATTGAAAACCATCGTGTTTAATAAATGCTTCCTGCATCGGGTGCAGTTCTGCGCCGTTTGCCAAACCTTCTATCGTGGTGATTTTTTTACCATCGTGCATTACCGCCAAAGTGATGCAGGAGTTTTGCCGTTTGCCATTTACGTGGACAGTGCATGCACCGCATTGGCCGTGGTCGCAGCCTTTTTTTGTGCCGGTTAAAGCCAATTGTTCGCGCAACAAATCCAGCAAAGTAACACGCGGCTCTACGGATAAGCTGTGTTTAACGCCGTTGATTTCCAGTTTCAGCGGTACTTTTTCAAATACTGCAGCCAGCTTCTCGTCTAGATCTTTTTCGGCGGCTTGTACCAAACTCACCGGCGTTAACGCCATTGCTGTTATAAAACCAGATTGTTTTAAGAAACCGCGGCGGTTAGAAGCCGTTATATCGTTCGGCTTTTCCTCCAGAATGGAACACTTATCTTTCTCCATAAAACTTTGAATTTTTCAATTTAAAAATACTCTTTTTATCAGCATAAAAACCGAATTAGTTTTGTGATTTTTTTGTGATGATCAGCCTCAAACTAAAGCTTGCGCCAAATCTTCTCAGCGTTGTTTATCCGGTTGTAATTTTGGCTGATGGAAGTAAACCGAAGTGTTTCTTTGCTGCCCAATGCCAAAAAACCGTTACTTTCTAAACTGACATCAAACAAAGTGAAAACGTGGTTTTGCAAATCCTGGTTAAAGTAGATGAGCACGTTGCGGCAAATAATCAAATTAAACACGTTAAAAGAAGCATCTGCAACGAGGTTGTGCGTAGAAAAAACAATCTTTTTTTTTAGCTGATCATATAATTTCACCTGGTCGCCATGCAAAAAAAAGTAATCGTGCAGGTTCGAAGTTCCGCCTGCTTGCCTGTAGTTTTCGGCATATTGGCGCATTAAACTTTGCGGAAATATTCCTGTTGCAGCTATTTGTAATGCTTCGGGGTTAATGTCTGTTGCATACAAAATTGATTTTTGCAGCAAGTTCAATTCATGCAGCAAAATGGCAAGCGAATAAACTTCCTGGCCGGTGGAACAACCTGCATGCCAGATGCGGAGGAGGGGAGAAGCACTTAACGCTGGCAAGATTTCTTCCCTCAACATTAAAAAAAAGGAAGGGTCGCGGAACATTTCTGTTACCGGAACCATTACT
>CAZZVO010000331.1:0-3727 GCA_964657505.1 uncultured Mucilaginibacter sp.
ATACAGCCGGTAAAATCTCCCATAAAAATAGTCCGCGAAGGCGATTGCATACCTGATCAAAACGGTTTACAAATTATTAACGCGCCTGGTCATTGCGCTGAACAGATTGCTATTTTTTACGCGGTAAAAGAAGCATTGCTGTTTGCTGCTGATTGTGCCGAAAATAATTTCAGCTTAAAACCTTGTTTTGCTTATCAATCTAAAGAGATAAATCGGCTAACTTTGAAAAAACTGGCAGGTTTTCCTTTTGCAATTGCTGTTTTCGGACATGGAAAAGCAGTAAGTAAGCCCGAGTTTCACAAAATGGCTCTTTTGTAATCGTAAAAAGCAGCTTTAAAAGGCAATTCAGCTTAATTCTTTCTTAAAAAACAGCTAATCCAAAGTAATTTTATTATTAATTGCAATTAAAGCAGTATTAATTTATCTTTAAGGAATTAATTTCATGCTGCCATTATTAAAACTGGTTTGAAATCTGTTTCACGAAGGGAATTTTTAAGCAAAGGTGCTATGCTGGCTGGCGGCGCTTATCCGGCTATGCTGGCTTTGGGCATGCTAAAAGCAGCACCGGCACATGCTTTTAATTTGGAAGGAAGCGGTGCCGGAAAAAAAGTAATTATTCTGGGCGGCGGTTTGGCTGGGATGACAACTGCTTACGAACTCAGCAAATCCGATTACGATTGTACTATTCTCGAAGCCCGCGAGCGTGCTGGCGGCCGTTGCTGGAGTATTCGCAAAGGCAGCATCAACAATGAAATTAGTTCGCCTCAACAAACTGCCCGTTTCGATGATGACCTTTATTTTAATGCCGGTCCGTCGCGCATCCCGCATCACCATAAACTCACGTTACATTATTGCAGAGAACTCGGTGTTCCGTTGGAAGTTTACAACAACGTAAACGAAGCTGCTTATTACTTTGCAGAAGGAAAAGGGCCGTTATCTAACAAAAAAGTTCGTATCCGGGAAATTCAAAATGATGTTCGGGGTTACATGAGCGAAATGCTGGTTAAAGCTATCGACCACAACCAATTGGATACCGGTTTAACCAAAGAAGATACCGAAAAAGTAATCGAGTATTTGCGTGCCGAAGGCGGTTTGGATATTGATAAATTATACAAAGCATCTGATAGGAGAGGTTATACAGAAGATCCCGGAGCCGGTTTGCTTTCTGGGAAAGTTGCAGATGCATACAAGTTGCAAGATATGTTGCAATCGGGTTTGATGGATCCGGATTTCTACAACGTGTCGCAATATGTTTATGAATTGCAAACCACTATGTTCCAAGCTGTTGGCGGAATGGACAAAATCGCACAGGCTTTACAGAAAAAAGTAAGCCTAATGTTAAAAATGGGTGCCGAAGTAACTTCAATACAAAATCTTGCGGAAGGTGTAAAAATTACTTATAAAGACGCACAAGGAACAAAAGAAATTACCGGCGATTACTGCGTGTGCACTTTGCCGCTACCAGTTTTAGGCAACGTTACGCATAACTTTTCTTCGGATGTAAGCCGCGCGATCGATTACGCTTCTTACATTAAAACCGGAAAAATCGGGTTACAATTTAAACGCCGTTTCTGGGAAGAAGACGAAATGATTTACGGCGGCATCACCCACACTAACAACGAGTTAACGCAAATTTTCTATCCAAACAATAATTACCTTGGTAAAAAAGGCATTCTGCTGGGCTACTATAATTTTAATGATAAAGCTAAATTAGTAGGCGATCTTTCCATCAGCGACCGTGAAAAACTGGCCTTAACAAAAGGCAGTTTGATCCATCCGCAATACCAGAAAGAGTTCGAAAATTCGTTCTCCGTAAGCTGGCATAAAGTAAAATACAACGAAGGCGGCTGGGCAGTTTACACCAACGATCAACGGAAAACCATTTACGAAGCTTTATTAAAACCCGAAAAACAGGTTTATTTTGCCGGCGAACATTTGACGTATTTAAACGCCTGGATGGCCGGTGCATTTGAATCGGCCAGGAGCGTAACGGCAGCAATCCATGCCCGGGCAAGTGGCCAGCGTTTGGCGTATCCGGCAGTAAATTCTAAAAGTTAAAATTTTTCACCCATAAAAACAGCATCATGGCAAATCAAATCAACAGACGTAACTGGATCAAATCCAGCGCGTTAATGGCAGGCGGAGTTACTTTTTTTTCTAACTCTGTTTCTGGCTTATTGGCAAAACCTCTCATCAATACATCCTCTCAGTATTTGCAAAAAAGCTTTACACTTTCCGAGGAAGAGTTAATGGCTTCGGCACCGCCGATGATTGGTGCCATGAAAGCAAGGTTGCTGGCCAACGAAAACCCTTTCGGGCCTTCTGCAAAAGCTAAAGAAGCGATTAAAGCGGCAATGGACACGAGTTACCAGTATCCGTTTATGTATTACGGCCAGTTGATTGATAAAATTGCCGCTTTTGAAGGTGTAAACAAGGATCAGATTATGTTGGACGCTGGTTCGTCACCGTTATTGCTCGCCTCTGCTTTGCACTTTAGTAAAAATGGAGCTTCAATTGTTACCGGCGATCCAAGTTATGATGACCTTCCAAAAAAAGCCAAAGAATCAGGCGCAAAAATTATCCACGTTCCGCTTACGGCTGATTATAAATTGGATCTGGATGCCATGGAAAAAAGCATCGACAGCAGCACAAGTCTGGTTTACATTTGCAACCCGAACAACCCAACGGCGACTGTTTTGGATACCGCTAAATTGAAAGTTTTTTGTGAGCGGGTTTCTAAAAAAATCCCTGTTTTTATTGATGAAGCTTACATCGATTACTTGCCAAACCCACAAGCAGTTACCATAATGGATGCCGTAAAAAAAGGCCAGAATGTAATTGTTGCCCGCACGTTTTCAAAGCTTTATGGTTTTGCCGGTTTGCGTATCGGTTATATAGTTGCACAACCGGAAATGTTAAAAACATTGTCGAAATATACGCAAGGTTCTATGTCGATTTCGGCTACAACTTTAATGGCCGCCATTGCCAGTTACCAGGACCGCGAATTCTTGGATGATGCTTTGGCTAAAACGATGGCTTCTAAAAAGTTTTTGTACGAAACTTTGAAAAAAGAAGGTTACGATTACATTCCATCGTCCACTAATTTTGTGATGTTTCCGTTAAAAATGGACGGGCAAAAGTTTGCCGGCGAAATGATGAAAAGAGGCGTTGGCGTTCGATTCTGGAAATTTAACGACAAAGACTGGTGCCGTGTAAGCATTGGCCGGATGGACGAAATGCAATACTTTGCAGATGCTTTTAAACAACTTTCTTAATCCACTAAAATCTTCTATGCGCAGGTTATTACTTTTTGCCGGAGCGATGTGCTTCTTTTATCAGTCTTTTTCTCAAGCGGTCAACCCTCGGCCAATTACTATGGACGAATATGTGAAAGCCAAAACTTTCACCGTAAAAGATCCGGATCAGGATACGTATGTTAAGTTTGAAAATGCTTATATTTTAGACCGTTATCGCCCGAAACCTTATTTTATTACCGGTGATGATGGCTTGAAAAAGCGTATGGATTTGTACAACCTGATGGCGAAAGAAGGCATGCAGCAACTCGGCTTGATGATTTTTTACACCAACGAAAAAGGTAAACGCTACCAGGCTTTGCTGCCAAACCAAACTGCCGACGGTAAAGTTTGGGAACGTTATTTTGAAGACATCCACAGCATCGACAAAGAAGAAAAGAACTTTGTGCTGAAGTTGTCGTACGTTCTTTCGC
>CAZZVO010000332.1:0-3722 GCA_964657505.1 uncultured Mucilaginibacter sp.
AGGCAAACAGATGAAAAAGCTGAGGCAAAGTACCGTGGAGCCGGTCTTTGGCAGCCTGACTCAATATTATGGTCTGAATAAAATAGGCGTCCTAGGCAAAGCCGGTGCCCATAAAGTCATGCTCCTGGCAGCCGTTGCTTTCAACCTGAAAAAGTATCTGAAATCAGGAGGAAAGAAACCTTCCAGCGCCTTCTTTAAATGTATTACAGATGAGCTTGAACAGGTCTTACTTGGTTTACTCACCTTTTTGAACAATAGTTACCAGTTTTCTTGACAGCTTAAAAACTACAATCCGAAATAGGAGTATTCGGTGAAGTATACCCTTTGTGCAACAGCCACGACGAAATACTGGAAAACCATAAAACGGCTTACACTTACCTGAAAACTTATTATTCCTGGTTTCAATGTATTCTCGTAAACCCATTTCATCATTCAAATAACCTTTTGTGTTTTTGATGATGGGTATTTGATAAAACATTAAGGTTTTTCTTTTGATTGTTATGTTTAATGCGATCAGAAACACCTGTATACGTATTTTGAATGATTTGACTGGTGTAATCGTTTTATTGAATAGCTGAGGTATAAAAAACTGTTTTTAATCATCCACTTTAATTGACACTTATTCCTTCTTTTAATTGCACTGCTCAATTATTTTTTTGAAAGCAGTCGTGGCTGTTGCACAACCCAGAGAATATAAAATGGAAGGCAAATTAAGTCTGGCAACTGCCTGACATTTGGTTATCAGTCATTTTAACAGGACAGATCGATAGTTATGAAGATCTCATGGCTTTTAAACTAATGAAGAATCACCTTCTGAGAATGACTAGACAGTCGTGCAACAACCACAGTCGTTTCAAGATTGTTAATCGCTCACTTTATTGGAGATTTCGGGGCCATTGACCACCTTATTCCGGAATAGTAGAAAAGTAATTCCGCTACACTTTAATCATGCTAACCTATTGATAATTAATTTATTTTTCTTCTATATTGAACACAACGAGGTTCTCTTAATAGCACGGAATCTACTGGTCAAGCATTCCGAAATCTCCACATTGCTGTCCGAAGAACTTTTATCATTTCTCATTTGCAATTTAATGAACATCTCGTTGGAGCTGTCATTATAAAAGGAAGGAACACGTGTCATCTAATGAGCTGGAGACAAAAATGTCTATTGCTTCCCCTACTTACAAAACTACTAGCTTAAGCTTTCTACCTACAATTAGTAACCAAAACATAAATATTAATTCCCCAAAATAAGTGACTTCTATATATGGTATGGGCCATTGGGGAAATAAGAAATATTGTAAGGAATTAGTGAAATAGCCGATCCCGGCGACGAACAAACATACGGCTACCCATTTAGGTACATAACCTGAGAACCAGGCTAGGCAACCCCTGCCAATAAGGTTCAAGGCAAAAAGAAAATATGCGACTAACCAGCTATCCCTAAATTCATGAAGCATCAGCCAGGCCTGACCATTTAACTGAGCTACAGGAAAAGCTTTAAAATAAACTGACGAAGTGAGCAGCCTTAGTACTGTAACCAAATTAATGGTAGCTATAATGCTGATCACAGCATAGGTTAATTGAAACCACGCAGTCAATAGTGATAACTTGGTGCTGACTGGTTTAAAAAAAAGATAAAGTGCCCAAGCGACCACTATGTCGCAGATAAAATTAAATAGGTAGCCGAAAATGCCAGCAGTGAATAAACCGCGATGGGATAAAAGATTTTTTGCAGTTTCTTCTGCATTGCCTGCTACCACCAGTTTGTTATAGACTATAAATTCTGCAAAAGGTGAGGTTGACATGGCAACCATCACAAGGAAAGTAATTAAAGCGAAAGTTCCTGTCAAAGTTTCACGTCGCTTTGTTTTCATGTGCGTGGATTTATGGTTGTTGTTTTTAGACCTTGTGTAATCCGTTTTGTTACAACAATAATAATTAAGGTTATGTTAAGTAGAAGGTTTTGAGTCTCAAACGTTCTCATCCTCGTCTCGTTCAAAAGGCTTTTCATCTTTGTTGTTGCGAAATATTAAATAAGCAATAAATGCAATAGATAGGATGGCAGCGATAATCAGCTTAGGAAGATGTTGGTCAATCAGTGTCTGCATAACAAGTTTTTATAGTGTAATCTAAAATGTGTTCTGAGATATGGCAAGCACCACTTATCCTTTAGTTTTAGAAAATCATAGGGATATGTTGTTTTGAGTTTTTGTATATGCGGCTGCCCTTTACCGATTGACTTATGGCTATGTTAAAACGTCTTTCAATTGTGAGGTTCTTATATTCCAATGGCAAGCCCTGCTTTTTAGTCCCTTTTTACTTTCAATGTCCAGTCTAAAGATACCCAGAAACAATTTTATCATTTGAGCTTGTATGGTTAATAGTTGAAAGCTATCAATTCGTTAAGCCATTACAGTATTCGCAGTTTTTGTTTCCCAAACAATAGGCTCTTGTATGTTTCCAGTTAAGTTAAAAGCAGGGTTAATTTGCCGACAAAAAACTATCTGCACAGATTTTTTACGGAATGATTATCTACACTTGATAAAAACCAAGATTATGAAAAGGAAAATACTGTTTGGAATTATTACTGCTTTGTTAACAGGAAATGTAATGGCACAGGATTTAAAAAGTTCCGCGGTACCATTCGTTGTTAAAACTGCACTAAGCAGTAAGTATCCCGAAGCTGTCAAAGTGAGGTGGGAAAAGGAAAAAGGCAATTATGAAGCTAACTGGGGCGGAAAGTCTGGTGAAGATAATTCTGTTGTATTTACACCGGCCGGTTCGTTTATTGAGATTGTAAAGGCTATTTCAGTTTCTGCGTTACCATCTGCAGTCGCGCCCTATGTCGCTACGCATTTTAAAGGTGCAAAGATAAAAGAGGCCGGAAAGGTAACCGATGCCGCCGGTAAAACCATGTATGAGGCTGAAATTAAAGGTGGAGATTTAATTTTCGATAAAAAAGGAGTTTTTATAAAAAAAGACTAAAAACACACGTCTTTACATAAAACACAAAATCACAGAATGTTATAGGGACCATGGTGAAATATCAGATATAAAAATTTGGGTAAAAAAATAAGGTAACTGTATACGAGTTGGGACAAAGCATTAAAGCTTTTTTTAAGTCTTGTATTTAAAGCTGTGAATTTTTAGCTTAATTAACTATTTAATAAATAAATAATACTATAGGAAATTACTCCCCCAAGCACAGATGCAATGATATCTTTTATATCAAAAACCATATGTGGTATCCATATTTGTGCGAATTCATAAAGTACAAGCCCTAACACGATAAATGTTACTGATTTTAATATTTCTCCTTTATTTACAGGGTTCTTTAAAATCATGTACACAAAGATAGATAACATTGCAGCCAAAAAATTTGGCAAACTGTCAGCAATGTAAATTGCTTTGTGGACTTTAAAAAGATAGCGCCTTAAACTAAGTTCTTCATAAGCAGTAAATAAAACTATTAACCCTAATATAGTGGAGTAAATTAATCTCTTGTACATTATCTTTATTGGGTAGGGCACCAAGTTAAATAACTGTGTTAGATCATTCTCTAAAGTAAATTGGTTCAAAGTTACTATTCGAGGGTGTCCGTATTATTTAGAAAGGGATTTTGGAATGGCATGTTGCCGATTTTCGTCTTGGACCTCAACATGATTCCTTTTGAGCTGTCATCAGAGATGATACTTGCCCGATGTACCATCCATTCA
>CAZZVO010000333.1:0-3688 GCA_964657505.1 uncultured Mucilaginibacter sp.
ACCAAGAACAAAAGAAATACAACAGAAAGACTGGAATTAAAGAAATTTAACCCGGTTTTGAGGAAAGTAACAGTACATAAAGAAATTAAATAGCATATAGTTATTAGTTTATAGTTGATAGTAGCTGCACTTTGCATCGACCATTAACTATGAACTATGATCTATTAACTTCAAAAAATCATGGCAAAGAAAGTAGTTGCAACACTGAAAACCGGAAAAGGTAAAGAATATTCTAAAGTGATCACGATGATCAAATCGCCTAAAACCGGTGCTTATTCTTTCAAAGAAATTATTGCACATAACGACCACGTTAAAGATGCAATTGCTGTAGCCAAAGCTGCTAACCAATAAACTGTTTCTTCAAAAATAAGAAAGCCGTTCCGATTTTACCGGAAGGGCTTTTTTTGTTATCACCTAATTTAGTACCATAAAAGAAGCATTAGATTTTTACCGCTTGATTTAAATAAGCACATGGGATTGTTTGATTTTTTTAAGAAGAAGGAAAATACGGTTGTAGAGCAGCAAGACCTGGAAAAAGGACTGGAGAAGACCAAGGACAATTTTCTTTCTAAAATTACCAAAGCTGTTGCCGGTAAATCAATTGTGGATGAGGAAGTACTGGATAATCTGGAAGAAATTCTGGTTACTTCTGATGTTGGCGTAACCACCACTTTAAAAATTGTTAAGCGTGTAGAAGAACGTGTTGCACGCGATAAATATCTGGGTACATCTGAACTCAACATAATTTTAAAGGAAGAAATTCAGGCACTTTTAGCAGAAAACAACAGTAACGATTTCCACAATTTTGAGTACGGCAATCATAAACCATACGTAATTATGGTGGTTGGTGTAAATGGTGTTGGCAAAACCACCACGATTGGCAAATTGGCTTACAAACTAAAATTAGCAGGAAATAAAGTGGTGATTGGCGCGGCGGATACTTTTCGTGCTGCTGCTGTTTCACAAATTCAACTTTGGGGAGAACGTGTTGGCGTGCGTGTTGTTGCGCAGGCAATGGGTTCTGATCCGGCTTCTGTAGCTTATGATACTGTAAAATCTGCAGTTTCTAACGGAGATGACGTGGTAATTATTGATACCGCCGGACGTTTGCACAATAAAGTTGGTTTGATGAACGAGCTAACTAAAATCAAAAATGTGATGCAAAAGGTAATTCCAAATGCACCGCATGAAATTTTATTGGTGTTAGATGCTTCCACCGGACAAAACGCCATTGAACAATGTAAACAATTTACGCAAGCAACTGATGTAAATGCGTTAGCTTTAACCAAACTTGACGGAACTGCAAAAGGCGGCGTCGTAATTGGAATTTCAGATCAATTTAAAATTCCGGTAAAATATATTGGTGTTGGCGAAGAAAAAGATCAGTTGCAATTATTTGATCGAAAAGCTTTTGTAGATAGCTTGTTTAAGAATAATTAGTCATTCAATTTTAAAATTGAATGTTAAGCTTCAAATCTCATTTTAATTAATTGTAATTTTAGGTTTATGGAAAGCATCATCATTCATTCCAACAATAAAAAAGACTTGGATTTGTTACAGTCGCTTGCGCAAAAAATGGGACTTGAAACGCAAGTTCTGTCTCAATCTGTTAAGGAAGATATCGCAATGATGAAAGCTATTGATGAAAACGATCCAGCAGAAAACTTAAACTTGGAAGATGCTTTAACTTACTATCAAACTTTGGATAAAGCAAAATAGGTGCAGGTAAGTTATAACAAAAAGTTTCTGAAAGATTTGGCCTCTCTCCCATCAAAACAAAGGATAAAAGTAGAGCAATTGGTTTTTAAAGAAATTTATGCTTTTAAATTTTTATCAGAAATACATAATTTAAAAAAACTCACAGGTTACAAATTGTATTATCGTATTAAGGTTGGAGATTACAGAATTGGTTTAAAGTTTGACAACCAGTTATTAACATTTGAACGGGCACTGCACAGAAAAGACATCTACAATTTGTTCCCTTAATTTACAATTTTTGAAAACGAAAATCTCCACAACAAATACCATCAAAAAACCACGCGTAAACGTAGTTACTTTAGGTTGTTCTAAAAACATATACGACTCTGAAATATTGATGGGCCAGCTGAAAGGCAATTACTTTGATGTAGTGCATGAGAGCGAAAAAGTTGGTCGAAATGATATTGTGGTAATCAATACCTGTGGTTTTATTGATAATGCCAAACAGGAATCTATCGATACAATCCTGCAATACAGTAATTTAAAAGCGCAGGGGAAAGTTGGAAAAGTAATTGTTACCGGCTGCCTTTCCGAACGTTACAAACCAGAACTGGAAGCAGAAATACCAAATGTTGATGCTTTTTTTGGCACCAATAATCTGCAGGAGATTTTGCAGAATATTGGTGCAGATTACAAACACGAACTTTTAGGCGAACGTTTGCTGACCACGCCTTCGCATTTTGCTTATTTTAAAATTGCCGAAGGTTGCAATCGTCCATGCTCTTTTTGTGCGATTCCGCTGATGCGCGGCAAACATGTTTCTACGCCGATGGATGAGCTTGTTTTACAAGCGAAAAAATTGGCTGCCAATGGAACGAAAGAACTGATCATGATTGCGCAGGATCTGACTTATTATGGTTTGGACATTTATGGAAAACGCAATTTGGATGAACTATTGAGAAGGATTTCTGACGTAGAAGGCATCGAATGGATCCGTTTGCAATATGCGTATCCTTCCGGTTTTCCGATGGAAACTTTAGATGTGATGAACGAGCGCAGCAATATTTGCAATTACCTGGATATGCCGTTGCAGCACATTACAGACAACATGCTGAAATCGATGCGCCGCGGAATTACCAAGCAGAAAACGATCGATATTGTCAATCAAATTCGGGATAAAGTTCCTGAAATTGCTTTGCGAACTACTTTAATTACCGGTTATCCAGGCGAAACCCAGCAGGATTTTGAGGAAATGCAGCAATGGGTGATGGATACCAAATTCGATCGTTTGGGTTGCTTTACTTATTCGCACGAAGAAAAAACACATGCGCATAATTTAGTGGATGACGTTCCGGAAGAGATAAAACAGGAACGTTCTGAAGCAATTATGGAAATGCAGCAGTTGATCTCACACGAAAAAAACCATCAGAAAATCGGACAAACATTTAAAGTTTTAATTGATAAAATTGAAGGCGATTATTTAGTTGGACGAACAGAATTTGATTCGCCGGAAGTGGATAACGAAGTTTTGATTGATGCACACGAACAATATGCCGTTCCCGGGAGTTTTGTCAACGTAAAAATAGATTCGGCAGAAGATTTTGATTTGTATGGAAAAATCTTTCAGCCTAAATCAACCAACATTTTTGCAAAAGCATTGGCGCTAACTTCATGAAGGCAACATATATCGATTATAAAACAACGGGCAGCTTCTCTCCAACCGTAATCGGCTACCTGGAAAACGATATAGCATTACAACCATTTTACAGTTTTCGGCCAGATTTAGCTGGTTTCCGTCAACTCCTTCAACACAAAAAAAACACTTGTAAAAGAAGCATTTTAACCGAAGTTTTAGACGCACAATACGAAAAACTACCGGTAAAAGAAGTATCAGCATTAACCAGAACAAACCTGGATTTGCTGAACCAGGAAAACACGTTTACCGTTACAACCGGCCATCAGCTTAATATTTTTACCGGTCCGCTTTACT
>CAZZVO010000334.1:0-3632 GCA_964657505.1 uncultured Mucilaginibacter sp.
TCCTTCGGTCAAAACGATATAAAGTTGCGGCGCGGAAGGAAACGCCTTTTTGCTTCTCGTCCAGTTCTTTTAAAAAACCGTAGCTCAGCATTTTTTTGCGAAAGTTCCGTTTATCCAGCTTTTTATTCAGGATGGCTTCGTAAAGTATCTGCAATTGGGTTAAGGTGAATTTTTCGGGCAGTAACTCAAAAGCAATGGGTTGATAGTTGAGCCTGCGGCGTATTTTCTGGAAACCGGTTTCAAAAACCTTTTTATGATCAAAAGGCATTTTTCCTAAATCATTCACGGGATACCAAAATGCGCTTCGTACGTAGTTACTGTTTGGTTTCAGTTCTGGCTGCCCGTCAACCCTGATTAAAGCATAATAAGCTACCGTAATTACCCTGCCTTGCGGATGCCTGTCCACATCACCAAAAGTATGAAATTGCTCCATGTGCAAATCGTGCAGACCGGTTAACTCATGTAAAATACGTTCGGCAGCATCGTCTATGCTTTCATCGTTTTTAACAATATAACCGGGCAGTGCACACCATCCTTTGTAGGGTTCTTCATTTCTTTCGATCAGCAATATCTTCAACTCATTTTCCTGAAACCCAAAAATTACACAGTCGATAGAGAAAACGGAATCAAATTTTGGTAGTATTGTTTCCAAATTGTAGTGTTATGGCATTGTTCTTATCTTCTCAAAATTAATAAATAATATATTACTTAGTGTAAAGATTACACCTTATCTTCGCCAAACAAGGAACTGGTTTAAAAAATGTCTAAAATAAACAAGATTGCCGTACTAACTTCGGGCGGAGATGCGCCGGGCATGAACCCTTGCATCCGTGCCGTTGTACGAACGGGCATATTCCACGGGTTACAAGTTGTTGGTGTAAAGCAAGGTTATCAGGGCCTAATCAACAACAATATGTATGATATGAACGAGCGTTCGGTAAGTAACATCCTGCATTTGGGTGGCACTATCCTGAAAACTGCCCGTTGCATGGAATTTAAAGAAGAAAGTGGTTTAGAAAAAGCTTATAACAACTTAAAAACGAGAGGCGTTGACGGATTAATTGTAATTGGCGGTGACGGGACTTTTACCGGTGCCGAACGTTTTTCGAGGATTTATGATATCCCGGTAATCGGCATCCCGGGCACGATAGATAATGATTTATACGGATCGGATTTTACGCTGGGTTTTGATACTGCTACAAACACAGTAGTGGAAGCGTTGGATAAGATACGCGATACCGCCGATGCACACGACCGTTTATTTTTTATCGAAGTGATGGGCCGCGATTCGGGCTGTATTGCCTTGCGCGCCGGTATTGCCGGTGGTGCCGAAGCGATTTTGCTTCCGGAGAAAGAAACAGCGATTGATGAACTGATCGAACACTTAAAATCGGGCAGTAACAAAAAAACTTCCAGCATTGTAATTGTTGCCGAAGGTGATAAAAATGGCGGTGCGTATGGTATTGCCAAAAAAGTAAGGGAACATGTGCCTTCTTATGATGTTAAGGTAACCATCCTTGGGCACTTGCAGCGCGGCGGAAGCCCAAGCAGTTTCGACCGCGTGCTGGGTAGCCGTTTAGGTTATGCTGCGGTAAAAGCTTTGTTAGATGGAGAAACGCGCAAAATGGTTGGTTTAAAAGGCAATACCATCCAATTGGCAGAGTTGGAAGAAGCAATATCCCACCACGAGTTTAAGCTGGAGCAGGATTTGTTAGACATGGTTGACATCTTATCTATCTAATATCCGATGATTGCAGTAGTGTATAGCGGTTCTAATTTTGCATTCTGGAAGCTGGCACAAAAGCAAACCGTTGTTAACTCTTTTAAAACCAGCGGCATCAACCCTTTTATCAGTGATGAAAAAAGCATACTTTCTTTACTGAACAAAAACATACACCTGATCCACCATGCAGAAGAAATAAAAAAAATTTATTTCTTTGGCCCGGGCATCACTTCCCACAAACACAAACAAACCGTTTACAATGCTTTTTCCGAGTTCTTTAGATTTGGGAAAGTAATTGTAGAAGATGATGTTTATGCTGCTGCACTGGCAACTTGTCAGGACGAGCCGGGCATTGTTTGCATCCTCGGCAGTGGTTCTAACGCGGCTTATTTTGATGGAAAAAAAATCAAACCTAATAACTACGGTTTGGGTTATATTTTGGCAGATGAAGGTTCTGCAAATTGGATCGGAATGAAAATTGTTAAGTCTTATCTGAATAAAACTTTTCCAGACGACCTGGATAAAAAGTTCACAGAAAAGTTCGACCTCGACAGAAAACAAATCCTGGATAAAGTGTACAGACAGCCTCAGCCAGCCATATTTTTAAGTTCTTTCAGAAGTTTTGCAAAAGACAATATAAAAGAAGCGTTTATGGTTGATCTGGTTACTTCCGGCTTCCGTAAATTTTTATCGTTTTACACGCAGCCATTGCTAAAAGAAAACCCTGCCGTACCGGTTTATTTTGTGGGTACAGTTGCAGCACATTACCAGGAATTATTAAAGCAAACAGCGGCCGAGCAAAACGTTGGTATTGCAAATATTATTAAAGAGCCTATCAATAACTTGTTAACATATTATATCAATAAAAATTAAAATTATGAAAATAGGAATAAACGGCTTTGGCCGTATCGGCCGTTTGGCTTTCCGCGCTGCCATTAACAGGCCCAATGTAGAAATTGTAGGTATTAATGATTTGGTTGATCCGGATTACATGGCATACATGTTAAAATACGATTCAACCCACGGGGAATTTAAAGGTACGATTGAAGTTAAAGACGGCCATTTGGTTGTTAACGGAAAAACGATCCGTGTAACTGCCGAAAAAGATCCTGCAAACCTGAAATGGAACGAAGTTGGTGCGGAAGTAATTATCGAATCAACCGGTTTGTTTTTAACACAAGAAACTGCACAAAAACACATTGATGCCGGTGCCAAAAAAGTAGTAATGTCTGCACCTGCAAAAGATGATACGCCAACTTTTGTAATGGGCGTAAACGATAAAGAACTGCGTGCCGATCAAAACATCATTTCTAACGCAAGCTGCACCACTAATTGTTTGGCTCCGCTTGCCAAGGTTTTGAATGATAAATTTGGTATTGAAGAAGGTTTAATGAGCACCGTCCACGCGACAACTGCAACACAAAAAACAGTGGATGGCCCGTCTCACAAAGACTGGCGAGGTGGCCGTGGTGCTGCACAAAACATTATTCCATCATCAACTGGTGCTGCAAAAGCGGTTACGCTGGTAATCCCGGAATTGAAAGGGAAATTAACCGGTATGTCTTTCCGCGTTCCTGTTGCTGATGTTTCTGTGGTTGATTTAACCGTGAAACTAAAAAATTCTGCAACTTATGAAGACATTAAAAATGCGATGAAAGAAGCTTCTGAAGGCGAATTAAAAGGCATTTTAGGTTACACGGAAGATGCAGTTGTTTCCCAGGATTTTATAGGAGATTCCCGCACTTCTATTTTTGATGCCGGTGCCGGTATCGCTTTGAACGATAAATTTGTAAAAGTGGTAGCTTGGTACGATAACGAATGGGGCTATTCCAACAAATTGGTTGATTTGGCCGAAGAAGTTGGCAAACTATAATCAACATAAGTTTTAAGGTGCTAAAAGAAGCATCTG
>CAZZVO010000335.1:0-3624 GCA_964657505.1 uncultured Mucilaginibacter sp.
TAATTTATTCTTGACAAAAAACAAAAATGCTGAAAGCCGATTGCTAACAGCTAAAAGCTTACGAAAATGCTCAACAACTACATCAAAATTGCTTACCGGAACTTGTGGCGCAACAGGCAATTTACTTTCATCAACATTGCCGGGTTGGCTTTAGGCATTACGGTTTTCCTTTTCATTATGCAATACGTTGCTTTTGAGTGGAGTGCAAACCGTTACAACCACAATTACAACCAATTGTACCGTTTAAATATTACCGATAAAGAAGGCCATGCAGATAATACTTCGGCACCAGGATTTGCACCGATAATTAAACAACAAGTTCCAAGTGTAGAAAATTGCATACGTGTAGCTGAGGGAATTGGTGCAGGTGTTTTAAATTTTACATCTGGTAAATCTTCTGAGTTAAAAGTATTTCGCGAGGACAATATAAGTTATGTTGACGGCGATTTTATAGATGTTTTTTCTTTTCCAATTGTTGCCGGTTCTGCTTCCTTAAAAGAACCTAAAACTTTAGCAATCTCCACAACTATTTGTAATAAATTATTTGGCACAATTGATGTAATTGGTAAAAACATAACTGTTAGCAACCAGTTTGGCAATACAATTTATACGGTAAAAGCAGTATATCAACAACCCGAAACATCAGATGTAAAAGCAAACGTTTTACTTTCTATCCATACGTTGGAAAGTGCTGCGAACAGGGATGAAAATGATTGGGCTGATCCTACCAAAACGGAATCAGCTTTTTTAAATACTTATGTTAAACTTAGAAATGGTGCTAACATAAAGACAGTTAATAATCAGCTCACCGATATTGTCGGCGGTGCAAATCCAAGAATGAAAGATGACCAAGTTGTATTACAACCTTTCAGCGAATTGCATTTGGCACCATCGTTTAATTATCCGTTCCAAACTTATGGAAACCTGGTTTTAGTTGTGGTGTTTTTTTGCGTAGCTGTTTTAATATTGTTGATTGGTTGGGTCAATTATATCAACCTTTCAACCGCACAAGCATTAAACCGCGCAAAAGAAGTTGGTGTAAAAAAAGTATTGGGTGCCAGTCGTACACAATTAATATTTCAATACTTAACCGAAACGTTTATTTTAACCATTTTTAGTGCTGGTGTTGCATTGTTATTGGTCGGCATATTTCAGCCTACTTTTAATGGTTTTGTCGAAAAACAACTTTCACTTTCCCAATTAAACCAGAGCTGGTTTTGGCTTGCTGGTTTGTCATTTATTATTGTAGGTTCCATACTATCAGGAAGTTATGTAGCATTTGTATTAACTTCTTTTAAACCAGTTGCCGTGCTCCGCGGCAAGGTTGCGTCTAACGTTGGCACTTTTTCTTTGCGCAAAGTATTGGTGGTTTTTCAGTTTACAATTTCAATTGCATTTATCATTGCAACTGTTGTTTTATATCGACAATTGCAATACATGCAGACAGAAAAATTAGGCATCAATTTAAACCAATTGCTGGTAATAAAAGGGCCTACTGTTTCAAGCGACGGACAAGCTGAAAGAAACATGGCTTTTAAAACTTCACTTGCACAATTGCCATTCGTAAAAAAAATTGCCGCAAGTAACAATGTTCCCGGAATTGGATATAATTTTTCTACAGATGGAATTACAAAACTGAACGCACAAGTTGGAGATGATAAAAAATCATATTCCATGTTTATCTGCGATCAAAACTTCTTTGATACGTACGGTATCAATTTTAAACAAGGGAAATCTTTTAGTTTGGAAGATGCAGAAAAAAGCTGGAACAATGCACCTAAATTAATCATCAACGAAAAGGCAGCGCGTTCAATGGGTTTCAATCCTGAAGAAAACTTGATCGGCAAAAAAATAAAATGGAACAAAACTTATGAGATCATCGGTGTGATTAAAGATTACCATCACCTTTCCTTGCATGAAGAAATAAAACCAGTTATTTATCTGGCTTCTGTTTCCCTTTCTTATTTCACAATCCAAACAGATGGACGAAACATGCAATCCAAATTGAATACAATTAAACAACTGTTTGATCAAAATTTTCCGGGTAACCCATTCGAATATTTCTTTGCGGATGAAAAATACAATCAGCAATATTTATCACAAAAGCAATTGGGTAAATTGTTTATTGCTTCCGCATTTATTGCCGTGTTAATTGCATGTATGGGTTTGTTTGGATTGGCTGCATTTTCTGCCCGGCAACGTATCAAAGAAATTGGTATCCGTAAAGTTTTGGGTGCAAGTGTAACATCGATTATGATATTACTTTCTAAAGATTTTTTAAAGCTTGTGATCTTTTCAATTGTACTTGCATCGCCATTGGCTTACTTTGCTATGCAAAAGTGGCTGCAAAGTTTTGCCTACAAAACAAGCATCAGTTGGTGGATTTTCGCACTATCCGGATCAATAGCCATCATCATTGCTTTACTAACCATAAGTTTTCAAGCGGTAAAAGCAGCACTGGCCAATCCGGCGGAAAGTTTGAAGGTTGAGTGAGGAAGAGCTTTTAGCAATCGGCTTTCGACTATCAGCGAATGGCAGTTTTCATACCTGAAACCTCATATCTCCTACTAAAATAGTAAACTGTACAAAAAGCTGATTGCTGATTGCTGATAGCTAAATAACTATAAATCGTCGAGCGGCTCGTTAAAATTATCCGGGATACCAATTTTGCCTTTTAAACTGCCTAAGTACCTTTTTTCATCAGGGGAAGGTTGCATTTCGTCCAAAAATGTAACTACAACTTTTTGCTTGTTTTTAGTTGGCGGAGTTTCGTCCAAAACAATCTTTCCGTTTTCGTAAATGCCTTTGATGGTTGTCAACATGCTATCATAGATTGTAATCAAATTTAGAAAATTTAAGCATCATTAAAAAATCGAAAAAGGTTAGCTCAGGAAATCGCTTTTAAAATTACTGTGTCATAGATTTTGGCTAAAGCCAATTTCGTCCCTTTGCTACCGCCCCATAAATGGGACGGCAATGAACACCTTTAGCTGCTATAAACCGCGACCCAGCACTTCATTTATTGCCGTTGGACTTTAGCCAACGGTTAAATTGGTAGATTAAGCCAGGGCTTTAGCCAAAAAATATGCGTAAATGTTTAAAAGCGATTTCCCTGAACGTTGGCTTGCTGTTCGAAAAATGCCGTCTTTACAATTTAATGCTTGTACCGATATTGTACATCAATTGTATCAGAACCGAACAGTTTAATTTAAAATATAACTCTAATCTATTGAATCACAACAGGTTTAATAAACGGCATCACATTTAACATGATTGCAGCAAGAAATAAAAATGCTGTACTTCTTTTACCAGTCTTTTTTCAGCGGCATTAATTAAAATTTAGCTAAAAGCTCAACACCATGCTCAAAAACTACATCAAAATCGCTTACCGGAACTTTTGGAGGAATAAAAGTTTTTCGGCTATCAACATCCTTGGCCTGGCAATTGGTATTGCCGTTTGCTTTATTATTCTACTTTTTGTGCAGGATGAATTGAGTTACGACCGCTTTAACACCAACGCCAACCGGATTGTCCGCGTGGTTTTTAAGGCTGATATCAACGGCGGAAAGATTTTTGAAGCCAACGTAATGCCGCCAACCGCGCAAACTTTAAAAAACGATTACC
>CAZZVO010000336.1:0-3609 GCA_964657505.1 uncultured Mucilaginibacter sp.
TACACCTGCAAAATAACTGAACACTAACGCTGACACAGTTCAGTTTACACTACCCCGTGATTGTACAGTTTGTAGCTTACAACCATTGGTTTTCCGGCAATTAGTGTGTCTATTTTGACATTTAATACTTGAAGGAATGGTTGGTTATCTATTTCAAATTCATTTTTGGTTTCTTTAAGTGTTTGAATTTGAGCGTTAAGGCTAAGGCTATCTCTTTTAGACCTTTTTCTGTTTTCTATTATCGTGCTATCATTGACTCTTTTAGTTTCTATAAAAGATGCTTTGTTAGAAGAATCGGTGCTTTTATAGATACTATACGATAGTACGTAACTGCGTTCTGCGATAGAATCAGCTTTTAAGGCAGCAATCGCTTGAACTGAAGTTTTTTCAAACAGTCTGTAATTTATAATAAATACTCCAAACGTTACTAATGCTGCTATTCCGGCTATCCAATTTGCTATTAGTGGTTGCCTACTTTTAGGTTGAATTATATTTATGTTAATCTTTTTTCGATATGTTCTTTGGTTGGTAGTAGGCATTATTCTTTAGTGTGATTTAAAATCTGTATATTACTATTAGATGATTTTATTTGAATTATGACACCTAAAATAGTCGCAATAGCACCAAGTATTGTAAATATGGCAACCCAATCTGAAAAAGTTGGTTTTTTTAACGGTATAGCTGTTATATGTTTTATGATTGCTTTAATTTTTTTATGCCTATCATTTCTCACAAAGTCGTTCGGACGTAAAAATTCGTCTAAACTCTGATTATCATCTTTTATTTTGCTAATTTTTACCTTATCCCAATTTCCCCAATTAGGTAATAGTTGGTATGTAGCTTGCGGATGTGTTGTTAACACTTGTTCCAAATCTTCTTTCTCAAATTCTCCGTGATTTATAAAACCGCTATTCATCAATATATTTGGTTCCATAACTTCTACAATATCTTTTCGTGCAACTACCTTCCATATATTAGGTGGATATTTTATTCGATCTTTTGATTCTTTCAAACTAATAATTTTGACTTCATTATTTAAGGAATTTTTAATTATGACTGGCATACTAAAATAATTAGGAAACAAAATAAAAAAGAGGCTACTTTGAGCCTCTCAATATAAATTATTATTTTGATTTGTATTTAAAATATTCCATGTTTTAAAGCCAAAGAACTTATTTGTTCTGCATGACAATTTTCTATTTCAGCGATAAGGGCAATTAACTCTTTATACCTGTCAGTAGAAGTAAACGAGCCAGGATTAGATGCCTTTATGTTTATTATTTCTTTACCTATAATGTTTAGCACTTTAATTTCATCCATTATAGGTTTCATATCGAAATAGACATTAATAATCCTTAAAGCCCAATCTACATTAGCCTGAATAGAAAAATCTATTTGGTTGCTATTTTTTAGTTTAGATTTTGCATATTCCCTACAATCATTGAGTACTACTAAATTCTCCTTATTGAAAGTATGGAGGTTCATAAGGGTGGCGTAATCAGCTTGAACCTTAGCAAACCCACTATCATATTGTGAAGTTTTTTTATCAAGCATTCGTTCATAAAAACCAAAATCAGGATGATAAAGAGGTGTGGGGATTACAGTTTGAGCGTTAGACAAATTGAACCATAGGCACAATAACAGGAGGGTTGGTGAAACTTTCATATTGTCGTATTTTGAGTAAAAAAGTATGGCGTAACTATCGTATCAGTCAGCTACCCAGGGTTACGACGCCCTCCACGCATAAATGATACAGCTACGCCACTTCGGCGTACTAAATCGTTTATATTGCGTGGTACTGGAGGTCGTAATTCGAGTAGCAATAAAGGTTAGTACAATATTTTCAAATGTTTTTTATTTCATCCTAAAAGTTTTATTGTAAAAATATAATTAATAATTAAAAAATGGAAAACGATAAATTAACAAACGAAGAACTCTTTGAAGAAATGAAACAAAGAGGTTTTTATGTATCAAAAGTTAGCCAATCAGACAGTATTGAATATTTAGTCGTGTCGGCAGAACCAACTAAAGTTAGAGAGGTAATGTATAGTGACCGTAAAGATTGGTCTGTTGATTATGGTTATGGTAGTGAATAAGTTATTTTACTTCATCCAAATTATACCACTTTCTATTTCCATCTGCTTTTGTAACGAGGATGCTAAACTTAAAACCAGTTCTTGTTGCTGCTTTTTTAGCAAGATTTAGTACATCTTCGGTAGTTTCAGTATCATTGTTGTAATTTTATTCTGCTGTAGGTAAATGATAAGAAGGTTCTCCTTGTACGCCGATAGTTCTCCAAAACCCTTCTTTTTTCATTTCTGTATGAAGGGTTTCATAATCTGGTTTTAATGTTGAAAATTTTCGTGTAATTCAACACGTGTTGTAAAAAATGCCATAATAATATGATTTAATTGAGTTCTAAACTTAACCAATTAAACCTAAACGGACAACTAAAACATCTTCCCTATAACGTGCCCGTTAGGAAAGAACTTGTCAAAAGCAGCCAAACACCTTTTGCGTATCTTAAACGGCAAGTCAGAATTTTCCACGAAACAGAAGTAAGCTACATTATTAGTTATCCAAAAAAGGTAATGATTGCTTAATTTGTCGATTATATCTTCTTCGGCCAATGGTGGCCGTACGGCAAAGAAAGTAATGTTTTGGAACTCTATGTTGTGCAGTTCTGCTAAGAAGTCGCGTTCAAGTTCGGGCAATGTTGGCATAACCCTGCTAAAATATAAATTTTAGGCGTTTATTTCTTTATCAATTATTATTACCGATACTTTTAAAATACTAATATTATTAGCAGTTTTGCTATATGGCAAGGCGGTTGAAAAAAGTATTTATTGTTTGTGTTGATAACGCGGTGTTTGGTCAATTGACTACTATCAAGATTTATAAATATAGGGATGCTGCTGATTTTGCTTGCAGACGGTTGCAGGACATAGCAAATGAAGAACAAAAAAAGATTTGGAACGCCAACAAGCCGCTACCAAAATACGAGGTGCATGGATTTTACCTTGCCCACGAGAATTTGTTTAGGGATTAAAGGCAAGATATAACAAGCATATAGTTAGTTTAAGCGTATTTTTCATCTATTTTTAAGCCGATTTCGATTATTGTTTCTTCCGGTATATCGTTACCAAACGACCAAACCCATTTTTGCGTTTCATCTAATTCTAAATCGCATTGATATTTTCCATCAAAAACAACGGTATAGTTATCATCTTCACGAAACACTTCGCAATAAATGTTCTTATCCTGATATTCTAATATGAAACCAAACGACTGATCTTGCATTGAGTAACTTTAAACCTAAACGTGAAATTTACATTTTCTAATTTTCTTAGATGCTTGGCTATAATATCAGATATTATAACAGTCTGTGCATTTTTAAAAAATTTAAACGAAATTGATATGAAAAACATTTTTGATAATCCTTATACAAATATTGTGTTATTATCACTCTTGGTTACTTTAAACATTTTCATAATTCCTATTTTATGGAATAAGATAAAGTTTAAAACTGATAATACTATTAATAGTAGGGATATAAATGGACAGGATAATTTAAAAAATACAAATCCAAAAGAGACAAAATCAAAAGTA
>CAZZVO010000337.1:0-3599 GCA_964657505.1 uncultured Mucilaginibacter sp.
AGAAAGTGCTAATAATTCTTGGTTGTTTAAAGCAATGCTTCCGCTTATTTCTGTTCTTTCTTCATCCAACAAGCGCATAATTGCCAAGGAAGTCACTGATTTCCCGGAGCCGGATTCGCCAACAATGCCCAACACTTTTCCGGCTTCCAATTCAAACGATACTTCTTTTACCGCCTTAAAGTTGGTGCCGCCGGTTTTAAAAGTTACGCTTAGCTGGTCAACTTTTAAACCCATTTTTAATCAATGTAAGTGATGTTTTCTTCCGAAATCAAATCTTCCCCGCGGAAACGTTTTAACAACTGCGCCGTCGTGATCACATCTTTTTGGCAATAAGTTTTGATCCGTTCCTGGTCGTTTTCTTGCCAATAAACTTTGCCAACCTGACTTCCGTCAATATCATCTTTTGGCGTTGGAATATCGAAAATTGCAGCCAGCAAACCCAGTGATGTATAGTTTTTATGATCGCCAAACTTCCATAACTCCATCGTATCCAAATGGTTTACTTCCCAAGGTTTCTTGCCGAAAGTTTGCAATTGCGGCGGAATGTTAATTTGGTTGATCAACATTCTTCGGCACAAATAAGGAAAATCGAATTCTTTGCCGTTGTGCGCACAAAGAATCAAATTTGCGGGACGTTTTTGGAGCATTGTTGAAAAACCTTCCAATAATTCGGCTTCTTCTTCACAACAATACGATTTTATGCGAAGTGAAATACCTTCAGCAGCAGTAAAAATTCCGGCAGAAATGCAAACAATTTTGCCAAATTCTGCCCAAATCCCGGCGCGTTCGTAAAAGTCTTCCGCTAAAATTTCCTTGCGCTGGTAAACGGTTTTCTGCTCCCACAATTCCTGCAAATGCGGCGGAACATCGCCATAATTGCGATACTGCGGAACGGTTTCAATATCAATAATCAACAGGTTTTGTAGGTCGAGCTGTTCGAGCATGCTTCTTTTATCGTACTTTTTTTTGGTGAACAAAAGTTTAGCGCAAACTATTGCTTTTGGTTGTATTTAACAACTGATAGCCTACTAATTCTTCGTAACGGCTACCCGATCTCCGGTAATAAACCAAAATCTGGTACTCGTTTTCGGTTTCAAAATGACTGCCGTCGATAGAAGTTTGATCAATTTCTCCCTTGTTTTTTAACACGTAATGATAATCATAAACGCCCTGCTTTAAGTATAAATCCGTGTAAAAATTGCCTTTACTAGCATCGTAACTCATCTTGTTGCTTTCATCCAAACTGTAATCATTAAACTTTCCGGTGATAAAAACAGTAGTGTTCTGATTTAGCGGACTGTAAGATAAATTGAAGTAAATGTGCGCGTAATCCGCATCTGTGCGCGGGTTGCGGCCATCAGCATTCAGGATGAAAAATTTGCCATCGTTATCGTATTGAAAAGTATAGCTTGGCTGGTTCAGTTCCCGGTCGGTCATCAACATTACGGTATTCACTGTATCGCGATAAATTTTGCTAATGTGTTCTGCACCAGAAAGTAAGGAGCGTAAATCAAACCGCCTAAATTCATTTCCTCCAGCAAAATCATTGGTTTGAAAATCGGTGTATTGTAACAAACTGCCCTGGATAAACTGCGGCCGCGTGTTCATTTGGGCAACATCTGTCCGCCCGTTTTGTAAAACCAACGCACGGATTTCTGCATAAGGATTAGTGACCGATAAGGCATTCACCTCAACACTAAAATTGATTTTTTGATTACTGGTCCGGTCCACCACATTATTGGAAGGAGCGAGGCCAGCAGCTAAACCAACCCGGTTATCCACCACGTAAAATTGCTTCGTGATAATGGGTTCCTGCGGATTTCCTTCAGGATAAACTTTCAATAAATAATTGCCCGAAAGTTTCGGAATGATGTTGTAATTGGGCAAAGTAAGCTGGTAATGCGTATATTTTTGTTTGGTGTTGAAAGAATAGCGGTAATCAGTAATCCTATCTTCACTGAAATTTTGCAAGTATTCGGAAGGCGAAAGGCCGGAAGGTTTCCAATCTGCATCGCAATGTTCAATCGTATAATTGTAGGTTTTCGAACCGCCGTTCAAATCATCAAAACTAAAAAGCAAAACATCATTGGTGCGTAAACCAATAATTGGGAAAGAGCTTTCCTGCTGACTGTTATAACATTCTACCGATTTAATGTTGGGTTGATAAACCTGGTTTTGATATGTTATTTGTGCAGCACAAATTTTATAGGATAAAAGAAGTATCAGTAAAATTTTTAATTTCATTTGCTTCTTTCGGTTTTAGACGATCAGATGGTGTAATAGGAAATGTGCAGGTTGATAATTTGACTGGCAAAAATTACAAAAAACTCTCCCGGCATTCTGTAGTAAGTAGTTTCCTCGTTTTGTCCATCATCCTTGAGGTAGCGCCTTTTTGTGTCGGTTAAATACAACCTGTCAATCCCAGTAGAACTCGATAATATATATGATGAGAGATAACCCCGATAAATTACGGTTCCTTCCGAAGTGTTTACCAACACATTTATATATGTTAAATCGACATCACGGGCACTTCCCTGAACGTCAGGAAAGTCTAAAATCTCCCCGCTAAAAAGATAGTGCCATTCATTTTGAAAACGAAAAAGTTTGTATTTGCGGTCAAGTTTATATGTCCTAACAAAATATTTACTTAAAAGTCCGGCCACGGCACCAATAACTCCGGTAAATAAAAAATAAGACAGACCTGGATAAAGGTTTAAAAACAATGTTTGTATGGCATCGGAAACGCGGACACTATCTGTCGTGCCGCTTAACAGGACAGCGATTGCAGGAACGGCATCAGAGTGATAACCTAATAAATAGATGATGGTGTAACAAAAAGTGTTGATGATACCGCTTAGTATCAGCGATGGCAGGATAAGGTCGGTAAAGTTTTGCTTAAAATATTCTTTCGAAAATTCCCCTGAGTAATAAAACCTTCGAAATAGAAACCCTGGTATCAATAAAATTAATAAAACCAGTGTTGGCAGGGCAAAGTTCATTCAATTACTTGCCCGTGTACATACCAACCCTGGTTACTGTAATTTTGCCGTTTTTGGATGTTCCCGTACCAGATTTGTTCCGGCGTTCATCGTCAACAGCTTCCGTAATTTCGGGGAGATGGCCTTCTTTGGCAAGCTTGATAAATTTATCGCTAAATAATTTGGGTGCTGTATTAAAAAATGAAAAGTTCATAATTAATTTTCTTGCTTAAAATTAAGAAACAAAGCTGTAAAAATAAAATCCAGCGAAACTAAAATTGTTTGCTGATTTTATGGCGATAAAAGAAGCATCGTTACCTTTCTTCCATTTCGAAGATCTGGTCGGCTAAAACTTCCCATTTTTCTTGCTGTTGCTTTAGTTCCTGCTGTTTTTGTTTGAGGTTTTTGTTCACTTCCTGCAAACGATTTTGCTGTTTGTAAATTTTATCGTCACTTAGTTCCGCTTCTAATTGCTTTACATTTTTTTCCAATTCGGCAATTTTCTGCTCCATTCCCATTAAATCCTGGTTTAGTTTTTTAAGCTGTTTAGATTTATCTTCTGTTGGCTGTTTAACCGCAACCGTTTCCTTTTTTTCTTCTTTTTTAGGCTGAGGAATTACA
>CAZZVO010000338.1:0-3580 GCA_964657505.1 uncultured Mucilaginibacter sp.
AGACTTTTGTAAGATGCACCCTTGTCAATTTGCTTAATTAAATCTTCATGTTTTAGGAGTAAATTTACAATACTTTGATTTCCTTTTTGAAAAGCACTTAGAAGAATCTTATCAAATTGATATGCAAAATATGGACTAATGAAATTCAATAAATCTGGTTCATTGTAAGTGTTTTCATAATTAGTTTCTAAAAAAGTTACATTACCATTGGTCAAAAAAGCACTTAGCTCTAAATTCTTCGATACAATAAAATGCAGTTTCATTTTATTCTCGTTATCCAGGTCGTCAATTGCTTTAATACAATCTGCTTTGGTGATTTCAACTCCTTTATAGCTGACAGTATCTTTGTCACTCAGTTCTATATCCGCTAAAAGACTTTTTTTTGCTCTTCGAATTGTTGAAGAGCCAATTTCAGATAGATCATCTGCTTGTATGCTTAGGAGATTAAAAGGATTTATATAGTGCATTACTAATCTGCCGAAAGAGTGATTGATTTAGCTTAAAACTTCCATTTAACTTTTTGCAACCCCCTGCATTATATGCACCTTATTGATTTCAAACAAGGTGTTAGTTTTACAAAAAAGATAATTGTATAGGTTATACAAATCTAATTTTATTAGTGACATTATTTGCTGTCAAATGCTTTTCTTATATATTTTTTATTACTACCTATTTAATTCTCAGTAACAAAATATCCCTTTTCATCCGCCAGTTAGAATCTTTGCTGATGTGGTGAATTGGGGTGTTTAATTGTGGATTGCCCAAAGTAATTGTGTTATGAGCGACAGCGAATTTCATTCCTGCTGCGGCAGGGAGGCTGGCGACGGAATGAACATGCCGCGATAGCGTGCATGGTGTAATGCAGCCGCTTGCCGCAGTTGTTTGAGCGTTCATTTAAAATCAACTTACATACCTAAACCCTGACTATGCTCATGCATTTCTTTTCTTTTCCTGTCCTTCGCTATGTTGAGCATATTGGCTTCGGATACCCTGCGCAATAATGTGTCCAATATGCCAGCCTGATGTGATTTTGAATAATATTGAAATGGATTCAGGTAAATCGTTATTGCTCCATAAATGTTGTTAGTCTAATAATTTCCTTTTTTACAATAGCCAAATCCCTTTCTACACGTGCTATAACATTTGTAATAAGTTCAATAACATCATCACTGGCAGCTATAAATTTTAAACCTATTTCTTCTTTTTTATCAGGGGCTGATTTTAAATATTGACCATCCAATTCGATTCTTATTGCTTGTAATTCCATTATTCGTATAACATCTTTAGCCGTTACTTCACCCGTACTTTCTACATTGAAGTAAATATCTGTTAGATTCCATAGTTTTGTATCCTCAACTAATTTCAATGCACGATCATCTATTTGTTTTCTTTGAGAAGTTAAATTGACTAATCCACCCTCTGATTCAACAAATTTTTCATTTATAAATACAGTCTTTAATTTATGTAGATTGAGTGAACTTTCCCTAAACATGTGGTAAAAATTTTCTCCAATTTCAATTCGCCTTTTAATTGAGGTTCTTTTGTTTTCAGCCTTTTCTTTCCTGTTGTCGCTTTTGCGGGTATTAATTGCCGTTATAATTTGTGTAGTCACAACGGCAACAATCGCGGATGAGGCGCTTATTACAGAAACCCAAATTGTAATACTTGTATCTGCCATATCCAAATATAAGATTATGTTATAATTCATTCATAGTAAACACTAATAGAAGTAATGGACCTGATTGTATATTAATGAAATTAGTAAATTTACATTTGTAAATATGGAGTTAACACCAAAGGAATTTGAGCTGCTACTATGTGAGTTTTGTAAACAAGACCTACCTCCCCATTTTACTGTTGAGCATGATATTAGAGAAGTTGGCGGAGAAAGTGGAAACAAAAGGCAAATAGATACCAAAATAAAAGGACGTTTAGGGGTTTCGGATATCTTAATTTGCGGCGAAGCAAAAAACTGGAATGAAGAAGTCGGAAGCCCCACTATTGATGAATTGGTCGGTAAATATCTTCATGGTGAAATCAGAGCAAACAAAGTAATAGTTTTTTCCAATCACGGTTATTCTGCGCCGGCTATTACGAGGGCTAAATTTTTAGGGATCGAATTGTTGGAACCATTGGAAAGAGATAAGCCCCTTAAACCTATCCCACATATAGTAGGTGTGGGTTACTTAGATCAAATGATAATAACCTTATCTCATAACAGCCCACAACAAAATCTAATGGCAATTAATACAGATGATTATATTATTTTAAAGGGTGAAGAAAGATTATCATTTCATCAGTTTATTTTTCGGAATGTTGTTGTTAAATTAAAAAGTATGGGAATTAAAACCATTTACAACGACTTATCCAAACTTGTAATCAAAGAAGCTAACGTGCTTTACGAGCTGCGACAAAAAGAAGGATACCGCTACAATGCTAATTTTGAGGTCGAGGTTACTTTAAAGTGGGACTACTTTTTTGAAAATTTATCAGCCGGGGTCTTACGTCATATCAATACCGGTCATTTAAAATTTGTTAATCTGCAGGGTAATCTATTTGAAATTTTGAGTAAAGTTTTATTTTCCCCTACAAAAGGAAATTATGAAATAAGAGAAGAATGTATTAAAAATGTTGTTGAGATTAATGCCGGACATACATTTTTACTGTGTATGCCCGACCCGGATGTACATAAAACAAATCCACACGAACCAGTTTTCACATTAATTTGACTAACAAACAGTTTAAGTAATTATATCTCCAATTATAAGCGCTTATATTCCAATACCTCTCGTAAATCTGCATGATGAGTTGGTAATGGTTTGTTTTAATTTTTGCGGTCGGAAAAAAGCAGGTATGTTATGAGCGACAGCGAATTTCATACTGCTTGTGCGGCAGCGAGGCTGGCGGCGGAATGAAACCCGCCGCGATAGCGGGCGTGGTGTAATGCAGCCGCTTGCCGCAACTGCAGGGGATGCTTTGTACCACCATGTAAGGACTTTCTATTTGTGTCGCTTCGTCGATTTTTTACCCCGCTTGCCATTTGGTATATTGTTGGTTTTATTTTTCGTAATCTTCGCGTTTTCCATCCCAATGACTGTTTTCTCCGCTTCATCAGGGTTGCTTGTATAAATGCTATCAGCCCATTTTGTAGAATGTGTGTCAACTTGCCGCAGCAAACGGTACTTTATATCAACCGCGTGTAAACGGTTGTTCTCTGCCCATAAATGACCGCAAAACCCTGTACTGATAGCCGTTACAATTAACAATATCATTCCGGCAATAATCCATCCCTTAGTTTTAAAATCAAATTGGTGTTTAAGTTTTAGGGGTAACGCTTTTCGTATCGCCTCCAATATACCCTTTGATTCGGCTAATGAATTTTGGATTTGCTCTGCCGGGTAGCTGATATTTAGCTGACTGATGGCAGCTTTTATTTCTGCATTCTCATTGTTATATCTTACCAAAAACACTTCAAAAATCTTTTGTAAGGCCTCAAAATGAAGCGTATAATCGACTGTTTTTGGCTCCCGCTTCTCCTGGTCGGTTATTTTTTTTATAAGGCTATCAATAATCTCATCTT
>CAZZVO010000339.1:0-3544 GCA_964657505.1 uncultured Mucilaginibacter sp.
ATCGGGAAAGCTTCGGCAACCACCAAACGATTTGGCAGGGAAATGATATTTGCCGATAAATTAACATGCAGCAAACGGGCGCAGGCATGGGTAAAATGCTGCACATCATCAAACGTATGGAAACCGATCAAATCTGCACCTAATAAACCTTCCAGCAACTCGGCGCGCCACGGGATCAAATGAAAAAGTTCTAACGAAGGAAAAGGGATGTGCAGGAAAAAACCAATGGAAACTTCGGGGAGCTTTTCGCGGATTAATGCCGGTAAAAGCAGCAACTGGTAATCGTGTATCCAAATAGTATCGCCAGGTTCTGCAACGCTTAAAACTGCATCGGCAAATTTTTGGTTTACCTGCTGATAAAATTCCCAATTAGATTGCCGGTAAGTGCTGTAAGTGGAAGCGTAATAATGAAAAATCGGCCAAAGCACTTCGTTGCTAAAACCTTCGTAATATTCGGTGATATCTTCCTGACTTAAAAAGACAGGCATCAAACTTAAAGCTTCTAATTGTGCGGTAATTTCTGCTTGTTTGTCGGCCGCTATTTCTGTTCCCGGCCAGCCAATCCAAACATTTTCCCCTTCCTGGTAAACAGAACCCAGGCCGGTTGCCAACCCGCCTTCACTTGGCGAGGAAGAATATTCGCCGTCTTTTTCCTGTATTTTTACCGGAAGCCTGTTTGATACTATGATTGTTTTGCCCGCCATAATCTATTTGTAAAATGCAATAATCCCTTTAAAAGCAAAAAGTTTTGGGTTGAAGTTTTTGTGCAATAAAAGAAGCATGATGATGAGTTAATGCGTAAACAGCAGCAAAAGTTCTTAATTTGCAAAATTTGAGGATAACCCTGATGCTGTTTTTACCAGTATAAAGTTGGTGCCCTTTTATGTTTAATTTTTTTTAGCCTGAAACTATGATCAATATACCGCACCTAACCGACCACTTGCAAAGCTTTTCGGACCGGTTTCCGCCCTATTTATGGAACCTGATGATTGTTGCTGCTGCCCTTGTTATCGGTTTGCTGCTCAAATTCGTGATCATCCGGCTCATGGTTTATTACCAAAAACGTTCGGATTATTCTGCCTTAAAATCTATCATCACCCATTTGGGCAAACCTTTAACCTGGTTTATACCGCTGCTGGTGCTTAACCTGCTGCTACCGTGGTTTATTATAGAGCCAAAGTTTCTAACAGTGATGGGCAAAACCGTGCAAATTGCTTTAACTATCTCTTTCGCCGTATTGCTGATGCAAACCATCCACGTGTTTGAAGATTACGTTTACTATGCTTTCGATATTAAAAAAACGGATAATTTAAGGGAACGCAAGATCAGGACGCAATTGCAGTTTGTACGAAAATTTGCTATCGCCCTCATCATCATTTTAACTTTTGCGGCCATTTTGTTCAGCTTTGAAAACATGCGCAAAGTTGGCGCTTACTTATTAACCAGCGTTGGCGTAGGCGGAATAATTGTTGGTATTGCCGCGCAAAAATCGTTAAGCAACTTACTGGCCGGTTTGCAAATTGCTTTTACCCAGCCCATCCGCATTGAAGATGTGCTGATTGTGGAAGGCGAATGGGGACGGGTGGAAGAAATTACGCTGACCTACGTGGTGGTTTGCATTTGGGACCAGCGCCGGTTGATCCTGCCCATTAATTATTTTATCGAAAAGCCTTTCCAAAACTGGACACGAAGTTCTGCGGATATTCTCGGTACTGTTTTTATCTATGTAGATTACACGTTACCGGTTGAAGCCGTGCGGAACGAATTAACCCGTTTGTTAGAAAGCAATGCCTTGTGGGACAAACGGGTGAACGTTTTGCAAGTGACCGATGTAAAAGAACATACCATGGAATTAAGGGCTTTGATGAGTGCCGCCAATTCTTCCCAGGCTTTTGATTTAAGGTGTTTTGTTCGGGAAAATTTGGTAACGTTTATCCAACAAAACTACCCGGAAAGTTTACCAAAAACACGGGCAACTTTATCACCGGTACCAACTGTAGTACCGGCGTTAAACCAATCTACATCTCCTGGCTTAAGCCCGGGTGCTTAGCATAAGCTTTTTCTTTTTGCATATCCGAAATCAGATTGGCTACCAATGCGCTCCACCCGGTTTGGTGACTTGCGCCTACGCCGCGGCTGTTATCGCCATGAAAGTACTCGTAAAACAGTACCAAATTAGCATTTTCGGGTTTTTGGTAGAAGCCATTATCTTCCCCGTTTAATGGCCGCTTGCCGGTTTCATCTTTTTTGAAGATGTTGATCAACCGACGCGAAAGTTCGTTTGCTGCTTCTTTTAGGTTGATAAATTCTCCGGAACCTTTTGGAAACTCCAACTGGAAATCATCTCCATAAAACTCATGGTATTTACGTAAAGCGCGGATCAGCATGTAATTAATAGGTATCCAGATCGGCCCGCGCCAGTTAGAATTTCCGCCAAACATATCCGACGTAGATTCTGCAGGGTCGTATTGAATGGTGTAAGTCCTTCCCTCAATATCAACAGAATACGGATTATCTTTATAAGCTTTAGACAAAGCGCGGATGCCGCCTTCGGCCAGAAACTCGTTTTCATCAAACATGCGGTTCAACATAAACATCAGCTTCTCTTTATCCACAATAGAAAGCAGTATTTTACCAATTTTACTGTTATCGATGATGGGCAAAAACTGCCGGTTTTTTTCGCGGAACTGGTTTAGCCAGGTTGCGCGTTTTCTAAAATCGCGCAGTTTTTCTAAGTTGTGGTAACTAAAAATAGAAACCGCAAAAAGCGAAGTAAGGCCAACAATAGAACGTACTTTTAAGTGGTAAGCATGGTTGCTTTGCAGGCGCAGCGTATCGTAAAAAAACTTATCATCATCGCTCCATAAACCCATTCCATTTAAAGCATCGGCAATCAGCACGAAATGTTCGTAAAATTTAACGGCTGAATCCTCGAATGAATCATCATTCATAGCTATTTCCAAAGCGATGTCCATCATGTTTAAAGCATACATGCCCATCCAACTCGTTCCATCAACCTGCTCCAGTTCCAGGTTACCGTTAAGCTTGCTGTTGCGGTCGAACACGCCAATATTGTCCAGTCCCAAAAAGCCGCCCGCAAAAATATTTTTTCCTTCAACGTCCACCCGGTTTGTCCACCAGGTAAAATTGATCATCAGCTTTTGGAAAACCCGTTTTAAAAACCGGAGGTCGCCTTCCCCTTTATTTTCTTTCTCGATACGGTAAACTTCCAGCGCAGCCCAAGCTTGTACCGGCGGGTTTACATCGCTAAAGTTCCATTCGTAAGCCGGGATTTGCCCTTCCGGGTTCATGTACCATTCACGCATGATCAAAATCAACTGGTTTTTGGCGAAGTTTGGGTCGATCATCGCCATCGGCACACAATGAAAAGCTAAGTCCCAAGCAGCATACCAGGGATATTCCCATTTATCGGGCATCGAAATAACATCCTGATTTTTAAGATATTTCCAGGTACTGTTGCGGCCGTTTAAACGGTTTTCTACAACTGGCGAAATACCGTCGCTGGTGGTTAGCCAACGCTGCG
>CAZZVO010000340.1:0-3543 GCA_964657505.1 uncultured Mucilaginibacter sp.
TGAATAAATACCTATTGAATGGGGATGTTTCAAGTCATTTTAAACAGAAAAAGCCTTCATTAGAAGGCTTTCTGTGACCCCGCAGGGGATCGAACCCTGGACCCAGTGATTAAGAGTCACTTGCTCTACCGGCTGAGCTACGAAGTCTGATTGAAAGTACAATAATACGCATTTCTACAATTATTGTAGAGTTTTAAAACTGTTTTCTAAAAAGCACCTGTAAAACAATATTTTTTTGTTTTTACCTTTCGAATAATTAAAAAACATAAATTAGTGTAACTAAAACTTCAAACAAAAAAACATGAAAAAACTATTCAGTTTATTAACGCTGCTTGCTTTTATGGCAACTGCCACCATTGCACAAGTTCCGGCAACAAAAGCAACTTCCAGCAAAACCACTACTAAAGCTGCTGCCGTACAAACCAAAACCACTGCTGCACCCGTAAAAAAAGATGGTACGCCAGATAAGCGTTACAAAGCCAATCAACAAGCAAAACCAGCCGTAGCAGGCCCGTTGAAAAAAGATGGTACCCCGGATATGCGCTACAAAGCCAACAAAACTACAAAGCCCTAATAATTTAGGCAGATAAAAGAAGCATCGAAGCCGGGAAAATATTTTCCGGCTTTTTTTATTTCTACGGAATCTCCACTATCCATTTTAAACCAAAAAGCTGGTTTGGTGTTAATGTGAAAAAAATCAACATGAAACATTTTATCCTGATACTGTTTTTACTGCCATTTTCTTTGGCTTTTGCACAGCCAGACGTTTTCTCAACAAAAAAAGGAAACTTAGAAATTACGCCTGTTTTTCATGCAGCTTTGGTGATGCAATGGAACGGCGTTACGGTTTATGCGGATCCTTATGGTGGTGCCGAAAGGTACAAAGGCATGAAAACACCCGACGTAATTGTAATCACCCACGAACATGGCGACCACCTGGATGAAGCGACACTCGGCGGACTCGATCTATCTAAAACAGAATTGATTGCACCGCAAAAAGTGGTGGATCAGCTTAAAAACAAAACATTTGCTAAAATTACCGTTTTAGGAAATGGTCAAAATTCGACAGTCAAAAACATCAAAATAGAAGCAGTTGGCGCATACAATATCCCAGAAGAAACTGCCCGTCACAAAAAAGGCGTGGGCAACGGTTACGTACTTAATTTTGGTGGGAAAAAAGTTTACATTTCCGGAGATACAGACGGCACCCCGGATATGCGCTCCTTGAAAAATATAGACGTAGCTTTTGTTTGCATGAACCCGCCTTACACGATGGATGTTGAACCTGCTGCCGATGCTGTTTTGGCTTTTAAACCTGCCGTTGTTTATCCGTACCATTATCGGCAGCCGGGCAATAAGTTCAGCGATGTTGAAAATTTCAAAAAATTAGTGAACGATAAAGACCCCAAAATTGATGTACGTTTGCGCAATTGGTACACACAATTATAGCACAAAGCAATAAAACAGCCGTGTGCAGGTTATCTTATCAAAAACAAAACATGAAATTATTAAAGCACGTACTTCTTTTATCACTGTTTTTATTTGCAACCAATTTAGAAGCGCAGGACAAGCAGCAGCTAAAATTAGATGCTTCTGTTCGGGTGATCCAGGAATTTGGTAAACTTCGCGAAAGCATCCCCAAACAATTATTGCAAAAAACAGAAGGCATTATTATCATTCCGGGATTAATTAATGCAGGTTTTGTACTCGGCGGCAAACGCGGAAAAGGGATTGCGATGGTAAAAAATGAAAACGGCACCTGGAGCAATCCGGTTTTTTTAACCATGACGGGCGGAAGCTTTGGTTTTCAGGCAGGCATCCAATCAGTTGATTTAGTATTGGTTTTCCTCAACAAAACTTCGTTATTAGAAATTGGCAAAAGTAGTTTTACTTTGGGTGGAGATATTTCTGTAGCCGCTGGTCCGGTTGGCCGAACTTCTTCTGCCGGAACGGATTACAAACTGGAATCGGAAGTTTATTCTTATTCGCAAAGCAAAGGTCTTTTCGCCGGGATTAGCCTGAGCGGTTCTTCTTTAGATATCGACCAGAAAGCCAACAGTTCTTTTTATGGCGATGAATTTGATGACGCAGCTTTGTTCACTAATAAAAAAGCTTCAACCGTTCCTGTTGTAAAAAACCTCAAACAAACTTTAACTAATTTATACCGGAAGTAATTTTGGTATAACAAAAAATTTAGACCGATAAAAACAGTATTGCCATGAACGAAACACCAGCAGAAAACAAAACAACTACCAGCGCAGCCAGCGAATTCGACATCAATACTATTTTAATAAAAGAATTGGGCATCAACAGTGCCAAAGTAGAAATGATCTTCCAGATGCAAGTCGAACTTTTGGCTTTGCTTCAGGACAAAAGCACCGAAGAGATTTTTGGCGAAAAAAATGAACGCGTAAAACAGTTGGCTTTGGAGTTTTATATTGCAAATAGTAAAAAGATGTAAAAAGTTGTTATCGGGTTATTTTATCCTTTAAATCCGAAATAGCATAAGCCTGTTTAATTATATCTGCCTGGTTACTAATTACGAACTGTTTTAACGGTAGGCATTGAATATTTTTCGCCGCGTTTATTTCCCGGATCGTTATATTGTGTTGCTTCAATATTTGCAGCAAGTAATCATGGTCAAATGCTTCTTTTATGCCTGTTAATTTTTGCATGTTTTCCGTAGAAACAGTTGTGGCTGCAGCAGGTAGTTTTATGTCATATTCCTCCGCCAAACTGTTTAAATTATTGCTTAACCTGTTGTAAAGTTCCGCATTTTGTTTTCCAAACGCTTTTACTTTTTGCGTTGAAGCTTTGGTAGTAGCTAAATTTCCGGCTTTTACCTGAAAGTTGCAGAATACGGAAAGATCATTTGCCAATCTTGCATCTGCTGTATCAATTGTTTTTTTTGTTGAAGTGTTTTGTGTGGAACTATCCGCCGTATTTTTCTTGCCAAAACCAGAGCAGGAATAAAACGCAATGGAAATTATAACAATCAGCGCGCTGTAAAAGATGTTTTTCATGTGGTTGTTTCTAAAATTAAAGGAAGTCAAAATATTTGGTTTTATTCAAACAAAATTGCTAAATCAGACCAATCCCAAATAGCAATTATTTACTTCATCTCGACTAATCGTCCTTACTTTTATGGATGCACCACGAACACCATTTACGCAGTTCAGACACGATCCGTGATATTGTAATCGGCATGTCCGACGGTTTAACCGTTCCGTTTGCCTTGGCTGCCGGGTTAAGCGGAGCCGTCAATTCATCTTCTATCATCATCACCGCTGGTATTGCCGAAATTGTTGCCGGTTCTATTGCGATGGGTTTAGGTGGATTTTTAGCCGGAAGAACAGAAGCTGATCATTACGCATCCGAATTGCAGCGCGAATACGACGAAGTAGAACGCGTCCCCGACCAAGAAAAAGCAGAGGTAAAAGAAGTATTTGCCGGTTTTGGTTTATCGCCGCAATTGCAAAACCAGGTGGCAGATGAAATGGCGAAAGACACCGACAAATGGGTAGATTTTATGATGCGCTACGA
>CAZZVO010000341.1:0-3517 GCA_964657505.1 uncultured Mucilaginibacter sp.
ATAATCGCAGCGTGCGCAACGATTCTATGCAAAACCTTTCGGCCATTTTTCAATCTGCATTGGTGTTTTTAAACACGGCGTTAATTATTTACTCGCTCACCCGGAAATAATGCAGGAGTCCATCAGCACTACCGACTTCCAGAAACCGAACGACCGTATCAATTATGGCCGTTTATTTTTGGTTGTTTTAAGCAGATGGTATCTGGTTGTTATCGCGGTTTTGTTGTGTTTCATCCTGGCGAAAATATATTTATGGTACACACCAAAAGTATACGCCACAAGTGCTTTGATGAAATTTGATGAAAGGAAACCGGAAATTACTGATTTAGGAAGTGCTTTTAACACTTCCGACCGTGCTACCGGAAAAGTGCAAAGCGAAAGTTATGTAATTAAAAGCCGTAACCTGATTGTAAATGCGGTGAAAGACCTGGACTATAAAATTAGCTTTTATATAGCAGGCCGTGTGCTCACTTATGAAACTTATCCGGCCAAACCATTAGATATAGAAATCCTGCAAGCAGACAGTGCTACGCTTTACAAAGATCTGATTACTTTTCATGCAATTAATCCTTCAAAATTTAGCCTTAACTACAAAATCAACAACCAGGATTTTAATACGGTTTATGCTTATAACCAACCTATCAGTATTGGCAAAACACGTTTTCTGCTGCATCCGTCGGAAGTTCGGTCTGCTGTCAATTCCAGTTACTCTTTTAGGTTCAACTCGCCGGAAGATTTTTATCCGCGTATTTCTGGCGGTTTAAATACCTCCGAAGCTATCAAAAACTCTAATGTCATCAGCTTAGAACAAACAGATTCTAACCCGCAGTTTGCCGCCGATATTCTGAATTCGATTATGAAAGAATACCTGGATTTTGATAAAAAACGCAAAATGCAGTCTGCTTCCCAAATCATCACTTTTATTGATAACCAGCTCGACTATCTTTCCAAACAGGTAAAATCATCAGAAAAATCCATCGAATCTTACAAAAAAAACTCCAAGGTTTTTGATGTGAGTTCGTCCGCAGGTGTAATGTTGGGCAAAGTACAGGAAGTAGAATCGCAGATATCACTCCTAAACATCCAACTGATTGCCATTAACCAGTTGAAACAACAGATTAATAACGAAAAAAATTCCGTCAGCCTTAATTTCAACATGCAAGGCACGGTCGATCCATTGCTAAGTGGTTTATTGCTGCGTTACAACACACTGCTTACCGAAAAATCGGCCTTGCAAAGGACTTATATCAATGATTCGCAGCCGGTAAGCGAGATTAATAAACAGTTAATTCAAATCCGCACGGCTGCCCTTGCCAATATTGATGCTTCTGTTAAACACATTAATTCGACCGTTAAATATTTAAGCGGCCAGTTGCAAATGGCCAACCAACAGGTTGCAGCTTTACCAACTGCAGAACGCGATATGGTTAGCTTAAAACGTGACTTCGAGATCAACGAAAAAGTTTATTCTTTTTTGTCTGAAAAGAAATTGGAAGCGCAAATCAGCCGCTCGTCTATCCTTGCCGGTGCTACGGTAATTGAACAGGCACAAGCAAACTTTAGTCCGGTTGCACCAGACGACCGCGGCATCTACCAAAAATCAATCATATTGGGTTTGCTGATCGGTTTAGGTTTGATTTTATTGCTGCGGATGCTGAACCCTTACATTTACGATAAAGAAACGATAGAAAGTTTAACCAGCGTGCCCGTAGTTGGCGTGATCAGGAAGTTTCCATACAAGCTAAACGAAAATTACACGCAAATTTTATCGCTTGTTAAAACCAGGTCTGTTTTTGCAGAGTCCGTCCGTTCGGTGCGTACAAACATCAGTTTTTTGGCTTCGGATAAGCAAAGCAAAGTTATTTGCATCACGTCGGAAGTTGCAGGCGAAGGCAAGTCTTTTATCGCCGTAAATTTATCTAGTACAATGGCTTTGATCGACAAAAAAGTAATTTTGATTGCTGCCGATTTACGCAGATCAAAATTGCACCACGTTTTTAATAATGATAACAAAGTTGGCCTTAGTAATTTTTTAGCTAACCAGGTGAATACGGAGGATGTTATTTTCAAAACCGATTACGAAAACATCGATTTTATACCTTCCGGTCCCATGCCACCCAATCCGTCGGAATTGTTGCAGAACCCGAACATGAACACATTAATCAACCAATTGAAAACAAGGTATGATATCGTTATGATCGATACAGCACCTGTTGGCCTGGTTTCGGATTCCATCCCCGTTATCCGTTATAGCGACGTTAATATTTTTGTGATCCGTGCCGGGAAATCATCTTATCACGCCGCCGAAATCCCGGAACAGCTTTCGGGCAAATATGCTTTAAACAACACGGTGATCATTTTAAATGCCTTTACCGAAGAAAACTTTTATTCTCCAATTTACACTTCCGGCAAAAAAAACCAGGCTGGCAGTTATTATTATGCCGATTATAACGGCTACGCCGGTTCTGATTATTACACCGATGATACGGATACAAAGTCCAAATGGTGGAAAATTGGCCGTTGGATAAATTAAGCCGATTAATACTAAAAATACTATGCTAAAAGAAGCATCACCAAAATGGTACCCGGTTTATACCCGGGCCAGGGCCGAAAAACAGGCCGATGAACTGCTCCGAAAAAAAGGGATCGAAACGTATTTACCCTTACAAAAAACGCTGAAACAATGGAGCGACCGCAAAAAATGGGTAAGCGAACCGTTGTTTAAATCATACTTGTTTGTACGGGTTTTTCAGAAACAGCAAACGGAAGTTTTAATGACGAAAGGGATTGTACGATTTCTTTACCACTCGGGCAAAATTGCAGATATGCCCGACCAGCAGATCAACGAAATCCAGTTGCTTTTAGCCAATGACCTGGAACTTGAAGTTACTTCAGAACATATTTCGCCCGGAGAAAAAGTAGTGATCAAAGCCGGGCCGCTGATTGGTTTAACAGGTGAACTGGTTTATTATAAATCGCAAAAACAATTGGTTGTACGGTTGGAAAACCTCGGGCAATCCATTTTAATTAATGCTTCTGCTGCTTTAGTTGATAAATTATAAGCGGTAAAAGAAGCTCATAAACAAGCAGTTACAAGCTTAACATGTAACTGACGGGGCGAAGCTGTATCAGGCTGATAACACGAAAAATATGTGCCGAATAGCCGGACTGGTTTCTTTAAATCCAAACGCTGCTGAGAAACGTCTGCTGATCAGCAGGATGTGTAAGGTGATGCAACACGGCGGCCCGGACGGCGAAGGCATATTTTTAGGCGATAAAAACAGTATCTGCTTTGGCCACCGCCGCCTGGCATTAATTGACCTTTCTGCAGATGCTGCACAACCGATGACGGATGCAACAAAAGATTATACCATCACTTTTAATGGTGAAATTTATAATTACCCGGAACTTAAAAGCGAGTTGCGAAACTTAGGCTATCAATTTCAAAATCAGTCAGATACCGAAGTTATACTTGTGGCTTATGCTTGCTGGGGAACACAAGCTTTCCATCGTTTTA
>CAZZVO010000342.1:0-3483 GCA_964657505.1 uncultured Mucilaginibacter sp.
TAAATTTTTTATGATGGAATTTTTAAACAGGCCCTAACTCTTAAAAAAACGTGGTGTATTATATTAACCTAAAAAAACCAAGTCTTCCTCAGTTAATTCAATCTCTACGGCTTTTAAATTTTCTTCAAAATGTTTTAAAGAAGATGTTCCTGGGATAGGCAGTATCCATGGAGAGTGGTGCAGCAACCAGGCAAGGTTAAGTTGTGCTTCGGTAACGTTGTACTTTTGGGCAATGGTAGCAATCTTGTTTTCCTTTTGAGGCAAGGAAGTAAGCAATGAAAAATACGGGATTAGCGGTATTTCATTGGCTTCACAAATATGCAACACTTCTTCCCCTCCCCTGTTTTCCCCGTAATGAGATTTCAAGGTTTTGCGTTGCGAATAACCAAACATGTTTTCAACGCTGGCAATATTTCCCATCGTGAGTGCAGTTTTTAATTCCTCCGGATCAACATTGCTCACGCCCACGTGCAAAATTTTACCTTCCTTTTGAAGTTGAAACATCGCATTCATAGATTCTTTGAAAGGCACTTCGCTATTTTCCATCACCCTGAAATGTACAAGGGCAATCTGTTCAAGCTTTAACGTACAAAGGTTGTTATCAATGCTGGCACGCAAGTTTTCAGGCGTGTTAAAAGGTATCCAGCTTTTATCAGGTTTGCGGGCACCTCCTACTTTTGTGCAAATAACCAAATCTGGTTCGTAGGGATATAAAGCTTCTTCTATTAAACGGTTGGTTACATCTTCGCCGTAATAATCCGCAGTATCTATAAAATTAATGCCGCTGCTTACTGTTTGTTTTAAAATTGCTATGGCTTCCGGTCGGTTGGCAGGTTCTCCATAAATGCCTTCGCCAGTGAGGCGCATAGTGCCATAACCAAAACGTTTAACTGTTAATGGGTTTTTGCTTTTACCTGCAATTGTAATAGTTTTAGGAATGTTCATGATGTTTTTTCTTGTTCTAACATGATAACAACAGGATTGTTAGCAGGAGTTTCTTGACCGTAAATTTGTATTGGAAGAGTTGAAATTGTAATTAGGCGGAGATTGAATTCAATTCTTCGTTATAAAAGAAGTACAAGTGCCAAAGTAATAATAGCAGGCAATGCTTGAACAAAAAATATTTTTTTATCGGCCGACCAGGCACCGTAAACTCCTGCCACAACAACACAACTTAAAAAGAAGATCGAAATATTTGCTTTCCAAATTGCATCTGATATAAAGAATGTCCAAATTAACCCTGCTGCTAAAAAACCGTTGTACAAACCTTGGTTTGCAGCCATCGTTTTTGTTGGTTTAAACATTTCTTCAGGCAATGTATTTTTAAATGCTTTTTTTCCTTTGGTTTCCCAGGCAAACATTTCTATCCACAAAATATACAGATGTTCGGCTGCTATTAATCCAATTAAAATTTGTCCAATTATCTTCATTTGATATTACTTCTTTTATCAGGTTAAAACTTACACAAGATAATCCATCAACACTAACAATTACGTTTTAAGTTTCTTTTTTTTAGCTGCCGGAAAAAGCACATTGTTCAAAATCAAACGGTAGCCGGGCGAGTTTGGGTGCAAGGCCAAATCTGTCGGTGGTTCGTTGGGGCTGTGCTGGTAGTCTTCGGGGTCGTGGCCACCGTAAAATGTCCATTGCCCTTTTCCGTATTCGCCGTGGATGTAACGGGCTTCGTTCGCCGTCTTCATTTCCCCCAAAATTGTAACGCCTGGTTTAAGCTTGCTTTTATCAAAAGCTGTGGCCAAACCTTTAAACCCTTTAATTACCCTGTCGTGGTTTTGGGTGAGCATACTCGGCACCACATCCCACTTGGCCGAAAAATCAAACAAAGTAAAAAAATCGTTTTCCTGCTGAATATGGCGCGTGTTGGAAACATCAATATCACTAAATTGACGCGAACGAGCATTGGTGTTCACCGTAAAATTTTGGAAAGCAAGCGTTTGGGTAAAATCCAATTTAGATTGTGCATTTGGATCGGCAGGATCGCCATCGTAAATAGTTTCGCAAATATCTGTTTTGGCTGCAGCTAAAGCAATATCAAAACTATCGGCACCAGAACACATGGCAAACAAAAAGCCGCCGTTGCCGCAAAACTCTTTAATGTGCTGCGCAACGGCCAGTTTCATTTTAGATACTTTCTCAAAATGTAACTTGTGTGCCGTTGCTTCCTGTATGCTTTTACTTTCTTCGTTCCATTCTTTGTTGCGATAACCGCCCATCATTTTGCTGTATTGGCCGGTAAAATCTTCGTGGTGCAGGTGCAGCCAATCGTACTTATACAAGTCCCCTTTCATCACTTCTTCATCATACAAATAATCGAAAGGGATTTCGGCATATTTTAAAACTAACACTACAGCATCCTCCAGCGGACCTTTATCTTTGGGCGAATAGACAGCTATTTTGGGTGCTTTTTCCAGTTTCACCACATCCATGTTTGCTGATGGATCGTTGATTTCAGTTAAAATCCCGCTAACAGTAGCATCTGAGATAATTTCGCAGCTAACGCCACGCACTTTGCATTCGTCTTCGGTTTTTTTATCGTACTTCGTCATGAAACTGCCGCCGCGATAATTGAGCAGCCAATCCACTTCGCCGTTGTTTTTTAGCACCCAGAAAGCAATTCCGTAAGATTTTAAATGGTCTTTTTGGACCGCATCCATTGGGATCAATATCGAAGCCGACCAGCTTAGCAGCGGTGATAGCAGCAGGGCGAACGCAAAAACATGTTTTAAATGCTTCATTCCCAAATATAACGAACAATAAGTGGAGATTTTTAAACCGGAAACGAAATCATAAGCTTGTTACAAATGCTTTTTTACTGCAACGAAAAACCTTTAAATTATACTTCCTTTCAGACCGTCTTAAAAGATAAATGCTTCTTTTATCACCTAAAAAAACAGCAAGGTTGTTTAAAATCTTATTCAAGTTTCCAATTTGGTTTTACGTTCTTTTGTCTTGATACAAAAGAACCAACGAAATCAAGAACGGCTGATCGCTCGTCCGCGCACCCGTTCAGCCCTGCGCTCCTATGCGCATATCTTGCAAGCGGACCTAACGGTTAAATTAAACATCGTTCTAAATTAAAAAATAATGCCCTTATCTGACAATATTGTGCCTGTTTTTAAACATTAGAAAGGTATAAAATTTTAAGGTAGCCACCCAGGCGCGGTGGGCTGGACAGACGCCCGGAGGTGATCGTCTGTTCTTGATTTTTTGGTTATTTTTGATCAAGCAAAAAGAACGTAAAGAGGGCGAAGTCCCGATTGATAAAGCTTCAATGCACTTGCTTTAAAATTTCGATATTGAATCTCTTGGGATAGAAAAAAATTCAAACAACGTCAGCTTTTATAATTGAGTTGATATTATCCAAACTTAGATTTACATCGATAAAAGAAGTATATCCAATTTAACAACCATCTAATTTGTAAAAGCATCCAAAGCAACAGTAGGTTTTCCGGTACTGTCGAACGC
>CAZZVO010000343.1:0-3459 GCA_964657505.1 uncultured Mucilaginibacter sp.
TTCAAACAGATTCTCCCGGTAGATGGAACAGTTTTAAATGGCTTAGCAGGACGATAATTATACTTTTAGCAATAAGTGCCATTGCTGCGGCCATTACAATTTCTTCCCATCAATATCCTTCTTTACCAAACCTGGTCGATATTCCCAAAAAACTAAGTCAAAAGCAACTCGATCAGGTAAAAAAATCGAAGAAGTTTAAGGAGATTAAATTAGATTTAAGACAAATACGCGAACTGGCCCGAAACCGCAAGCAGCATCAAATTAAACATCCCAATAACAAAAACAGGCTCAACGTAGGCTTTTTCTGGCCTTGGGATCCGCAGTCTTTTACCTCTTTGACAGATCATATCAGCAAAATGGATATGGTGATCAGCGAGTCGTTTACCATTGTTCCGGGCGTAGATTCTTTAAAAGGAAAGTTAGAACCCGAACTGACTAAACTCGTCCAAAAAAATAAGAAACCGGTTATTGCCATTATAGAAAACCTGGTTAATGGCAATTGGGACGCAAAATCGATACAGGCAATTGTTAAAAGTAAAAATCGCCGCAACAAGCTGATCAATAATATATTAATTAAGCTGGCTAAATATAACATCAGCGGAATTGATATCCATTTTGAAGATATTGCCAACCGCAATGATAAAAATTATATTGCTTTTGAAAAGGAGTTATACCAAAAACTGCACGCCAAAAATTACCTGGTGATGCAACAGGTATCGCCAAACGACGATCAATACGATTTAAAAGTCCTACAGAATTATAACGATTTTTTAATAGTAATGGCCTTTAATGATGGCTTGACTAATAGTGATGTTTCTGACCAGCACGACGTTGAAAAAATATTAGACCAGGTTTGTTCACAAATACCGAGCGAAAAAGTAATTTTAACGGTGGCGGCTTTAGGTTACGACTGGCCAGAGAACAGCCAGGCCAAATCTGTAACTTATCAGGAAGCAATTGAACTGGCACAGGAGCACAAAAGCACAATTGTCTTCAATCCGGAATCTGCTAACTTAAATTTCACTTATACCGATCTCAACCAAACTAAACACACCGTTTACTTTACCGATGCTGCAACTAATTTTAACATTATCCGCATGGCTGATGATTGGGCAACCGGCGGTGTTGCGTTGTGGCGTTTAGGTTCGGAAGATTCGAGAATTTGGTCATACTTTGCAAAAAACCTTTCCATAGATTCCTTGCGTAAAACCGGTATTGATACAGCCCGGCTTACCCGCGTTGGCCTAAGCAACCGTGTTGATTACGTTGGCGAAGGCGAAGTTCTGGATTTAGTTTCCCACCCGCAATTCGGTCAGTTATCATTAAAAATCGATCCAAAAACTTTTATGATCACCGGGCAGGATTATATCCAACTGCCAAGTAAATACGTAATCCGCAGGTACGGTTATTCGCCTAAAAATATTGTTTTAACTTTTGACGACGGGCCAGATCCGATTTATACACCTCAAATATTGGCCATTTTAAAACGGGAACATGTTCCGGCTGCATTTTTTGTGGTTGGCAGCATGGCAGAAAACAATATTCCTTTACTGCGGCAGGAATATAACGACGGTTACGAAATTGGCAACCATACTTATCTCCATCCCGATGTTTCTACCATCAGCTTAAAACGTGTTGTTCTGGAATTAAATGCCACGCGCCGTTTAATCGAAGCGGTTACCGGGCACAGCACAATTTTGTTTAGGCCGCCATTTAATGCAGATGCCGAGCCACAAAACATTGCCGAAGTTATACCGGTAGAACAAAGCCGGAAGGAAAATTATATCAACATCGGCGAGTCCATCGACCCAAATGACTGGCAGCCAGGCGTAACTGCCGATACAATCGTGGCGCGTGCCATTGCCCTTCGCGATAAAGGTTCCATGATTTTATTGCATGATGCAGGCGGCGATACAAGGCAAGAAACAGTTAAAGCCCTGCCACGCATTATCGATTACTACAAAAAGCATGGTTATCATTTTACCACCATCGCCAAAATTATCGGTAAAACAAAAGATGAAGTAATGCCAGTTATCCACGATGATGCAACGAGCATGTTCCTTGGCCGGTTCTACAGCTTTTTCATCCTCAGTTATTTTTACGTTAACTGGTTTTTATTCTACCTGTTTTTAATCGCTATTTTTTTGGCTTTAGGCCGTATTGTTTTAGTCGGAATTTTGGCACTTCGGCAGTTTAGCGTTAATAAAAAAACGGTGAAATTACTTTCTGCGGAAGAATTGCCGCCAGTCAGCATTATTGTTCCGGGTTATAACGAAGAAGTAACGGTTGTTAAAACTATCAGCAGCTTATTAAAAACCAATTATCCGGTTTTCGAAATTATTTTTATTGACGACGGTTCTAAAGACAAAACGCTGGAAATTGTTTTAGCAGCTTTTGGTAATCATCCGCAGGTTAAAATTCTGACAAAACCAAACGGCGGCAAGGCAACTGCTTTAAATTATGGCCTTAAAAGAAGCAACTACGATTTTGCCGTTTGTATTGATGCCGACACGCAATTGCAGCCAGACGCGGTATTCCATTTGATGAGTTATTTTACCGACGAACAAATTGGTGCCGTAGCCGGAACTGTAAAAGTAGGCAACGAAGTGAACCTAATAACCCGTTGGCAATCTATCGAATACATTACTGCGCAAAACATGGATCGCCGTGCTTTCGATTTATTGAACAGCATTACCGTAGTTCCCGGTGCGATCGGTGCTTTCCGAAGAGAGGCTATTGAAGAAGCAGGAGGTTTTACTTCGGATACTTTGGCGGAAGATTGCGATTTGACGATGCGGATTTTGAAAGAAGGCTACATTATTAGAAACTGTGGCGAAGCCATTGCTTATACCGAAGCACCAGAAACAGTAGAAATGCTGGTTAAACAACGTTTCCGCTGGAGTTTTGGCGTGATGCAGAGTTTCTGGAAACACCGCGAAACTTTATTAAACCGCAAATACAGGTTTTTTGGGATGGTTGGGATGCCTAACATTTTGATCTTCCAAATTATTTTGCCATTATTTTCGCCGCTGGCAGATTTAACCATGATCATGAGTTTATTTGGCGAAAACCCCGAGAAAATACTGATCTATTATTTAGTTTTTGTTCTGGTGGATTTACTGGTTGGTGTAATTGCTTTTAAAATGGAAAAAGAAGATTACCGGAAGCTCATCTACATCATTCCTCAACGTTTTATGTGGAGGCAATTGATGTATTATGTACTCTTCAAATCCGTTCGTAAAGCTTTAAAAGGAGAGCTGCACGCATGGGGAAATTTAAAACGCACAGGAACAGTAACCATGCAGGAAGTAAAAGTGTGATGCTTCTTTTATCGGTATAATCCTTCGATAAACTCAGGATTTGCGTTGCTGTTTTGTCATTTCGACCGAAGGGAGAAATCTTCTTCAAAAAGAACAAGATTTTAATACGGTAAAAAAAGCATTGCAAATTTTATGATTG
>CAZZVO010000344.1:0-3416 GCA_964657505.1 uncultured Mucilaginibacter sp.
TTGGAATAGTCTCATTTTTATTTTGGAGATCGGATAAAATCTTTTGATCCACAGGAAAATTATTTAAGATCTCCTTATTATTAAAAATGTCTTGTGTCAATGATTCATATAGGTCTTCCAATTCATTTAAACTCACATAAAATGATTTTTTTAAAATTTCAACATTATCTACGACTTCAGAAAACTTCCTTTGTAGGCTTTTAGGAGGTAATATCATTAGAATTTGTTCAAAAGTGCCCTTTTTTATAATACGTTTTATTGCGTTAGTTGAATGGCTTTGAACGTATAACCTATTTATTTTAAATAACCAGTATAAAAAGTTTGGCAAGACATCGGTGTTTGGCTGAATGGCATTTATTTGTTGATTAAATGCCACCTTTCTATCTGTCAATGCTGCTCTTCCTATAGATTCAATGCTCCCAGCTATACAAGTAACGAGTAAAGCCCCTTCGTTTACTTGTCGGGCTGCATTGAGGCCTGTCTCAGATAAATATTCAGTGGCTTTTTCAACTAAAATACGACCTTCTATTATATTGTCAGTTTTAACCCATTCAATGTGATTTGTTGAGTAATTGCCACGATTATTTCTTGGAGGAGTGTTCCCGGTTAAAATGTGACCAAATTTCTTTAATGGTAATTTTTTCCAATTGGAGTCGTTCAATAGAGGGTCACCAAACATTGTCAAAAATGTACTCCTAATTAATTCATCGGCCAACTCAATTGTTTCTCGTCTGCCAATTATAGTACTTTCGGTTTTGCTAAGAATTGATGCGATTCGAATTTGCTCTTCAATCGTAGCTGGAATAGGTATTTGAAATTCGCTAAAATTCGCTTTAGATAATTCCATAAATGTTGAACCGGTTCCTAGGTATTCAATTCTTTTGGAATAATATTTTAAAACATAATAAATATAAAGGGGGTAATAACCCTTATGCAATACGATGCTTTTGAATCCTTGGTTAGTTGCAACGTCTATATTAGCAATGGCAACTAAGCCGATTGGTGCTCTTGACGTAAATAAAATACTTCCTTTTGGTAAAATACTGGTAGAGCAGGCTTTAAACCCAGCTTCTGTAAGTTTCCTTTCCGTATTGTCTAAATAAGGTGTTTTAAGCCTATTAATTTCCTTTGGGGTTACCCAAGCAATGTTTCCATTCCAATACTCCTCTATTTGCGTGCTTGGAGTCGATCCTGAAACTATTTCTCCTATATTTTTTATTTTAAGAAATCTCATTTAAAATATGTTTCTAACTCTAAAATTTGCTTTTGAATGTCATCTTCTAATAAAGATATTTTTCTTAAAATAACTTTCGGCTCATCAAATTTCATTTCTTCAAAAACCTCTGTCTTATATTTATTTACACTAAGGTCATACCCATTTCTTAGAATGTCTTTTTTAGAAACAGTAAAATGTTGTTGAGTCGATCATTTGTCTTTGTTTTTTTTCGATATTCCTTATATACATCATGAAGATCCCCAAAATTTCTGGTGCCGTCCTTAAACCTTAATTCAGCACGTTTATCATCTAAGCTTCTACCATCACTTTTCATCTCATAATACCATACATTTTTTGTTTCTCCTCCCTTCGTGAATATAAGAATAGCTGTAGCGACCCCTGCATATGGTTTGAATACGCCACCTGGCATTGTTATAACGGCTTTTAATTCGCATTTATCAATCAAAATTTTTCTTGTATCAATGAATGCTTTGCTTCCGCTAGACAAAACTCCCTGTGGTACAACAATACCAGCCGTTCCTCCTACACGTAACATCTTAAAAATACGTTCGATAAATAATAATTCGCTCTTGCTGGTGCTAAGTGTAAAAGTCTCGTTTAAATCTCCCTTGTCTATACTGCCTGTAAAAGGTGGATTAGCCATGACTATATCGTATAGATTATCCTCGTTATAGTTTTTACTTAAAGTATCTTTATAATCTATTTGTGGTTGGGAAATGCCGTGCATCATTAAATTCATAAGACCTATCCTTATCATAGTAGGATCGATATCGAAACCATAAAATGTTTCCGTTTCTAAATTTTTCTTGATTTTTCGTCAATTAAAGAATCTCCTAATGTCCCTCTGGTAAAGCCATTTTCGTCTACTTCAAGATAGGAATCACTCGTTAAGTTAGAAATAATGTACTTGTATGCACCAAGTAAAAAGCCTGCACTGCCACTGGCTGGATCTGCTATTTTATGGCCTAGTTTGGGTTGAACTAACTCGGCAATTAATTTAATATGAGTTGGGGTGCGGAATTGCCCATTCTTTCCTGCCTGGTTTAATTGTTGCAGTAGATATTCATAAAAGTCGCCTTGAGCGTCGATAAATCTATTTTCCGATTTTAACTCGTCGTAAATTAGATTTATTGTTTTTATAGCCTCTACCAATAAGCTAGGTTTCGGTATGAGAAAAACTGCGTTAGACATGTGTTTGGTAAAAAATGAGTTTGCCCCACTTAGTTCTTTAATAAAAGGGAAAACCCTTGTTTGAACATGAACCAACATTTCGTTTGCAGGCATGCTTGTAAAATAACTCCATCTCAAAGTTTCCTTATCAACAGCATTCGATTCTTTGCTATTGTCAACACCAGGAGGGAAATACTTTCCTGTAAAAATCGAAGTGTATTTTTCACCCCAAAAATCTGCATTACTTATCCTTTTTTGATCGTTTTCATCAAGCTGTTTCATGAACAATAGATATGTTATTGTTCAATAGCATTTAATGAATTGGCTATGCCTCCGCTCCAGAATTTTTCCCAAAGTTCTCTAACCCTATTTTTTAATGTTGGTGTAAGCATTATTTATCTTTATTTGATGTGACTAATTCCTTTACGTCCATGTTTAATATGTTGGCGATACTATTAAGTACCTCCAAGCTTGGTTGCCGTCTGTTTTGCACATATGCATTAACCATATTATAGCTTTTGCCCAATTGTTCAGCTAGCCAAATCTGTTTTATTCCTCGTTCTTCCAGAATTATTTTAATTCGATTCATTACAACACGGAAAATTAAATGCCATGAATGTAGGTATAAAATATCTCATTTTTTGAGATATTTTATACCTACATGTGGAGGTTGAAGACTAAAGTAACTAACTATGAGACATGGGCAAGAAAATAAATCATGTAGTTGAAGAGTCGAGTATACAGCAAGAAAGGCATAAGGAATATTCCTTTTTTTCGCCTCAACGCGAGAAAAGGGCACGAATTGGCTCAAATTTGCAAGAAACTCTGTTTGTGCCTTTTCAACATTTATCAGACACTCATATTTTGAATAAATCCACAATCTATGAGTGTCACATATTTTAAACCTCGCGATCCTTTTGACTTTGCAAAAAAGACACCTTTGATATCGGCAACCTGCTTACATGGGATGGGATCGTGAACAGTTTTCAAAGCGCTTTTTTTAAACGAG
>CAZZVO010000345.1:0-3413 GCA_964657505.1 uncultured Mucilaginibacter sp.
TGGGTTGACTGTCAGTTAATTAAGTGAAACGATGTCTCTAAATCTCACAATTTAATCACAGTCCATTCGTCTTTATTGGCTGAGCTTGCGGTATTATCAATTTTCACCAACTTATTTTTCATTATAGCCTGTTCTTTGTTTTCGGCTGGATCGGCTACCTCACCTAATTCATAAAACTTTCCATTCCTTTTCGCGATATAATGGAAAAAAATATTTCCAGTTTTGGTTCTTAATCTCAAATAGAATCGTCGCTTCCTCCAATCCATAGCTAAAACTATCATTATAGACTAAGATATTTGAATGGGCCGGAATTTCTGAAATATTTTCTTCTGGCAGATATGGGCCTGTAGTTTCATAATCAATTGGCTTTTCGTAACGGCTAATTGCAGTAAATTTAACTGATTTAACAGGTGCATTTTCCAAGTTAAATAATCTTACTTCATAATGTATCTTTCCTGGTCGCCAATAAACATACAGCTTAACATATGGGGGATTTTGGGTGCCTCTTATTTGTTTTATTGCCTGTTGCTGATAATGATTAATGCCACTTTTTGCTTTCAATGGTGTTTTTGATCGTGCTTTGTGCTATTCTCAAACTGTCTTTTAAGCTTTCTGTTGCATTGTTCAATTTACCAATGATCCCATGTACTCTATCATCCAATTGTGTGCTTAATTGATCATTTTTGCCTTTTAAAATACTTATCTGACTATTAAGATTATTTTGGTCTTCCGTACTTTTGCGTTGTTGTTTTATCGTTAAAAATATACTTAAACCACCAAATACAACAGCAACGGCGATTAAAATTTTAGCATGCTTCTTTTTATAGGTAATAGTAGACTTTAAACCTGAATATTGAGAGTAAAGACTGGATACAACAGTTAAAATAATTAAATAACTTGAATGTATATCATTATAATTGGTTGGAATAATCAACGATTTCGGTTGATATTATCTCTATTTTCCTTGGCCTGATTTATTTCTTTAGTCAATTCCTCGCGTTGATACTGCCGCTGTCCCGCTTTCATCGCACTCACAATAGAGCTGTTATCATTAGCTGGATTAACTTTTTTCATAATTCCGGCTCAAATTGCTGCAATATGTAGCCATTATTAAAAGCTTTTATATATTCCGCTTTTGGGTCTTGTTCCTCTGTCATGATTAAAAGGTTTCGTAGGTAAAATCTTCAAGGTAGTCTTGTATGAATTGGCGGTCATACAAAACAATTTTTTCTCTGGCTGGATATATCTTATTTTTCCTTCGTCACATAGCTTCTGCAAAGTTGTTTTACTTTAATCCGAAGCATCGCCATAGCTTCCGTTCCTGAAATCATTTGTCTTGTTTGATTTCGTGTTGCTGCCGCACATATTCCATCACCTTGTCGAGCAATGCAAAATAAGCGGTTTCTTCTATGTAGATTATTTCCATGGTCGTAGTAATAGACCAATGTATAAATTTCTTTTGAATTGAAAAGATAATAAAAGCATGTAAATTAGAGAGATAAATATAAATAGGAAATCAAATGAGTGAAAGTTACGAGGACAAGCATTTCTATGATTTAAGGAAAGAAGGGAAAATTATATAAGCAAAGTTTTTCGCTTCCCTTTCAAAACAGAGGATGTAAGGAATGTATATATAGCATTTGAGAATTCTAGTGAAATTACAGCTGGAGAGGTGAATGGTGCTTTATCGTTAAGGCAAAGTACATCTGGCAAACAACAAGTTTTAGCTATTGTAAGTCAAGATGAAAAAAATGTTAAATCTTTAACACTTCAAAAATTTAGGGAGAAAGCGTCCGGCGAATATATTGGTCAAGTTAAAGATACATTTTCTTCGAGGGGATGAATTTCAACGATTACTTTCATTTTTACAATCATTAAAATTTATTGATTTTTCAAATAGAGAAAATCATCAAATAGAAGACCTGTCAACAAATACAGGAAACAAAACTATAATTGATAGCTCAGAAAAAGCGTTATTAAGAGTTTTGGAGAGTGTATCAGGGCAAGAAAGAACTGATCTATTAAATCGATTAAAGGACAATTTAACTTCGGCGGATTTACAAATCCTGCTGGGTCGAAAAGAAGCATTATTTACGTTTAATGAGCATTTGACCAACGCAGACTGGAAAGAACCTGACTGGCAAAAATTTTTTGAGCATCAAGAATGGATTTTCGGATATGGATTAGATTATCGAATAATGACAAAATTTGATAGAGAATTAAATGTTTCAGGTGCTGGAACGGACAATAAAGAAAAATCTATTGTGGATTTTTTGATGACTTTTACAGATTTTACGGTAACGGTGGAATTGAAAAGGCCGGACACGCAAATTTTTGAAAAAAATAAAGGTAGAAGCGGTATTTGGAATTTCCATTCTGATTTATAGAAGCGTTTTCACAAGTATTGGAGCAAAACAGAATGGCATATTTTAGGGCAAACCAATGATTTATATAATAAGGCTGGTAATGAAAATCTTTAAAACGGACCCGTGATGCTAAGACTATTCTTGTTATAGGCAACCAATCTGAATTTCTTAATATAGAGAATATAAGGGAAAGGGAGATTAAATAAGATACTTTTGAATTGTTTCGAAGAGATTTGAGAAACGTAGAAATTATTACCTATGATGAATTATTTAAACGAGCAAGGTTCATTATTAACAAAACATTTTAACTCTTTTATTATATTTGAATATGAAATCGCTTTAGGGATTCGACGATTTGAAAGTTAAAATTTATACAAAGTCCTGCGTGTATGAACATTGTATGTTCTGAAAAAAGAAAGGCAGTCACGCCTGTTTCCAAGGTAGCGGGAGCAGGACTCGAACCTACGACCTTCGGGTTATGAGGCGAGCAAATTCTGATATTGCCTGATGCAAAAAGTGCCTATATGGCGTTTAAACGCAGTTTTTTCTTACAGGTCATCACATCTAATCCCATATTGATACAGCCATTGTATGAACATTGTATGACCAAAACCAAGTAGCTTTATTGAAAGATAAAGACGGGTTTTTTTAAAACACATTCATCATCATGGCAACCGTAAGGGTTTACATCAGAAAGAGAGCCTCAAAGGACGGCACATTTCCAATTTCAATTTGTATTACGATCAATCGTAAACAAGAGTACATTCTAACAGGGCAAAAGCTGGACAGTTTAAGCCAGTGGGATGCAAAATCCCAACGTGTTAAAAAATCACATCCTAATGCGGTACGGCTAAACAATTTCCTGTTGAGCGAATTAGCCAAAGCCAACAATATGGCGCTGGAAATGGAAACCAAGGGCAAGGTATCTGCAAAAGAGGTAAAAGTCGGCCTGAAGCCTATTGAGGAAACGAAAGTTTATTTTCATGAAATTGCCGACCGTTATTTGGAAGAGCAAAAATTATGCGGCAACTATGAAGTTTACAAAAG
>CAZZVO010000346.1:0-3406 GCA_964657505.1 uncultured Mucilaginibacter sp.
CTGAGTGCCTTGATTACATTATCATGCATATAGCGACTCGGCCCGCTGATCAATTTTTGAACACCCTTTAAATACACATTGCAAGAGTAACTATCCACCTGTTTCTTGTAAAAATGCCGCCGTGCAATGGCTTTTTTGATGATGGAATAAGCCGGGTCTTTATCAGCAACTGATGCTTCTTTTACCAGGAAAGTTTCCGGCCCAAGTGTGATGTTTACTATTGTATCCTGCTTTAAATTGACTTGTACAGACTTTTGCTTTTGCCCTGTTAAACGGTAGGTAAGCGTGTTCGGGCCGTCGTCCAACCTTAAATTATAAAAGCCGCGTTCGTTGGCAAGCGTACCCAAGGTAGTATGTTCTGCAAAAACAGTTGTAAAAGGCAGCCGTCTTCCTGCTGCATCTGTAACCACGCCGCTCACCTCGTGTTGTTGGGCAAGCAAAAGCAACGGAAACAGTACTAAGCAAAAAAACAGTAAACTTTTTAACATGGAACAGAAAAACAATTAGATGTACCGGATAATCAAAAGTTTGGTCTGAAACAATTTTAACGCGGTAAATAAACAGAAATTTTACAAGGCCAAGCCAACGGCTAAACAAAATTCAATCTAAAAACCCTTTTAACTAAAACTGATCTCCATTCTATAATAGATTTTATACGGTAAAAGAAGCATCCCGCTTTTTGTTTAAAACAATTTAGAATAGCTTTTTGCATTAACTATCAAATTAAAAATACGCAAACCTGTAAAACGACCGCAATTACGTTTATAACCCTTATTTTTGTGGTTGATACTGGCAATCGTATCGTAATTTCTCATGCAAGAACAAATCAATCAATATACAACCGAAATCAATAATTTTCATCCTGCAGATGCTGCCGCACTGGAAGCTTTTCGTATCCGTTTTTTAGGTACAAAAGGTTTGATCAAAGACCTTTTCGATCAATTTAAAACCGTAAGTGCAGAAGAAAAACGCACAATGGGCAAAGTTTTAAATGAGTTTAAAACCTTGGCCGAAGCAAAATACCAAAGCCTGAAAGAACAATCAGACATCCAACCGGAAAAAGCAACTTTAAAAGAAGACCTGACTTTGCCTGGCGAAGGTTTTGCTTTAGGTTCGCGCCACCCGCTTTCTTTAGTTCGAAATGAAATCATCGGTATTTTTAAACGCTTAGGTTTTATAGTGGCCGAAGGACCTGAAATTGAAGACGACTGGCATAATTTCTCCGCCTTAAACTTTCCAAAAGAGCACCCGGCAAGAGATATGCAGGATACTTTTTTTATCAGCAAAAGCAGCTCAAGCCTCACCCTAAATCCCTCTCCGGGGGAGATGGACTTAAGCGGCGCAAGTGCAGCTAACTCCCTCTCCCCCGGAGAGGGCCAGGGTGAGGCTAATGAAGCTGGTGATATTGCCCTGCGCACACACACATCTTCCGTACAAGTGCGGATGATGGAATCTGGAAAACCGCCTTTCCGTGCCATTATGCCGGGCCGTGTTTACCGAAATGAAGCGATTTCTGCCCGTGCCCATTGCTTTTTCCATCAGGTGGAAGGATTGTATGTGGATGAAAATGTTTCTTTTGCCGATTTAAAGCAAACGCTGTATCACTTTGTGCAGGAACTGTATGATAAAGACACTAAAGTGCGTTTTCGTCCCTCCTATTTTCCTTTTACAGAACCTTCTGCGGAAATGGACGTATCCTGCAGCATTTGCAAAGGTGCAGGTTGCCAGATGTGTAAATACAGCGGTTGGGTAGAAATTTTGGGTTGTGGTATGGTCGACCCAAACGTGCTGGAAAACTGCGGTATTGACTCAGAAAAATATACCGGTTTTGCTTTTGGAATGGGCATAGAAAGAATCACCAATTTGAAATATCAGATCAAAGATTTACGTTTATTCTCCGAGAATGATGTCCGTTTCTTAAACCAGTTTCAAACCGAAATCAGTTGATCCGCAAATTATCCCCAATACTTCTTTTATCCCTGTTTTTTCTTTCTTGCGGAAAAACAAATGTAGGTACAATTCCTTATGTGCAAGTGAATTTTAGTGCGCCGCTTTCTGATCCACGGCTAAGCCGTCTTTCTGTAATTGGCGGCGCCGTAACGGTTGATGGTTATGGTGTTTGCGGCCTGATTATTTACCACAGTCCGGTTAGCGGTTACGTTGCTTTCGACCGTTGCAGCAGTTATCTTCCCGAAAACCGTTGTGCCATTACGCTCGACAGCCCGACTTTAACCGCAACTGATCCTTGCAGTGGCTCTAAGTTTTCTTTGGATGATGGTTCGCCGGTTAAAGCACCTGCAACACGCTATTTAAGGTCGTACTCCGTTAATGTGAGCATCAACCAGATTTTTGTAACGAACTGAAATGGAGCTGGATAGAACGACCGAAAGCATCAAACAGGCTGCGCGCGAGCTTTACCGTAAATTTGGTTACCATAAAACCAGCGTTAACGAAATTGCCAAAAAAGCTAAAGTTGCAAAAGCGACTATTTACAAATATTTCGACAGCAAAGAAGCCATTTTACAGGTTTTGCTGATGGATTATATCCGCATAAGTGTGGATGATTTGATCCAAAACAGTGCTTCGGATATGGATGAGGAAAAGCATTTAACCAACCTCATCATGAAAACCAGCCGACTTTCGTACACCATTTGCAACGAATTTATAGGTTGGGATTTTATCCGCGAATCGGCCAATGCGCAGGATTTTTTGAAGAAACTATCTAACGAACTGGAAGAACTGTTGTACAAATCTTTTACAGGCGTAAGCGAACTGCATATCAATGATACTTTTCCGGCGAGGCTGCGTTTTCTCATCAAATCCAGCAAAAGCATTGTTTTTAGCTTTGCTTTTACTTCGGTTAGTGATGCTGATGTGCGCAAGAATTTTGTGAGTTTCCAAAAAGAGATTTTGCCTTATTTGGTTAAAGCGGCTTTGAAGTAGAGCCTCATCCCAGCCCTCTCCAAAAAGAGAGGGAGTAAGCTACACAAATTTTTCAAGTCCCTCTCTATTGGAGAGGGATTTAGGGTGAGGCTTCTTTTACCACCTAAAAATCATCAACCCCGCCATTTCCTAAACCTAAAAATTGCCCTAAATTTGCGACTTATGAGATCATCAGTCCGCAGTAAAACCATTGTACAAGATATTGCTATTTTTGATATTGCTGAAGAAGGAAAAGGCGTTGGCCGCGCTGGCGAAATGGTGGTTTTTGTGGAGAAAGCGGTTCCGGGAGATGTTGCTGATATTGAGATCTTCCGCAAGAAAAAAAACTTTGGCGAAGCCAAAATTAGTGCCTTAAAAACAGCATCGGATTTACGGACTGAACCTTTTTGTCAGCATTTTGGTGATTGCGGCGGCTGCAAATGGCAGCACATGACGTACGAAGCGCAACTGCATTACAAGCAAA
>CAZZVO010000347.1:0-3383 GCA_964657505.1 uncultured Mucilaginibacter sp.
AAAATCATCACCTACAACGTTAACGGAATCCGTTCGGCCATAAGCAAAAACTGGTTGGCCTGGTTGCAAGCTACCGATGCTGATGTAGTTTGTTTGCAGGAAATAAAAGCTTCGCCGGATGTTTTGCAAAGCGAACTGTTTTTACTGGAGCAAATGGGCTATCATCATTTTTGGTTTCCTGCGCAGAAAAAAGGCTACAGCGGCACTGCTGTTTTTACCAAGCAAAAACCGTTGCATGTAGAATATGGCTGCGGCATCCCGGATTTTGATTTTGAAGGCCGTTGCCTGCGTGTTGATTTTGAAGATCTTTCGGTGATGAGCGTTTACTTTCCTTCTGGTTCGTCTGGTGTGGAACGGCAGGCTTTTAAATTTCGTTTTCTGGATGAATTTGGCGATTATCTGCACAAACTCCAATGGGCTTTCCCAAAGTTGGTGGTATGCGGCGATTATAATATTTGCCATAAACCGATTGATATCCACAACCCAAAATCAAACGCAAACAGTTCTGGTTTTTTGCCGGAGGAGCGCGAGTGGATGGAAAAACTGTTGGAATCTGGTTTTGTGGATACGTTCCGGCACTTCAACAAAGAACCGCATAATTATACCTGGTGGAGTTTTCGAGCTGGTTCGCGCGGTAAAAATTTAGGCTGGCGGATCGATTATAATCTGGTTACGCAAGAGTTGAAACCGTTTTTAAAACGTGCTGCTATTTTGCCGGAAGCTAAGCATTCAGATCATTGTCCGGTTTTGCTGGAACTGGAGTTTTAATTCCTGCTGATTCAAAAAAAGTATAATCTGCAACTCAAATCTTTTTCAAAAACTCGATTGCAAAATCATTCAGGTTTTTAATGGCCAGTCCGATTTTCCAGCTTTCGCGGTTTCGTTTTTCAACGTAATTAGAAATTGATCTAATTTGCAACGCCGGCACCATACTGTTTTTACAGGCATAAAAAAAGGCCGCGCCTTCCATACTTTCCAGTTGCGGGTTTATGCTTTCGGTTACTTTTTGGATGGATTGTTCTTCTCCATGAACAGTATTCACCGTAATGGCGCGCACTTTTTTAAGTGGTAAAAGAAGCATCGGGTTTTTGTTGATGAAGCGGCTTTCCCCAAAACCTAAATCTTCAATCGGTACGAATTTAAGTCCGTCTTCGGCACCAAATTCAGCTAAAACATCTTCCACAATTTCCACAACTTCGCCCAAAACAATAGAGCGGTCAAAACTGCCGGCGATGCCCAGGTTAATGGCCAAACCGTATTTTTTCTGAGCAAACAACTCGCCTAAAGCAAAAGCGGTTGCCACCATGCCAACGCCGGTGATGAGTACATCGAACGGTTTATCGTCGCCAAATTCGTCCAGCAAAGGCTGTATTTCGGGTTGCGTTGCCGCTACTAAAAGGATATCCATAAGCAAGTATCAAAGGTAAAGTTAAAAATAGCTGGCTTCTTTTGTTTTGATATATTTGCAGCAATTTAGGTTTATGATGATTTATATTACACGGAAAGAACACTTTAACGCGGCGCACCGGATGTACCGCGAAGAGTGGAGTGCCGAGCAAAACCAGGAAATGTTTGGCAAGTGCGCCAACCCCAATTGGCATGGACATAATTACAATTTGTTTGTAACGATTAAAGGTGAAGTGACCCAGGAAACAGGTTATTTGATGGACTTGAAGGATTTGAAAGTGATCATCAATAATTATGTGATCGAGAAGCTGGACCATAAAAACATCAACCTGGATGTAGATTTTATGCAAGGAAAAATGGCTTCGACAGAATTATTGACAATCGAGATTTTCAATCAGCTTAAAAAACCCATTGAAAACCACGCTGGCGTTTTTTTACATTCGGTGAAATTGTACGAAACAGAAAATAACTCTGCCGAATATTTTGGTGGATAAAAGAAGCATCAGCATATAAATGAGCAACGAAAACCACAGCCATAATATTGATGAGCAGGATGGCTATGTTAAAATAGACCGCTACAACCCGGAAATGATCAGTAAAATTGCTGGCCATTACCAGGATATTTTAAGTCAGCTTGGCGAAAACCCGCAGCGGGAAGGCTTGTTAAAAACGCCCGAACGTGTGGCTAAATCTCTAACTTATTTAACGCACGGCTACGATTTAAACCCGGTGGACATTTTAAAATCGGCCATGTTTAAAGAAGAATACAGCCAGATGGTTGTGGTAAAAGATATTGAGGTTTACTCGATGTGCGAGCACCACATGCTGCCATTTTTTGGCAAGGCGCATATCGCTTATATTCCAAACGGGCATATTGTTGGCTTGAGTAAAATTCCGCGTGTGGTTGATGCTTTTGCGCGAAGATTGCAAGTGCAGGAACGTTTAACTAACGAAATCCGCGATTGTATCCAGGAAACTTTAAAACCGGTTGGCGTTGGCGTCGTGATCGAGTGCAGGCATTTGTGCATGAGCATGCGTGGCATCCAAAAGCAAAATTCGGTTACCACCACTTCTGCTTTTACGGGCGCATTCCTCCAGGAAAAAACACGTATGGAGTTTTTACAGTTGATTTCTTCCAAATTAATCTAAATTTTAAAACAGTTTTATTAAACGATGAAAGCATATTTATTTCCCGGACAAGGCGCGCAATTTACCGGAATGGCAACTGGTTTATACGAAAAGCACGAAGATGCCAGGGAATTATTTGAAAATGCTAACCAGATTTTAGGTTTCCGGATTACGGATGTAATGTTCCACGGCACGGACGAAGATTTAAAACAAACACGCGTAACACAACCGGCCATATTTCTGCATTCGGTTATCCTGGCCAAAACTTTAGGCAAATCTTTTAAGCCGGAAATGGTTGCCGGACATTCTCTGGGCGAGTTCTCTGCTCTGGTTGCTGCCGGTGCCATCACTTTTGAAGACGGGCTTCGGCTGGTTGCTGCCCGTGCAAATGCCATGCAGCATGCTTGCGAAATACAACCTTCAACCATGGCGGCAGTTTTAGGTTTGGATGATTTTACGGTGGAAGATATTTGCCGCCAGGTAACCCGCGTGGTAGTTCCAGCCAATTACAATTGCCCCGGACAATTAGTTATCTCCGGAACAATTGAAGGGGTAAAAGAAGCAAGCGAAAAACTAAAAGCTGCCGGTGCCAAACGGGTTGTCCAATTAAACGTTGGCGGCGCGTTCCATTCACCGTTAATGGAATTGGCGCGGTTAGAATTGGAAGCAGCTATTTTAAATACAGTTATCAAAGTGCCTGTTTGTCCGGTTTATCAAAACGTAAACGCACAACCAACTACAGATCCCGATACGATAAAAATCAACCTAAACAAACAGTTAACCGGTGCGGTGCGATGGACACAAACCATGCAACGCATGTTGCAAGACGGTGCTACTTGTTTTGTAGA
>CAZZVO010000348.1:0-3355 GCA_964657505.1 uncultured Mucilaginibacter sp.
TAGTGAAACCCATATTATAGAACATCCTATTTGGCCAATATTTTTAGGTTTATGCACTTATGTTGCACTTGAGTTTTTTACCAAAAGCAACAAACTTTTTCGTTCGGGTTTGGATGATTCCCTGCTTTGGCTAACGGCTGCACTACTTACGGGAGGTTTCGCCTGGGCCGTGCCTTATGGTGATCATAAAAACCTGCTTGTTTCGGCCTTTATACTGCTGCTTAGCTTATATTTTACCATTCGCTTTGCAGATGCTTTGATGAGCGTGGCAGCCTGCCTTTCCTTACTTGCTTTAGTATTTTTTATATGGAGCAAAATTGGAAGTTTCGGTACGGCCACTATGCCATTTGTAATCATGATCGTTTCCTACTTCATTTTTAATGTTTCTATCCGGATAAAAAAAGATTACAGGAGTATTAACTATCAAAACTGCTTGTTTTCTGCCCAAATTGTAAGCCTTTTGATGCTTTATGCTGCCGGAAATTATTTTGTAGTGCAAAAGTTAGGCAACCAGTTACATCATTTACCGCAGGAAGATAATACGCCTTTGCCTCTTGGCTGGTTCTTTTGGATGTGGACAATGCTTTTGCCGTTTCTATACGTCGGTTTAGGTATTAAAAAGAAAAGTTTACTACTACTACGTTTAGGATTGCTATTGGTGGCCGCTTCAGTTTATACGTTTAGAACCTATTATCACCTTTTACCAACTGAATACGCTTTAGTTATTGCCGGGACAGTATTACTTTTGGTGGTATTTTGGGCGATCAAATATCTTAAAACACCAAAAAACGGGTTTACCTATGCGGAAAGAAACGGCAAACATTGGGCGAACAATATTCATTTAGAATCCCTGATTGTTTCGGGCGTAGCATCCCACACGTCTCCTACTCCTGTTAACAGCACCGATCGTTTCGGTGGAGGCAGTTTTGGCGGTGGTGGCTCAAGTAGTGACTTTTAAATCGATTTCTTGGATTTAAGTTTTAGCATGAGGTTTTCTGCTTAGAATAGCGGTTTTAATCAATTGCGTGGTTCAAACCATATAAGCTTTTTTCTGATGCTTCTTTTATCACCTAAAAACCAACATAGCAACCTTATACTTTTCAAAAACTAATACTGATTTTACTATTAAGATGAACTCACAAAATCGTTTAAGCTCTTCAAATTTTTGGTAGCATCTCCCATCGTATTGTTAAAATAAAGATAAACAGATTTCCCTTCACTTTGCCAGTATTTAATGTACTGGGCATATTCATACAAAAAATCATCGTCATAACTTCCTCTGTAATTACCGCCGGGACCATGAAAACGCAAATACACAAACGCCGTTGCCGGTTCTAACAAAGGCGAAGTAGCAGCAGATTTATCATGCAAAACCATGCCCATATCGTAGCTGCTTAAAAGATCATCAGTTTGTTCACAATACCAAGACTTGTCTCGAAATTCAAAAGCTGTTTTCCAATTTTTCTCTGGATCGACATTTTGTATAGCAAGCATTAATTTTTCCAATTGATGCAAACTTGCAATTTTCAAACTTGGCGGAAACTGAACCAATAAACATCCTTTTTTATTTCCAACATTGGCAATCACTTGCATAAATTGGTTTACATCTTCCACCTTAAAATCAAGCGACTTGTTGTGGGTGATGCCTTTCCAAAGTTTAAAAGTAAACCGGAAATTTTGCGGAACGCTCTCTGCCCATTTCTGAACAGTGGAAGGCATTGGGATTTTATAAAACGAGCTGTTAATTTCGACACTATTAAACAGCGAAGCATAATAAGTCAGCCTGCTTTTGTCTTGAAATTCCGGTGGAAACGACAACTTGTTAGGCACCGGAAGCACCACGCCGCTGGTGCCGGAATAAAAATTAGTTTTTGTTTGATCTGCCATTGATGAAGCTATTACGCGTTCAAATATAGACAGCTTAGATTTAGAAAGTCTTTCAGATTGTATCAGGCAGTTGCCACCAGTTTACTGGTACTTCTGTAAACATAATTGTTAAAAATATGCCTTCTGGCAAACCTACCGGGCGAATCGGCATTCACCAATTTGATGTAAACAGCTTTGGGAACGTCGAAATATTCATAAGTGCTGCCATCAAAAAAACTGACCGTTAGCACCTGCGATTTATACTCAAAATCCGTCAAAGCCGAAGTCGTAGTGGTTAGCGTATAGTCGCTAAGGGTTTGTTGGCGGGTTTCTGGCGCAATGCTAACCAAAAAGTGATAAGCTTCGATAATGGTTTTACTTTTTTCTTCTGCAGCCAGCTTTTCTTCGTGGTTGTCCTGAAATTTGTCCGGGTGCCAGGCTTTCATCAAACTTCTGTAAACCGTTTTTAGCTCCTGCAACTCGGCATCATGGTTTACTTCCAACAATTTCCGGTAATCGACAATTTTTTTCATAATATTAATTCATGTTGTTATTGTCGTTGAAAATGAAATAGTTGAATAGTTGTTTTCACGAAAATAATTTTGCAAAGGTACGTTTTCTGGGTTAGGAAAAAATCTTCTCGGTACGATTTGACTTTTCGAGAACTGGTGATGGGATAAAGTTTATAAAGAATTGAGCAATTTGAAATTCAAAAGTTTTTCAACAAAAGCGTTCTAATCAGATTTGGAATTGTTAATTGACAAGTGTAGCTTTACATGAGAAGTATAAAATGATTCAAAGCTTCAGGCATAAAGGGTTAAAGCTATTATGGGAGCAGGAAAATGCAAGTAAGCTTCCTGCTGATCAGATTAGCCGCATCGAAAGAATGTTAGTCATTATTGATTCTGCTCAACAGATACCTGAAGATTTTGGAGCTTTTCAAAATTGGAATATTCATAAGCTTTCGGGTGATTTAAAAGATTTCTGGAGCATCAAGGTAAACAAGAATTACCGGATTATATTTCGTTTTGATGGGCAACACGCTTATGATCTTGATTATATTGATTATCATTAGTAAACACAACGATGAGACAAATACATCCTGGTGAAATATTACGCGAAGAAGTAATTACAGCTAACGAACTAAGCATCACAGAAACAGCGAAACTGCTGGGCATTTCGCGCCAAAGTTTAAATAATATTGTACATCAAAAATCGGATATTACGCCCGAAATGGCTTTCAGGATTGCAAAAGTTTTTGGCGGAACTGCTGATATTTGGGCCAATTTACAAACCAAGTATAATTTGCATTTGGCAGCCGAAAAAACTAAGGAACTTGATTTAAAGCCTTATCAGTATGAGCGTTCGGCTTAGTAGTTTTAGGAATTTAAGAATAGAATAGAATTACAAAATATATAGCTGCCTGTAAAAAGGCAGCTTTTTTGTTGATACTGTTTTTATCGGGTAAAAGTTTGTATTAGATTAAAAA
>CAZZVO010000349.1:0-2618 GCA_964657505.1 uncultured Mucilaginibacter sp.
TAGTTCCATTTTACTTGTTTAAATAATAATTGCGCTTCATCTATATTTTTTACCGCAATCTGCATATCGTAATTTTTAGTGATTGCACTATCAATCAGCTTTTGCAAAGTAAGATCTGTAAAAAAGTTTTTCCATTGGATAGCTGCAATACTGGCAGTATCTGCTGAAGTACTTACTTCGGCATTCCTAAAATTTTCCGGAAGTTGTGCTTTGGTTGTAACCACATCTTTTGATACTTTACAGGCACTTAAAAACACCATTAGTAAAGCAAAAGTGGTTGAATTTATATATCGTTTCATTATGTTGATTGTTTAAATTGATGCACCCGTTTTAATGATGTTGTTGATATTGACGATACTTCTTTTATGCCAGTAAAATTGGTGTTGATTAATAGCAGCGCACATCTGCCACTATTTTATAGGGATAAAAGAAGTATCGGAAAACAAAATCCAAAACAAGCTTTTAATTAATTTTCTTGTAGTTCCAATTCTTTGTTACTGGTAGTATGATTATGGTGGGCAGGAGAATTTTCGCGGTTTAAAACGGCCAAAGGCAAGCCAGTAATTCTCTCCTGCAATCCTTGGAAGATCACAAACAGTACAGGAATGATGAACAAGCCCAATACAACACCAGAAATCATTCCGCCTGCCGCAGCATAACTGATCGAGTGGTTGCCTTGTGCCGATGGACCGGTTGCGATGCTCATCGGGAACAAACCGAAAACGAAAGCAAGAGAAGTCATGATGATTGGCCGTAACCTCAACCTTGCGGCTTCAATGGCCGATTCGACTAATCCACGACCAGCTTTACGGCGTTGCACCGCAAATTCGATAATCAAAATGGCGTTTTTAGCCAGTAAACCGATCAACATAATTAAGGCTACCTGCACGTAAATATTGTTCTCGATCCCGGTTAAACCCAAAGCTACAAACACGCCTAAAATTCCGGTCGGGATAGAAAGGATCACCGCCAGCGGCAGTAAATAACTTTCGTATTGCGCGGCCAGCAGGAAATAAACGAATACCAAACAAAGCATAAACACGATGGCCGATTGTCCGCCTGATGAAATTTCTTCCCGTGTTTGTCCGGAAAACTCGTAAGCAAAACCAGAAGGCAGTTCTTCTTTTGCAGTTTCCTGTATCGCCCGGATCGCATCACCAGAACTGAAACCAGGTTTAGGAATAGCGTTGATTTCAATCGAATTGAACAGATTGTAACGGGAAGCCGTTTCTGAACCGTAAACACGAGTTAATGTAACTAATGTGTTGATCGGAACCATTTCGCCGGTTTTATTTTTAACGAACACACGATCAATGGAAGATGGATCTGTCCGGTCAGCAATATCCGCCTGAACTACCACACGGTAATATTTACCAAAACGGTTAAAATCTGAGGCCTGCGCGCTTCCAAAATAAGCTTGCATCGTTTGCAAAATATCTTTCACACTTACGCCCAATTGGTTCGCTTTATCATCATTAACCTCCAATTGCAATTGCGGATAATCTGCCTTAAAAGAAGTAAACGCGTAGGCAATCTCCTTTTTTTGCATTAGTTTGCCAATAAAATTATTGGCCACACCGCTAAATTTATCCAGCTTGCCGCCGGTTTTATCCTGTAAAACCACGTCCATCGCTTCCACATTACTGAAACCTGGAACGGTTGGAAAACTGAACACGAAGAAACCGCCGCCGGTTAAGCTTGCTAACTGGCCTCGTATAATATCCTGTATCGCATTGATTTCTTTGACTTTGCCACGATCTTCATTCGGTTTTAACAAAACAAAAATTACTGCGGATGACGGACTGTTGGATGATGTTAACAAGTTGAAGCCGGATATCGCCGTAACAAACCGTGCTGCCGGTAATGCCCGCAGTTTAGCTTCTGCCTGCTGAAGAACTTCTGTAGTTCCGTTTAAAGAAGTACCGGAAGGTGTGGAAACCGAAATCGCCACAAAACCCTGATCTTCTGTTGGGATAAAACCAGATTTGGTGGTGCTTACCAAAAAAACAGTCATTAAAACGATTAATGCTAAACCAGCCATACTGATCCATTTATGGCCGATCAGGAATTTTAAGCCGCCAACATATCTGTTAGTCATCGAACTAAAACTGCTGTTGAAACCGGCGTAGAATTTATCTTTAAAGCTTCTTTTATCGGTACTTTTTCCGTCTGGCGCATGATTACTTCTCAGGAATAAAGCGGCCAATGCCGGACTTAATGTTAAGGCGTTTACTGCAGAAATGACGATGGCGATAGACATGGTAAAAGCGAATTGCCGATAGAAAATCCCGGTAGAACCCGTCATGAAACCAACCGGTAAAAACACGGCCGACATCACCAGCGTAATCGAAATAATGGCGCCGGTAATTTCGTGCATAGCTTCGGTGGTTGCTGCTTTTGCCGGCAAATGTTTGTGCTCCATTTTGGCGTGCACAGCTTCAACCACCACAATCGCATCATCCACCACAATACCGATGGCTAAAACCAAGGCAAATAAAGTAAGCAGGTTGATGGAAAAGCCGAACAGATTCATGAAAAAGAAAGTGCCTAAAATGGCAACCGGAACGGCGATGGCCGGAATTAAAGTTGATCTAAAATCCTGTAAGAAAATAAAAACG
>CAZZVO010000349.1:2628-3333 GCA_964657505.1 uncultured Mucilaginibacter sp.
CCACGACGATGAAAACGAGGATAAAAGCTTCAATTAACGTATGTTCTACCTGGTTAATGGATTCATCCAATGCTGTTTTTGTGCGGTAAAATTGGTTGTATTTGATGCCCGCCGGAAAATCTTTGGAAGCTTTTTCCATCAGTTTATCTACCGCAATCTGGATTTCGTTGGCGTTTGAACCCGCCAACTGTATCATCCCGACAGCAACACCATCTTTACCATTTAAATGTGTTGCACTGGTGTAGGAATACGAACCTAATTCTACACGTGCCACATCTTTTAAATGCAACACAGAACCATCCGGATTGGCCCGAATGGCGATATTTTCATATTCCTCAGGCTTGGTTAACTTGCCTTTATATTTGATTACATATTCAAAAACTTCCTTGCTACGTTCACCTAATTTTCCTGGTGCGGCTTCCAGATTTTTATCCTGAATGGCAGCCATTACTTCGGCAGGCGTTGTTTTATAAGTAGCCATTTGGTTTGGGTTGAGCCAAACGCGCATGGAATAATCTTTTACACCACCAAAAATAGTAGCTGAGCCAATTCCTGGAATCCGTTTCAATTCAGGAATGATATTGATTTGTGCATAGTTGGCCACAAAAGTCTGGTCGTATTTTTTGGGATCTTCCGTGTAAAGACCGATTGCACCTATTAAACTATTTTGCTGTTTGGTCGTGGTGATACCTTGTTGTACAACCT
>CAZZVO010000350.1:0-3304 GCA_964657505.1 uncultured Mucilaginibacter sp.
CTTTAGACTTCAAAAGTCGCCGAAAATTGTTTTCCTGAGCTGATATTTCCTCGTCAAAAATTTCGTCTTTTTCAACCACCACCTCTTCATCTAATTCATTTTTAATAATAGGTTGTCCTAAAATTGTTTCTATAAACTTTTCAGAAATTACACAAAGAATGACATCTGGACTTTTGTTTTTTGCTAGAAATTTGATTTCTGTTACATATAGATTTACAAAATCTTCTATTATAACTTTATAGTCTTTTTCTTTTTTTAGAATGTTCTCAAACTCTGAATTATTAATTTTACGGATGTAGCCTTCATCATAAATAATTTCGGTTTTAAACGCCTCCTCTTTATTAAATCCACAAAAACCGGGAAATAAATTAGGCAATTTACTTTTTTTGGGTTCGATGGATTTTTTACACTTGGTTAGCCATAAAGTAACAATATCTATACTATCACTTTTGCCAATAATTCCGGTTTTTATTTTATCTGGACGGACACTGTTTAGGTCATAAGGATTAAATTTAAGTATTCCTGTTTTAGGACATACTGATTCCCCTATTCCAAACTGCAAAAGAGGTTCTTCAAGTAATTTAATGTTCATCTAATATTATAATATTTTCATCATCCGTAACGGCTAGCTCGTCATTAGAAAGGATAACTTTAGAGTCAAATTGTGTTGTTACTGTTTCAAATTGCGGCTCTTTTACAAATAAATAAGGATAAGGAAGTTCTTCTAAAATTTGATTGTTAAGACAATAGGCTATAAATCTAAATGTATAATAGATAGTTTTATTGTTTTCCAAACGCTTTAGACCCGAGGCTAAATATTGTGATAATCCACTTTTTTTGTATCCATCAATAGTAAAACTCCAAGTGGGGTTAACTGAAATAAACCAGATATCATCTATTAAATGAAGTTGTTGAGAAAACGCCAAATGCCTAAAAGCTGTAATTAGTGCCTTGTCTTTATCAAACATTTCAAAAATAACAGTCCTTGTTGCGTTATTCGTTTTCTTCCATTTAACAGTTCTTGTTTGAATAACCCTTACTGGTTTGAAGCGGTAAATATTATCATCATAAACATGTTGAATACCTTTATGGAAAAGCATTTCTTCTAAACAAAAATTTAATAATCCTGTAAATACCCGTTTATGATCCTCGCTAATTGAAAAGTATTCACTTGACTTTAATACAGTAATAGTTCCTGCATCAATCAACGCATTCAAAGTTTCGTTTGTATCGTATAGATTCCTAAAAGTAATAATTTGATTTTCTGAAATATGCCAGTCCTTAGAATAGGGCAAGCCCATCAAGCTTATAGCCTTACCCACTACCTTTCTTGTTGAAGCAGTTTTTTTTAATTTATATTCTGTTTCCCAGGATTGTTTGATTATTTCATCTCGATCAATATCTAAGTTGGCTATGTATAAAGTTTCTGGAAATTGTAATTCTAAAACATTTGAATAGATTTTTTCTGACAAAATCGATTCTGGTTGAATGGTTTTATTCTTCCTATATTCTATTTTAGCATCTGTAAATTCATTTTCAAGTAATTGTTCAATTATCCTGATTTTATCAAGAGACATGATAGAATTGACCTGTTTGAACAGATCTTTATTGTCTATAATATGCTCATCCTTATCAAAAGTAAATTGGTTTTGAATGATTTCCTCATGACCATTTCCTGTGTAGGAAGACTGTTTTTCGGAAATAATATATATAAATAATACTTCAAAATTTTTAAACCTTTCGTATTTGATAAATTGGTTAAGGGTGTGTTTTACCTTCTCATTGTCGGCAGAGGAGGTAACTTGAAAGGCAATCCTGTTTTTAGTATCTATTAAATCAACGGCAGAAAAGTTTTTTTCTTCTGTTAAATTCGCATTAACTACATCAAGATTATAAACTTCGTTAATTAAAGGGACTAAAACGTTTTCAGCATGAATATTAATATCATACAAGCCCCCACTATTTAATATCTTAACCTCGTTACTAAACCTTCCAAGAAGCTCAGCGATACGTGTCAATGATTTTTGTCGATTCATAAACTAATCAGTAAACACAAAAATAAACTAATCCTAATGTTTTTAGGATATTGTTAATAAATAGTGTTTTGATAATCCTATCAAATGAATTTTTAAGTAAAATGCTAAATAAATTAGTTATATAGGTTTAAATTATTGACAGTAATATTAGGTAATGCTATAGTTTATTAAGTGAAAATGAAAATAAAAAAAATGATTGATAGAAGAATGTTTAAAGGCACAAACGTATTTTACTTTTTATTTGAATCCATCAAGTGGGAATTACGCGAGCTAGATCAATTTATTGAGGAAACAGCTATAAATTTAAAAGATAAACAAGACAAACTAGAAGATTATTACAACAAAGTCAAAGCGGAAACGAATTTAGACAACCCCGCTTTTGATATGTATTTTACAGATGAGTTTCATCGTTACGAAACACTCTTTCCAACCTATACCTTTAATTCGTTATTGGTTACTCAGTTTTCATTTCTCGAAAGGCATTTACGTGAAATATGCAAGGCTTATGAAAATAAAAGCTATTCTAAAGTAAAACTTAAAGACTTATATGGAAGCGATATAGATAAGTGCAAGAAATTCTTAACTCTTATTGCAGAAATGGATTTTGAGCCTATTAGAAGCAATTGGGAACGAATTAAAGTTATTCAGGAAATTAGAAATGCAATAGTGCATCACTCTTCCCAAATTGAAAAGTCAAACAACAATCAAAGTTTTTTGAATCATATTAAGTTAGAACCTCTAATTGATTATTCAGAAACACCAAGTAGGTTTTTTATAAGAGATGTACAATTTTTAAAAGATTTTAGTCAGGTTATTTTAACTTTTTTCAATCATTTAACTGAAGCACTTGCGACCTCAAAAGTGCTAGTTAAGAATAGTACGATGCCTTATAACAACGACGTTTGGGGAAAAGAAAAATCTCTTAATATATTGGAAAATCTAACTATTTGTGTAGAATTAATAAGCAAATCTTTAGAATCAAAAGATAGCAATACCTTCCAAGAAATATTGGAAAAAGTACATTCATCAATGAACTCTATGGTTTATGATAGTACAAAATTATTTGCTTTTTTTAGCGATATAAATTGGGAGGCCAAAGACCGTGATGCGATTATGTTACAAGGTAGGAAAGGATTGGAGGAACTGAAAAAGATTTATAAGTAACAGTTTTCACAACTGAAGACTATTGAAAATAATAGCTAGGAATATGATTCAGAAAGCAATAACCTTCTATATAATGCGAAACACGGCTTTTTTATTTATGGTAG
>CAZZVO010000351.1:0-3297 GCA_964657505.1 uncultured Mucilaginibacter sp.
TGAAATTTTATCCACAACATTAGAACAGAATCAAATATTAATTTTAGAAAAAAAAGATTATGAAAAAGCATTTAATTGTTTCGATTCCGGTTATGCTATTACTGCTGAACACAGCAAAGGCACAAAGCATTAAGCATGATGCCATACCAGCAACTGTAAAATCAGCTTTAAAACAAAAGTATCCAAAGGCTGCAAAAGTAACTTGGGAAAAAGAAAAAGGAAATTATGAAGCCAATTGGGGAGGAAAATCTGGCGAAGATTTATCAGTACAATTTACACCTCGAGGAGAATTTATCGAACAAGTCCAAGCTATTAAAGTTGACGGCCTTCTAAGTACAATCAGCACTTACGTAAAACAACATTATAAAGGTGCAAAAATTACCAAAGCTGGAAAAGTTACGGATGCAAAAGGCAATAACTATTTTGAAGCTGAGGTAAAAGGCAAAGATTTAGTATTTGATAAAAAAGGAGATTTCGTTAAAATTGATTAGTACAATTACCTTAATAAATCAATATCCAATATCTAATCTTGTAAGATATTCTTTAAATGTTTTCGTACTAAAACTAATGCTTCTTTTATCCGTCATAAAAACACAAGTTTTATATGGATAAAAGAAGCATTATATTTTTAAAATATAAAAAGGCTAAGTAAGTAGCTAAACAGGTTCTTTACGTACTAACTTTTGAAAAGGTATTTTTATAATGTTTAAAAACCTACTATTAGTTAAGGGTTCCATGTGTGTGTCGATCCCAAAAATAGTATGTTTTTTGTCCAACTCTCCAAAAGTTCCAAATAGGCGATCCCAAACACTCAATACATCTCCATAATTGCGATCGGTGTATGGCAATTGGTAATGGTGATGGACATGGTGCAAGTTTGGCGTAATAAATATTGACCCTACAATTTTATTGGCCCGTTTTGGTAACCTAAACTCTGTATGCGCCACAATATTAGAAAATGTTTGGAAAACTTGCCGCAATATTAACACGCCTACTGCCGGGCCAAGTAAAAATACCCATAACATTAAAAAGCAGGTCCGCACTATTGTTTCTATCGGATGTTCCCTAAGTGTAGTAGAAACATCAACAGTTAAATCGCTGTGGTGCACCAGATGGAACTTCCATAAAAAATCTATTTTGTGCATAATCACATGGTAACAGTATTCGCAAAAATCAAGCAGCACAAATAAACTAATATAATAAACCCAAGGGTTATTGTTAAAAGGAATAAACCTGATCAGTCCCCAATGATTATGAATTGCCCAGTTAGAAATAAGTAAAACGAAGCCAGTGATAAAAAGCTGTATAGGTAGCGCAGTAAGGATAAACATCATGTTTACCCTGCTATGTTTCCATTTTGCTTTAAAGAAATTACCAGTTATCATGGCTTCAGTAATCCATAACGTGGTGATTATAACCGCATAAAAGGAAACTTGAATAATATCCTGATGGTTTAAACTGATAGACTGAACGGTCATTTATATTGAAGGGTTGATGAGATTAATGTTTAATGAAGATGAAACCATAAACCGCTTTTTCCAAAGTTGTACAGTTTGTAACAAACATATAAGCAAAATCTGGATGAATTCTGAAGCGTAGGTAGATAACTGGAATTGCGGTAGTGGAAGCGGTCCCAGAACATGGTTGTTGTAGCAAGAAATACAGAAATAAAACAACTTCGGGGTGTTACTTTACGATAATATTAACGCCAAGTAAATCCGTTTTATAGCTGGACACTTTTTTTAAAGATGAAAATTAAGTCAATTTATAAAACTGAGAAAAAGGTTACGCGAGAATTTCTTTTACAAAGATGTAATTTATGGTTGATAAAGCAGAACTTCGAATAGGCAATTTTGTTAGGGGGATAGTGGTTTCGGATAAATATTTGATCGTAACCGAAATAACAAACAACGGTGTACATTCTTTAGACGGAAGTTTTTTGGATTTTGAAACTATTGAACCAATAGCATTAACAGATGAAATACTAATCAAATCTGGGTTTATTTATGGCCGTAAATACTGTTTTGATGATTTTTATGATTTTAAAAAAGTAGAAAAAGATAATGATGAAGAAGTTTGGCTTTTTATCCGCAATAACGAAAACTTACGTTATATAAAATATGTACACCAGGCACAAAACCTTTTTTACAATTTAAGTGGGGAAGAATTACAAATAATTTTGTGACAAGGAAAATTACTTATTCTTTGACGTTTGTACCGTTAGTATAGTTGTTAAATTTACAATTTTACCATTTCAAATTGTTCCATTGAAAATAATATTTTGCGATTTTCAAACACAAAACTGTAACACATTAACTCAATATTTTTGAAAAATCTCAGGTTCCTATTAGCCGGCATATTACAAGTGATGGTATTTTCAAATACCTATTCCCAAGAAGTAAAAAACTTATCAACAACTAAAAACCAAACATTTTTAAAAGATACTACTGTAGCGCAAAAAGATATTATCGATGTTTTGCATTCTTTTCGCAAAAAAACCTACATTAAAACTGATACCGTTGCCAAACAATTTATCTTTTCACTTGTGCCTTCTGCAGGTTATACTTTGTCGACGGGTTTTGCTGTAGACTTGTCTGGAAACGTCGTTTTTTACACCGATAAAAACAACAAAGAAAAACTATCCACCGCGTTTTCTAATGTTACTTACGATCAGCACAAGCAATTTTTATTTCATACCAATTCCAACATCTGGTCGAAAGAACAGAAATATAATTTTATAGGCGACTGGCGTTACCTCAAATATCCCGAAAGTACTTTTGGTTTAGGAAGCTTAACAACAGCAGGCGAAAGTGACCTCATCAATTATTCTTACATCCGGTTTTATCAAACTATACTTAGAAAGGTTTTTATAAACTTTTATACTGGTTTTGGATACAACTTAGATTATCATTATCAAATTACCCAGGCTGGAAACTTGGACAATAGTGTTTCTGATTTTAAAAAGTATGGCCTCAATTCCAAATCTACATCTTCTGGCTTAACTTATAACTTGTTGTTTGATAACCGGGCAAATCCTATCAATCCTTTAGGCGGAATTTATGCAAACCTCATTTACCGTTCCAACTTTCAGTTTTTAGGGAGCGATACACAGTGGCAATCTTTAACTTTTGATTTTAGAAAGTATTTTAAATTGAGCCAAAATTCAAATAACGTACTTGCTTTTTGGATGTTAGATTGGCTTACTTTGGCTGGGCATCCGCCCTATCTTGATTTGCCGAGCACCGGCTGGGATACCAACGGAAATACGGGAAGAGGTTATCCGCAAGGACGGTTTAG
>CAZZVO010000352.1:0-3259 GCA_964657505.1 uncultured Mucilaginibacter sp.
GCCGCTTGCCTTTTGCTTTAGCTTTGATAATTTTCAGCAAATCATCGGTGTAAGTGTCTTTGTATTGATCGATGTCGAAATCCGTGGTATATTGCTTAATCAGCGTCATGGCAACGTCCATTTCTTTTTTGCTGATGCTGATTTCCGGGTTGATATTGATCTCCGAACTATCGCGGACCTCATGTGCAAACCGAATCCTCGAAATTGTAATCACTTCATTTTGTGCATAAATTACACACAAATGCTCGCGCTGCCGCAACACAAACTGACCTAAACCGGCCATTTTAGATTTTTTTAACGCTTCCAGCAACAACAAATACGCTTTCTGTCCTTGCTTGGTTGCTTCGGCATAATATGAAGTTTCAAAAAGCATTGGGTTGATGTCGGCCGCTTTTACAAAGTTTTCAATGTTGATGGTTTTACTTTTATCCGGACTGGCTTCTTCGAAATCGTGCTCATCCAAAATCACATATTCGTCGTTCAGTTTGTAGCCTTTTACAATCTTTTCGTAAGGCACTTCTTCATTGGTTTTAGCATTTACCCGCTTAAAATGGATGTTAGAGCCGTCGCGGCCATCCAGCATATCCAAATCCAGCGAACTTTCCTGCACCGCCGAATACAGTTTGATAGGAATACTTACCAGCCCGAAAGAAATTATACCGTTCCAGATTGATCTCATGGTTTGATAGGTTTTAGTTTGAAACTACAATAAGTTCATTTTAGAATGAATTGTTTATGAAAATAGTTGTTGTTAAAAACCTTCCGCTTAAATAAATCTCCATAAAATTGAACGAGTAGTTACAGGTTTATGCCGATAAAAACAGTATTAAGTTTTCTACTTCTGTTTCTTCGTCGCCGGAAATATTTGTTTTGATGTTAAATGAAATTCTATTCCGTCTTCTTCAATGTTAGAGACAAGAATCTCTTAACTAACAGAAAATTAATGCTTCTTTTAGCACTATAAACTTGATACATTTCTCTTTTAAAAAAGACAATAATTTCAAACAGATATTTACTCCTCAGCCTTTTTCTTACTCACCAATTCCGTGAAACTTTTTGCAGCATTAGAAAATTCTGATGGCATCAAAATAACCGTAGTGGTGTTATTGTCAATCCCAATTTCAGATAGCATTTGCATACGCCGCAATTCGAGTGCAATTGGGCTGCCTTCCATTTCTTTCGCGCCTTGTGTTAGCTTGATTGATGCTTCCAGTTCTGCTTCTGCTTTAACAATTCTGGCTCTTTTTTCACGGATGGCTTCTGCCTCACGGGCCATTGCCCGCTGCATCGCTTCCGGGATTTCGACATCTTTCATCTCCACCATTTCAATTTTAATGCCCCAAGGTTCTGTGGCGCTATCCACCATTTTTTGAAGCGTTGCGTTGATTTGCTCCCTTTCCCGCAATACTTCATCCAAAGTATGTTGGCCGATTATATTACGCAAAGCCGTAACCGAAAATTGGTAAACAGCTTTATTATAATCCGCAACTTTAATAATCGCATTCTCCGGATTGGTGATTTTAAACCAAAGCACAGCGTTAACTTTAATGGTTACGCTATCTTTGGTAATTGTTTCCTGTTGTTCCAGATCAACAGTTTTTGTGCGGATATCAACGCGTTGTTCCCGCTCGATAAAAGGAACAAGCCAAAAAAGTCCCGGACCTCTAATCGATTCAAACCTTCCCAGCCTGAATATGACAGAACGTTGGTATTCCTGCGCAATACGCAGGGAGATTATCACGAGTACAAGGATAATTCCAATGATGATGATTAATGCCATTTGATTTTTTAGTTGATTGAGGTTTTGCAACAGATTCCTGTTCAATCAAATGTACATTTATTCAAGTTGAAAATAGAGATTAATGAAGCATATCGTTTTTAATAATTATTACTTTTAGGGAGAAGTAATTGTAACACCTCATCAATTTTATATTGATAAAAACAGCATCAGGTTTTCTGCTTTTTCTTCATTAATGACAAGCGTATTCAAATAATACAGTTTCGGGATCAATATTTTCAAATTCGTGTAAAAGTGTTTTAAACTTGTTTTCAAGTTCTGCCAAAGTATCACCAGAATCTGCCAATATATTTTCATTAAATTTAACAGTTCTCCACAAACCTTTTTCGATAACTAATTCTACTTTTATTGTTTTCAAACTTTGTATTAGAATATAACAAACACTAAACCAAGTAAGTGAATATTTATATCGGATTCAAATTTCCTAATTTTAACAATTACATATTAAAAAAACACTAATTCATGAAATCTGCATTTAAACTTATTATAGTTTTTATACTGTTTATACTTTCTTTAAATATATCTTCTGGAAAACATATTATAAACTTAAAAAGAGTTGTAGATACAATCCTTACCTTTAAGAACGATACTTTATATTCAAACGTAGGATTTAAAATTTTTATTGGACAAAAACTTACAATTGGAAAAGGCTCAGATGATGGCAGATATCAAACAATTTCCTTCAAATCTCCTTTTGCCTTACCAACTTTATTAAACAGAAATTTAGATATTAAAAACAATGTTGAATATCAAAATGATCCATCTTTACGAGATCAAGATAAAGTAAAAGAGTCTTTAGATGTTGGACAATCATTTCTTGTTATAAAAATAAAGTCAAGTGGTAACGTAAGACACGGGTTTCATTATCTTCTTTATTTAGCCACCGGAACTTCTTCTTTTTCTAATAAATTTGTTTGTGGTGATATTTATTATGCTCTAAAATTGAAAGAGCTTTTAATTGAATAATCAAATCAAGTTTCTGCTATAATTCTAACAATTTCTATTTTCCACCGATAAAAACAGCATCAAGTCTTCTGCTTCTTTTTCTTCGCAGCCGGGAACAAAACATTATTTAAAATCAAACGGTAACCGGGAGAATTTGGATGCAATTTTAAATCCGTCGGCGGATCGCCGATGCCGTGCTGGTAATCTTCCGGGTCGTGTCCGCCATAAAAAGTCCATTGGCCTTTGCCGTAATCGCCGTGGATGTAGCGTGCTTCTCCCGCCGATTTTAATTCGCCTAAAACCAAAACACCTGGCTTTAACAAATCTTTGCGAAAAGCAGTCGTCAATCCCATAAAACCTTTGATCACTTTGTCGTGGTTTTGCGTAAGCATCGATGGAACGACATCCCATTTGGCCGAAAAATCAAACAACGTAAAAAAATCCTGAGGCCGCTCTATAGTTCGGCTCGCGGTAACATCAATATTGCTAAAGCTGTGGCTGTATGGGTTTTCATCC
>CAZZVO010000353.1:0-3193 GCA_964657505.1 uncultured Mucilaginibacter sp.
ATAGCCGTAATTACCAATATTAAAATTACCGTTTGAACCATAACCGGCCCTTAATTTTAAGTTGGATACAACAGGGACTTTAGACATAAAAGATTCATCGGTAACGTTCCAACCAGCAGAAACAGCCGGGAAATTGCCATACTTGGTATTTGGTGCAAAACGGGAAGAACCATCGCGCCGAAAAGAAGCCGATAACAAGTATTTATTTTTGTAATTGTAATTGATACGGGAAACTAAAGAAGCTAAGCTCCACTCTTCTATATCGTAATATGGCGTGTTAAATTGAGTGGCAGCGGCTAAAGAAGGAATCTTATCGTTTGGAAAACCATAACCTGACTCAGAATTATAATTCTGATGGTACTTTTGGGCAGTATAACCTACCAACACATCTAAATTATGCCCGCCCGTAAAAGCATGTGTATAATTCAAAGTATTTTCTGTTAACCAGGAATAGTAAATGTTGCTGTAAGTACTTGCATTTGCTGTTATAGGCGGAGGGTTGAATAAACCACCTGATGTTGAAGGATACCATTGTTGATTCTGTTCGTTAACATAATCGATATTCAAACTTGTACGGAAATTAAAACCTTCAACTATTTCCAGTTTTCCGTAAGCATTAGACAATAGCCTGCCTTTTTGGGTATTATTTTTTGTTTCGGTAGCTACCCTATACCAGTTAGGATTAGGAAACAAACCTGGAGCCGTGGAAGTTAACGGTAAAGAGCCATCGGCATTTTTATAAGGCACAAGCGGCGAACTGGCTATGGCATTTTGGATGATACCTCCGCCAAAAATATTACCATCGGTATTTGCATTTGCAAGCATTTCATAAGTTGGTGCTACATTCACCCCAAAAGACAACTTATCGTTAAACTTATAATCTGTATTGATACGCGTACTATATCTTTTGTAATTTGAAGCAATTAATACCCCATCCTGATTTAACGCGCCCACTGTAACTGCCGTGTTAGATTTTTCAGTCCCGGTATATAAAGCCAAATTGTAACTTTGTATAGGTGCATTTCTCAGCAGTACATTATACCAGTTTGTTCCTCCCCCGGCATATTGTGATGGGTTCTGGTACACGGAAGGAACAGCTACTGGCGCACCTCCGTTCAACTGGCTTAAACGGCTTTGCTCGGTAAAAACATCCTTTTCGTATTGTGCAAATTCCTCGGCGTTCATCATATCCGGCCTGCCTTTTTGCGGAACGGTTTGCACACCATAAAAAGCGTTAAAAGTTAAGCTTGTTTGTCCGGCTTTTGCATGTTTTGTGGTGATGAGCACTACACCATTTGCTGCCCTTGAACCATACAATGCGGTAGAGGATGCATCTTTTAGTATAGTAAAACTTTCAATCTCAGTTGGGTTTAAATTATTAATGTCACTCACCAATGGAACGCCATCAACCACATATAAAGGTTGCGAACTGCCGCTAAATGAAGCTGCCCCACGGATACGGATTGAAATCCCCTGTCCTGGTATCCCAGTAGTTTGGTTAATCTGTACGCCCGGTGTTTTGCCCTGGATACTTTGCGTAAACTGAGTTACGGGCTGGTCTTTTACATCATCAGCTTTGATGGTGTTGATGGCACCTGTAACTTCCGATCTTCTTTGCGAACCGTAAGCTACCACCACTACTTCGTTTAATGCTTTTGTGTCGGCAGTTAATTTCACGTTAATTACAGTACGGGAATTTACTGGCTCTTCTACACTCCTAAAACCAATGTATTTAAATACTAAAACAGCATTGGTATTGGCCACTTTTAACGTAAAATTTCCGGTAGCATCTGTTGCTGTGCCGTTTGTTGTGCCTTTTTCTGTTACAGAAACGCCAATTAAAGCTTCCCCGGTTTCGGATGTAACCCGGCCGGAAACATCAATAGCGGCGGCAGGTTTTATAGTTGTTGCGTTTACAGTATTAAAACCTGCTGCTAAAAGAAGCATCGGTAGTAAAACTGCATAAAAAACATTCTTTGCTTTTTTTAAAAAGCAGGAACATGTAAAAATTTCCATGATTTCAGTTTTGTTAATTGGTAATTTGGTTAACTAAAAGGTTGCAGTTAGTTTTGAATTGATCGTACAATTCAAGCAGTTGCCTAAAAATCAGGCAGATATTGTTTAAGTTCCGTTTTCCTTCCCCATAATTAAAATTTAAAAAATCAGCTAAAGTTGCTACTACTGCTGCTGTGGCTTATTAAATGAAAAAAGTATAATTGGTTAAAAAGATAGGTGATATCTATGGCTCAAATCTATCTGCTCTGAAGAAGCAAAAAATATAGAAACTGATATTTCAATTGCATAATTTGATATTAGCTGTTTAGCATGCCTACTTCTAATACAATTGCCTTTAATCCAAAACTTCAACTATATTTGAGTCCTAAATTTCAATTATCAAAATCAATCCTGTTAAGCTTAAATGCTTTCACTATTTTTTTGCCGATAAAAGAAGCACCAACTATGGACCCTTACTATAAATACATCCCGGTAAGCGAAGAAGAAATAAACTGGGGTTTATGGGTAGTTTGCGCTGGTTGTACGCGGATTGAAGGCAATGGCGGTTACCCACTTAAAACACATCCCTCCCACCATTATTTCAACTGGCAAAACGGACGGATTTTACAAGAATATCAGTTGATTTACATCACCCGCGGCGAAGGTTGTTTTGAATCTCAAAGCAGCGGGACAAAAATTATTAAAGGCGGATCAATTATTTTATTGTTCCCGGGCGAGTGGCACCGTTATAAGCCCAATAAAAACACCGGCTGGGACGAGTACTGGATTGGCCTTTCGGGAAATATCGCCGATCAGCTTGTTAAAAATAATTTTTTTAAACCTGAAAACCCCTTAATCGAAGTAGGTTTTAACGAGCCGCTTTTTAACTTGTTTAACGAAGTGATTGACAAAACCAAGCAGGAAAAATCTGGTTTCCAAAGCATTGTTTCCGGTTCTGTTTTTCATATTTTAGGCCATCTTTATGCAATTGGCAAAGAGCAAGACCTTAAAAACGAACATTTTGAAGCGGTTATCAATCAAGCTAAAATGCTTTTTAGGGCAAATATTGGCCATGATTATTCTTCGGAACACGTAGCTGATGAGTTAAAGGTTGGCTACTCTTGGTTTAGAAAAGCTTTTAAAACTTATACCGGTATGGCACCCGGGCAATATTTTATCCAACTTAAAATTCAAAAAG
>CAZZVO010000354.1:0-3187 GCA_964657505.1 uncultured Mucilaginibacter sp.
TGGCTTTGGATTTTATCCATCTAACAAATGGACGCTCGCTGTGGATGTGAATTATGTCCATTGGAATGTTTACAAGGTATTGGCTTTTGATTATGCCATCAATACACCAGCTTTACAAGATACCTATTCGCCCAGAAACTACAAAGATGCTGTTAGTTTGAGGGGCGGCGCGCAATACTTAGCCGGAGACAAGTTATTTTTAAGGGCGGGCGGCGGTTACGCTACCACAGCAGTAATGGACGGTTATGTAACACCGGAAGCACCCGATGCAAACCGCTACTATTTTACGGGCGGTATAGGTTATAAAGCAGCTAAACATTTAGACCTGGATGTTTCTTTTGAATTTGAAAAACTACTGCCCCGCACGCAGACTAATATCGAATCAAACCTATCTGGCACTTTTAAAACAAATGTTTATGCCCCGGGCATATCCTTAGCTTATCATTGGTAAAACTTTATAATTTAATTAGATGAAAAACTTTAAATTCTACTTATACATATTTTTTGCTGCCGGATTTGTTGGCTGCAAACCTGAAATAAAAACACCTGCTGTTACACATGGCACAGCAGATTTTTCCAGATATATCTCTGTAGGGAACTCGTTAACTGCAGGTTATGCCGATGGCGGTTTGTACTTGGAAGGCCAGTTAAATTCGTACCCTTCTATCATTGCTAAACAAATGCAATCAGCAGGCGGCGGTACTTTTACACAACCTCTATTTTCTCAGGATCAATCAAACGGTTCCGGTTATATAAAGTTAACTGGCTTTGATGCTACCGGATCACCTATTACCGCACCTGTAACCACTAATCTTGCTATCGCAGGTATTGTGCCTATTCCGGGGTTTGGCAATGTAACCACGTACACCAAATACACAGGGACAGACCTAAACAACTACGGCGTACCCGGCATAAAACTATTGCATGTAACTTTAACCAGCTATGGTAACCTAAATGGTTACTACGAGCGGCTTTTAAGTGGTGCTGAAGGCACACATACTACCACGTACCTCGATTTTATCACTGCAAAACCCTTTACTTTCTTCTCGAACTGGTTAGGTAATAACGATGCATTAGGCTATGCAACATCCGGAGGTGCAGGTGATGTGCTGACGGATAAAGCTACTTTTTCTGCCTTATATAATTTAGTGATGACCAGGCTTACCGCTACCGGGCAAAAAGGTGTGGTAGCAACCATTCCGGATGTAACAGCTATTCCTTATTTTAATACAGTAACAACAGGCTTAATATTGGCTGGAGTACAAAAAGCGAACCCTACAGTACAAGCTATTTTTATCAATGCAAAAGTAGATGCTACAGCTACAGGTACAACCTATGCTGCAAGGCCAGCCACAGCAAACGACCTGATTGTTTTAACTTTTCCAACTGCTAAGATTGGCACTTTGGTTGCTTCGCCTGCAGGCATGCTGCCTTACGGCTTAACTCCTTACACGCCGATAGATAACCAGTATGTTTTGGACGCTAACGAAGTTGCCCTCACTAAAGATTATGTGAACTCGTATAACAGTACCATTACTTCTGTGGCTGCGGCAAAGGGAATTGCGGTGAACGATATGTACACATTTTTAAACGGCGTTAAAGCAACCGGACTGGTAGTAGATGGAATAACTTTAAGCTCTAATTATATCAGTGGTGGTTTGTTTTCTTTGGATGGCGTGCATTTAACGCCCCGTGGATATGCGGTTGTGGCTAATCAATTTATCAAAGCCATCAATCAACAATATGGTTCTTCTTTAGCAACCACTAACGTGACTGCTTACAACGGAGTTAAATTCCCTTAAAACTTACTACTAACACCATTTTAAACGGGAATGTCAAAAGCACGATAATTGCTTCCAACATTCCCGTTTTGAATTAATGCAAAAGTTCCCGCCAGATTGAAAAGATGTTTTTAAGGATTTATATGTGAAGAGACAGCATAGTAATTTCCATTCCACTTCAGCTAATATTTGATTTACTTTAAACTTGCCGATACTTCTTTTATCAACATAAATCTATTGCTTAAATTTAAAACATAGTTTTTACCGCATAAAAGAAGCATTGGAAATAGGTTGAACAAAATCTAAGTTAGGTTTCGCTCGGAAGTTTCAATTCTAAAACTACTGCAATCAATTTGCACCACACATCATTCCATGTTATAAAAACTCAAAAGAGTTCAGTAATTATAGCGCAAGTAATTTAGCTTTTAGAGGCACGTTTTGAACAAATTAATCGGGAATACTTATTAGAAGACAAAGTTGACTAATATCATAAGTTTATCTTTTTTTACTACTGTTTTTATACTCCTTTTCCTGTTAAACCAGAATTAAAAAAGCCTTCATTTATCGTTGATAAATGAAGGCTTTGGAATTGATCAAGGTTTGCTTTAGGTGAAAACCTAACAGTTGTTCAAACCAAATTAGGGTTTTACATTTTTGCTGTTATTAAGGTTGAGATCCAGTTGATGGTTTGATCCTCGATTTTTTGTTGGTGAAAATCGCATGGTCTCTCGGGCCAAAAGATGTTTTTTGCTCGCTTGAAGACTCATCAATTTTATGCGGAGTATCGCCATTACCAGTGTTTTGGTAGGTCTCCGTTTTCTTATGCTGGCTGCTGAAACTGCCAGAACCAAAATGATAAGTCAGCGTAAGTGCACCAAATAGGTTTCCGTTAAAAATATTTCTAAATGTTTCACTGCTTACCAAGTGGGTTCCGTCAATCGGTACGGTGTAAATGTTGTAAAACCCGCCTGTAGCTTTTAGTCCGATATTTCCTTTTTGCAAACCAGCATGTAGTGCTGCATAACTGCTTGCCGCATAAGTTGCTTTCACATCTCCGTTTGCAATCATGGTTGTGGCAATTTGATAATTGAATACGCCATTCGGATGTGCCCGGTTATAGTTTCTTGTCCACTGGTCGTCCCCTGTCTGGTTTGCGTTGCCATTTGAAATAGTACGGTTTTTTATACCAGTGTTGTTAGTTTCGCCAGTATATTCGAGATCAATTGTAAGATGGGTACCTTTTCCCTCTTCAATTTTGCCTAAACCAAAATTAATAACATGGGCCAGCGCAGTATAACGATAATAAGTCATGCCCTGGGATAGATCAAAAAATCTTTCAGATGGGTTAGCACGTGTGCCTGTTGTGATAAATGCCGCGCCACCTGCTGTCATCACCGCGTCAGGCC
>CAZZVO010000355.1:0-3120 GCA_964657505.1 uncultured Mucilaginibacter sp.
CTGCATTTCTTCAAACGTAGTGTACGAAGGAAAAACGCGGGCAAAAACACCACGCTCCGAAAAATTGCGCAAAATGTTTTTCTTCACACCCAAATCTAAAACGGCCACACGATAAGCAGAATTTTCATCGCCAATATCATAAGTTTCATTGGTAGAAACCTGCGAAGAAAGTTCCAGTCCATCCATCGACGGTACTTCTTTTAGCCTTGCTTTTAGTTCGTCCAAATCCAAAATCTCCGAAGAAATAATGGCATTCATCGCACCTTTATCTCGAATGTGGCGGACTAATTCGCGGGTGTCAATATCCGAAATGGAAACAATATTTTGTTCCTGAAAGTAATCCTGGATCGATAAATCAGCTTCTTTACGGCTGTATTGGATATTATAATTCTTGCAAACTAAACCCGAAATCTGGATTTGTCCGGATTCCGTTTCATCGTGATGTATACCGTAATTGCCAATATGCGCGTTGGTGGTAACCATAATCTGGCCGAAATAGGAAGGATCGGTAAAAATTTCCTGGTAGCCGGTCATGCCGGTGTTAAAGCAGATTTCTCCAACGGTTGTGCCGATTTTTCCGGCAGCTTTTCCGTGGTAAACCGTGCCGTCGGCCAAAAGTAAAACGGCTGGTAATTTTGTGAAGTTAATCATGTCGTCTTAAAAAAAGGTAGGTAAAAGAAGTATCCGCTAAAGGAAAATAGTTTGCGTAACAGGCAGGAATTGTTGGAAAAGGAATAGCTGTTTTCACAGGGGACAAAGGTAGTTTTTCTAATGGATTTTTAGAAGCCCGGCCGAAGGTTTTTACCAACAGTTATTCTACATTTACGAAATTAAAAAGCGGCTAAAAAGATCTTAAAAATGTCTGTAAATAAAGAAGTTAAGCGGATTACCACCAATACTTTGCAGGAAATGAAGCAGCGCGGCGAGAAGATCTCGATGCTAACTGCGTACGATTTTTCGATGGCAACGATTGTGGAAGATGCCGGAATTGACGTGATGCTGGTTGGCGATTCGGCTTCCAACGTGATGGCCGGGCACGAAACTACGTTGCCAATTACGCTGGATCAGATGATTTATCATGCTTCTTCGGTTGTCCGCGCAGCAAAAAAAGCTTTGGTTGTGGTTGATTTGCCTTTTGGTTCGTACCAGGGAAACTCCAAAGAAGCTTTAAATTCTGCCATCCGCATTATGAAAGAAGCCGGTGCACACGCCGTAAAAATGGAAGGCGGAACGGAAATTGCAGAATCTGTAACGCGTATTTTGGCTGCCGGAATCCCAGTGATGGGCCATTTGGGTTTAACGCCGCAATCGATCTATAAATTTGGGACTTACACCGTTCGGGCGAAGGAAGAAACGGAAGCGTTGAAGCTGAAATCCGACGCTTTGGCTTTGCAGGAATTAGGTTGTTTTGGCGTTGTTCTGGAAAAGATTCCGGCCAAATTAGCGCAGGAGGTTACCGAAAGTCTATCCATTCCAACCATCGGCATTGGTGCAGGTGGTGCATGCGATGGCCAAGTTCTGGTAATTCACGATATGCTGGGCATGAACAAAGGTTTTAAACCACGGTTTTTACGACAATATGCAAACTTGTTCGATGAGATGAGTAATGCGGTGAAAGCGTATATTAAAGATGTAAAATCAAAAGATTTTCCGGGGGAGAAGGAGCAGTATTAATTCAGTCATCCTGAACTTGATTCAGGATCTATCGTGAAAAGTAAAACCTTTCTAAGGAGATACCGAAAAAAGGTTCGGCATGACAAAAAGCATACTTCTTTTACCACCAAAAAATTATCATGCGTCAATCTCAATACATTCCAACACCAACCGATATCACCCCAAAAGATATTTTGTATGAAGATAACCACCTCATCGCCATTAATAAAAGGGCAGGAGACATTGTACAAGTTGACGAAACCGGCGACGAGCCGCTGGATGAAAAAGTAAAGCGTTACATCGCCCAAAAATATAACAAACCAAATGGTGCTTTTTTAGGCGTTGTGCATCGTTTAGACCGGCCGGTTAGCGGCGTGATTTTGTTTGCCAAAACCAGCAAAGCTTTAGAACGGGTAAACGAAATGTTCAAAAGTCGCGATATGCACAAAACTTATTGGGCAGTGGTACGCAACAAACCAATTCCGGAGAGTGGAAATTTAGTGCATTGGTTAGTAAAAAATCAGCAGAAAAACGTAACCACGCCGCATAACAAAGAAGTTGCCGGAAGTCAGCGTGCCGAATTAAATTATCAATTAATTGGCGAATTGAATGGTTATTATTTGATAGAAGTTGATCCGATTACCGGCCGTCCGCATCAAATCCGCGTGCAACTTTCTACTTTGGGTTGCCCGATTGTTGGCGATAACAAATACGGTTATCCGCGCGGCAGTTTGAAAAAAAGCATTTGTTTGCACGCACGCCGTTTGCAGTTTATACATCCCGTGAAAAAAGAACCAATCGATGTTTTAGCGCCTTTGCCAAAAGACGGTTTTTGGGAGAAGTTTGAAGTTTTCGGGCACTGATTTTATTGCCGTAAAAGAAGCATCTGCATGTTTTCCGCTCTCCGATCTTTTCAATCTTTTCATAAATAATATATCTGCTTCGCCTTAAAACATTGTACTTCACATCTTCCTTTTTAAAGACAGTTTAGTTCCAAGTTTAAATTTGGAAAGTCTTATCACAATCAAACTTAATAAAAGGAGAAAAACGAATGAGTTCAGACGATGTAATGGATGCAATCGCCAAACAGGAATGGCTGGATGCGGCAGGTGATAAAATCCAACCGGCTATTTTAAATTCTTTTAAAGCAGGAGGAGAAGCCGGACAAAAGATCAAGAATTTTTTGCATGGAACTTGGCTTGGCCATCCGCTCCATCCAATTATTACCGATGTTCCGGTTGGTTCCTGGACTGCAGCTTTTGTTTTAGACGGGTTAGAATTATTGGGGAAAGAAAAATACAAAGCCGGCGCCGACGCCGCAATTGCAATTGGGTTGTTTGGCGCAGCAGGCGCAGCAGTTTCAGGTATGACGGATTGGTCTGGAACTACGAAGAAAAAACGTGCTATCGGTTTGTTGCATGGCTTATTAAACATCGGTGCAACAGGGCTTTATGCAACTTCGTATTA
>CAZZVO010000356.1:0-3107 GCA_964657505.1 uncultured Mucilaginibacter sp.
ATTGCTTTTTTACACGGTAGCCTAAATCGGTTTCGTCTTTCTGATCTAAGTATTTTAAACCGCACCAACCCAAATATTCGTTGGTTTCTTTGTTGAATAAACTCAACCGACCGTAACCATATTTTTGGTAGATGTGCTGATAATTTTGAATGAAATTGGAAGCTTCTTCTATATTATGAAAAGATTGATCGCCGGTATAACGCATCACTTCAGGATCATTATTTAAGTCGAACAAATCTTGCGCGTCATCTTCGCTCATCTCTTTCAACAATAAACGCGGAGTTTCGATCAAAATGGCCATCTATAATTTATGCTGATAAAAGAAGTATTTGGGTTGAAATCAGGAACGAACCTGTATTTGATTATTTCTCAAAGTCTGTTTCAAATCCGGGATCAAAATCTCACCATAATGAAAAACCGAAGCTGCCAATGCCGCATCTACGCCAGCTTTTTTAAACACGTCTACAAAATGCTGCTGGTTTCCTGCTCCGCCGGAAGCAATTAGCGGAATACTGATTTGATCATTAATTTCCTTTAAAAACTCGCAATCAAAACCAGCTTTCGTGCCATCGTGGTCCATTGATGTTAACAGGATTTCTCCTGCGCCACGACTTTCTGCTTCTTTTATCCATTTAAAAGTTTCGTGTTCTGTTGCAATTCTTCCACCATTTAAATGAACTAAATTTTGATTACCAACGCGCCGTGTATCAACCGCAATTACCACAAACTGAACACCAAAAGCTTTTGCCAGTTCATCAATCAGTTTTGGGTTACGAACGGCAGCAGAGTTGATCGAAATCTTATCGGCACCAGAATTTAACAAAATATCAGCATCAGCAATCTCATTAATGCCGCCACCAATCGTAAATGGAATATTAACGTTCCGGGCAACTGCTTTTACCAGTTCTACCATGGTTTTCCGCCGTTCGTGGGTTGCGGTAATATCGAGAAAAACCAGTTCATCGGCACCTTGCTGCGAATACTGCCAAGCCAATTCTACCGGATCGCCGGCATCGCGCAAATCCACAAAGTTTACACCTTTTACCGTGCGGCCATCTTTAACATCCAGGCAGGGAACAATGCGTTTGGCTAAACCCCCCAGCCCCCTGGAGGGGGAGTATGTATGGTGGCTACTTGCTTCCAGACCTGATATGTTGGAGGTAGGGTTTGTATGGGAGTCATTCTCTTCCAAATTTATAGAAGTGGAGGCAATGTGGCGATTTATCTCTTCCAAAACTTGGTTTGAGTTGTTAAATACTTGTTGATTGGTGAATCTTAAAACGGTTAGACCTTCGCTTTCAAGAAAGGCTTGTTTTTCCTGGTCATTTAGTTGAACTTTCGGTAATTGATGGATGCTTCCATCTAATTCTATTATTAATTTATGCTTATGGCAATAAAAATCTGCTATATAATTTCCTACTGGATGTTGTCTTCTAAATTTAACATTGAATTTGTTTCCACTTAGTTTCTCCCATAAAAATACTTCCGCAGGAGTCATTATGTCTCAGCTTTTTTGCAAACTCAAATATTTTGGCATTCGCTCCAAGAAACATTTTTTTCTCCATTAATTTTCTTCAGCTTGATATACTTTGGCTATTCAACTCCCCCTACAGGGGGTTGGGGGGTCACAAACTCGCCATAGCCTTCAAATTCCACCCCTTAATTTCCTCAACCGAAATTCGGTTTTCGTAAATTGCTTTTCCAACTACACAAGATTCTACATTAATTTCGCTCAACTTTTCAACGTCTTCCATCGAGCTTACGCCGCCGGAAGCAATTAGCTTAATAAAAGGCGAATGATCTAATAATTTTTCATAAAGCTCGATTCCGGCACCGCCCAATTTCCCATCTTTGTTAATGTCGGTACACAGGAAACGAAAAAAACCTAAAGCCAAACAGCGATCAACATAATCCATTAATTTTACCGGCGAACTTTCCATCCAGCCAGAATATTTAATCACTTCGTCCAACACATCAATAGCAATCACAACATGGTCCGTCAGGTTTTTTTGGCCGATAAAAGAAGTACTCAGTTCGTCCAAAAAAGTTGGATTGGTGATCGCTTGCGTACCAACAATTACACGGTGGATACCAGCGCCAATTAACTCTTTTACTTTTTCGATGCTCCGCACGCCGCCGCCGTATTGCACTTTCATCGCGGTTTTATGGATTATTTTGGCCAGATATTCCTGGTTGCTAAAATCGCCTTTGGCACCGTTTAAATCAATAATATGGATAAAATCCGTGCCGTTAGATTGATATTTTTCAATCATTTCCTCCAGCGAAACGTCGTAATTGGTTACCTGTTTATAATCGCCTTCGCGCAAGCGGACCACTTTTTTGTCCAGAATATCAATGGCAGGAATAATATACATTTTGTGTTTGAGCATTAAAGGTGAGCAAAATTTGTTAACAGTGTTTCGCCAGCTATGCCGGATTTTTCAGGATGAAACTGCACGCCATAAAAGTTATTTTTTTTGATGGCAGCCGAAAACTGAACGCCGTATTGGGTTGATGCTAAAGTATATAAATTATTGTGTTCAATAAAATAAGAATGGACAAAGTAAAAATAAGCGTTCAGATCAATGCCTTTAAACAAGTCTTTAGTTTCTGTTGGATGAACCTGGTTCCAGCCGGTATGCGGAACTTTTAAACCCGCTTCTTCTTTGAACCGAAGTGTTTTTACCGGGATAATATTGAGCAGATCAGCATTTCCTTCTTCAGAAAAAGCCGTGATTAATTGCATTCCAACGCAAATTCCTAAAACAGGTTTTGTGATTTTTAAGATTGCCGGAACCAAACCGGTACTTTCCAATTTTAACATCGCTGCACCAGCGTGGCCAACACCGGGAATGATATAATGGTCGTATTGCCCAAAATCGCTTTCCTGCGAAATCATGCCATATTCAATTCCTAAACGATCAAGCGCAGCCGTTAAAGAGAAAATGTTTCCGGCACCATATTGTATAATTCCAATCATTGTTTTTTAGGTTGGAGGTGCGAGGTTTGAGGTGCCAGGTGTGAGCGCTCGACTCAAACCTCTTACCCCAAACCTCGCACCTATAAAACTCCCTTCGTACTCGGCAAAACCATATTATTTACATCAC
>CAZZVO010000357.1:0-3102 GCA_964657505.1 uncultured Mucilaginibacter sp.
TGCGCAAACAAGTGCATTTCTACCGGCACTTTTGCTGCACGGTAAGCATTCAGCAATTTCACGATACTTATAGAACAGCAGGCATCGTCATTGGCAGCCGTTAAAAAAACAGGCGGAGCATCAGCAGGAACAACATCCGGAACGTAAAGCGGGCCAGGATAAACCAGCATCAAAAAGTTTGGCTTTCCGTTTAGCTGGTCAATCGGGTCTGACGCTTTCGCACTGCCTTTTCCTGGTTCAAAAGCAATCATATCAGCTACTTCTCCGCCTGCCGAAAAACCTAAAATACCGATGCGGTTGGTATCTAATCCAAACTCCTTCGCCCGGCTGCGGACTAAACGCATGGCACGGTAAGCATCTTCTTTCGGTTGCACATCTACTTTATACGGCGAATTTTCTTCTCTTCCCAAACGGTACTTCAACACAAAAGCAGCTACACCCAAATTATTTAAAAACTTGGCCGGTTCTGTTCCTTCTGCATCAATCACCAATAAACGGTGTCCGCCGCCAGGACAAATTATCACCGCCGCGCCGGTAGCTTTTTCTTTAGGCGGAAGATAAACCGTAACCGATGGATTATTAATGTTTTTAACCCAGTAATCTTTAGCTTCTTCGGGGATGTTGCGCAGCTCTTCAAATCCCGGCGCACCTTTTGGCCAAAGCGGGATCACTTGCGGCTGGCTTTGTGCCGATGCTTTTGCCATCAAAATAAAGAGTAGTAAACAAAGCAAAGCTTGCCTTCGCAGCGAAAATAATCGGAACATATTTTTTGTATTAGGTTAGGTTAAATGTACACCATTAAATGCTTTTTTTGCATCAATTATAAAAATTATAGGGTAAAAACAGCATTGATTATTCCGGAGCTACTTTCGAAAAATTTGGTTTTTGCAAATGAAGAAACAGTAAAAAATTTAAATTTTGATATGCTTTTTATAAATGAGATATTTATAAATCAACGGGCTTTCTTTGTCATGCAAAAACTTTCGACGAAAACCTAGCGCTAATCATCCAATTGATAATCCATGTTCCGAGTTTTACTAACAGAAGACCACAATGTAGTGCGAAACGGGATCAAGTTTCTTTTAGACAAGGAAACTGATTTGCAAGTGATTGCCGAAGCAACAAACGCCCACCAAACTTTAAACTTGTTGGAGGAAGGCTTGCAAGCAGATATTATTTTAGCCGATATTAATATGGCAGGGATCAACGGAATAGAAATGACAGCGCAGATTAAAGAAAAGTTTCCCAATATAAAGGTGGTCATCCTATCGATGCTGGACAATGAAAAGTATATTGCCGAAGCTTTTAAAGCAGGTGCGTGGGGGTACATCTTAAAAAACGTTACTGCAACCGAACTGGTATTTGCTATAAAACACATTTGCACAACTAACGAACGGTACATTTGCAGGGAAATAGCTTTGCGTTTGCTGGATAAGTTGATTAATAAACCTGATATTACCGATGAATTAGCAATTATTGAACTTTCTAAACGCGAAATTGAAGTGTTAGCTTTGATTGCAGAAGGTTATACCAATACGGAAATTGCTGATAAATTATATACCAGTAAACGGACTGTTGAAGGGCACCGCCAAAATTTAATTGATAAAACCGGCAGCAGGAATACGGCTGCACTAATCCGTTATGCTATTTTAAGCGGTTTAATCAACTGAAAAAATAGGTGTGACGAATTTTTCTATAAATACTATTTTAATCAGCTAAAAAATAGTTGTTTAAACATTTAATTACAATCTTCTAACATAACATTATTAATAACTGCTTTCTTTGTTTAAAATTTAAACCTTAAAAATCATGTCAACAAAAACAAGAAAAATTATCGGCTGGGTTTTAACCGGCTTACTGGCATTCGTATTCCTGAGCAGTGCCTTTATGAAACTAAAAGGCGGTGCAGAAATGGCAAAAGGTGCTGCAAATTTCGGTATGACTTTAGGTATTATGCAAATGATCGGCGTAGTCGAAGTTATTTCTATAGTGCTTTTTATTATTCCGCGTACCGGTTTGCTGGGCACTTTGCTTTTGGCAGCTTACTTAGGCGGTGCCATTGCTACACATTTAGAGCATCACCTGCCAATTGTTGCACCTGTAATTATCCAGTGTATTGTTTGGATAACTGCTACCATCCGTTTTCCAGAATTGAGCAAAAGGCTGATGGGTAGTACCCCTGTAACTTTGTAATTTCCTACTGATGTCGCGTAAATTGTAGATTATAAAAACTCGTATTGATAGTTTTGCAGTCGCATATCCTGTTAACTGTTGAATTGTTAGTTTTTTGGTTGTAGCTCTATTGCATTGATACAAAGGGTAAAAAAAGTTTTTTGCGATTAAAGAATTCGTCACGAATAATATTTGAATTTTAAAAACTTACAATAAATCCAATTGCCAAATCTCTATATAATTTCAGGTTGCAATGGTGCTGGCAAAACAACAGCTTCTTACACTATTTTGCCCGAAATCCTTGGTTGTAAAGAATTTGTAAACGCAGATGAAATTGCAAAAGGACTTTCTCCATTTCAACCTGAAACCGTCTCTTTTTTGGCCGGAAGGATTATGTTGGAAAGGATAAACGAACTGCTCGAACAAAATATCGATTTTGCAATTGAAACAACTTTAACCACACTTTCCTACCAAAAAACAATTGAAGTGGCAAAGCGAAAAGGTTACTCAATTACCTTATTGTTTTTCTGGTTGAATGATGTAAATTTAGCTATCGAAAGGGTAAAAATGAGAGTTGCAGAAGGTGGACATAATATTCCTCAAGATGTAATTGTTCGGCGCTATTATAAAGGTGTTTCTAACTTTATTAACATATTTATAAGTTTGTGTGATTATTGGATTGTGGTTGACAATTCTATTGAACCAATTGATATTATTGCTAAAGGTAAGAATAAAGCAAATATTGAAATTAAGGATATTTTTATTTGGAATACAATTTTGAATTTAGCCAATGGAAAAATTTGATTTAAAAGATCAGGAGATATTCGAAAAAATAAAGCAAGGTTTGGATTTAAGTTTTAAAAAACTCGTAAAAGCCAAACGTTTAACTGATGGCGTTTTTGTTTTTTCTGAATACGGTGTGATAAAAAA
>CAZZVO010000358.1:0-3094 GCA_964657505.1 uncultured Mucilaginibacter sp.
CGGTAAAAAATATAGATGAAGCGCAATTATTATTTAAACAAGTAAAATGGAACTATTTGCCAGCCATCGGTTTAAATGTTACGGCAAGTACCAATCGCCCGTCTAACAATAGTTTAACCGGACTGAGCATTGCGCAGTACAATATTGGCACAAAACATATTGAAGATTACTCGGCTAATTTATCGCTTTCCTGGGAAGCCGATATCTGGGGGAAGATCAAAAATCAGCAAAAAAGTGCACTCGCCGCTTATTTGCAAACTTCTGAAGCGAAAAAAGCTATACAAACAAATCTAGTGGAAACGGTATCACAAGGATATTATAACTTACTGATGTTGGATGCGCAGTTGGATATTGCACAAAAAAACGTTAAGCTGAATGATAGTACAATCAGGATAATTAAACTGCAATATGATGCTGGTCAGGTTACGTTATTGGCTGTTCAACAGGCAGAAGCACAGAAGTTAGTGGCAGCAGCTTTGGTTCCTGTTTTTGAAAAGAACATTACTTTGCAGGAAAACGCCCTAAGTATTTTAACCAGTGCGTTACCAGATCGAATTTCCAGAAATGCCACACTTGATCAATTGATTCTCCCGGAAAGTTTAGGAACTGGTTTGCCATCAGCAATTGTAAGTCGCCGGCCGGATGTTCAAAGTGCTGAATTGGCTTTGGTAATTGCTAATAGTCAGGTTGGAATTACCAAAGCTAACATGTATCCGGCTTTACAAATAACGGCAAGCGGCGGTATCAATTCTTTCAAAGCCAGCAATTGGTTTAATGTTCCGGCTTCTTTGTTTGGGACGGTTGCGGGCGGTTTAGTACAACCACTTTTGAACCATAGAATATTAAAAACAAATTACCTGGTTGCTAAAGTTGACCGGGAAAAAACAGTATTACAGTTCCGGCAAACGGTTTTAAATGCCGTTGGCGAAGTGTCTGATGCGTTGGTAACCATTGATAAACTGAAATTGCAGCAAACCATCGCAGCAAACCGGGTAAATACTTTACAACAGGCAACCAAAAATGCAAACCTATTGTTCAAAAATGGATTGGCCAACTATTTAGAAGTGATTACGGCACAAAGTAATGTATTGCAAAGTGAGCTGGATCTGGCTTCTATCAAACGTGATGAATTGAATGCAGTTTCTGATTTATACAGATCATTGGGCGGTGGCTGGAATTAATTTAAAAGTATTGATAAAAGTATGCCCAACAGTAAATATACATTTCACCACCAGTGTAATTTCAGATTTGTTTTAGGAAGAACAACAAACCAATGCTTCTCTAACATAATTTACATTTTCTAAAAGTTCATCAATGTAGGAATGAAGCTACTTCTAAGCAAGATGTCCATCTGGTAGACGTGCTGTAATACATTGTCTTAGGCCACTTTCAGTGCGTGTTTTTCTAACAAAACAAACACGCGCTGAATCACGCACTTTTCAATGTGTTTTATTGCGAGATTTATATGGTAGCTAAAAGAAAAAAGCCGCTAAATCGCATGATTTAGCAGCTTTTGGTACCTTTTGTGATGGTTTCAGCGGTGAGGGAGGGAATTGTACTTTCAGTAAAAAACGCCTTAACTACAGCCGTATGATGGTTTCGATCGGATAGGTCTCTTTTAAGACCCTACCAAACCGGATTAATAATTCTTAAATCTGACGTGATGAAATTCAGGAATTTTTATAACTCTTCCAAACTTAGTTTAAAAAAGTTGAGCTTCTCCCCGTTTCTTCCGATGGAAGACAAGTTTTCTTTGCGCAAAAGGATGACGTACTGACAAAAATTGCTGGTGTGCTTGGTGTGACTGTAGAAGCTATCAAAAGCTTTAGCGAGGAGGCTGTTATAAATTTCTTCAATACTTTCAACGATAATAGTATTAATCAAGGTGCGGTTGGCTCTAATAACTATCACTGCACCTTCAACCCTGTTGATCGGTTGGTTGAACTTTGAAGATAATAGAAAGCTCTATGAACGTCTTCTCCAGTCTGAAAAAGAAAAGAACGAACTACTCAAAAGTAGATAATTAATGATTCCTCCGTTACCTTGACTTCTGATCGCAGTGTTTATATTGAAGCCGTACAGTATCTTTCACGTTGATTATCTTTCCATCTGGTTATCGTTCTGATTATTCTTGCGTTTTTTTCGTTTGTAAGCATCATCGTCATTATCGCCTCCGCCTCCAAAACCGCCTATTAATTCTTCAATCAACGATACATTAGAATAGTCGGGTGTTACTCTTTGTTCCTCATCATGCGGCAGTACGCCAGGTTGTTTAGTAGCAGAACTTGTTCTTTCAGAACTTTCCCGTGCCGTTCGCCGGAAGGCATCGGCTAACGTTTCCTGCTGGCTGTTTGAGTTAAGCTGCTTACTGATGTTGCCATAACTGAGGCCGCGGTCGATCTGCGAGCCTTTCATCTGCACGCCGTCTTTGGAGAAGCTGATGCCCTTAATGTCCTGGATATCGGTACTGCCGCTTTTGTGCTTGTAGATGATACTGATTCCTTTTGCCTTGAGCCGGGTTTCCAACTGCTTCCAACTTCGGGCGTGCTTGACTTCACTGCTGATGGTATCGTACAATTCATATTTTAGACGGTCTGCGCCTTTAAGCTGTTCCCTGTGAACTTGTTCTTTATTTTGTGCGATGTAGTAGCCATACTTCAAGGTAAGTTCTTTGGTGGCTTTAGCGTTGCGCTGCTTTTGAAACTGGTCGCTAATAGTTTTCCCGTTATCGCTAACCCGGTTATAGATGATATGCAAGTGCGGGTGCGGCTTGTCATGGTGCTGAACAATCACGTACTGGGTATTTTTAATGTCCATGAGCTGCATATATTCCTGTGCCCGCTCCACCATAATCTCCGGCGATAGCTTATCCTTATCAAGCAAGCTCCAGCTTAATGCGATATGACCGACTGCTTTGCCTAGTTCCTTATTGATCTTTCTTTGCAGTTTAAAATCATCCGTAATGCTTTGGATGCTGGATTACAATTTTTTTTCCGCATTCTGTTTCAAAGTTTAAAATCATCCGTAATGCTTTGGATGCTGTCCATACGGACGCCGCGGACAAACAGCAAGCTGGCATCAGCCTTTTGCAGGT
>CAZZVO010000359.1:0-3077 GCA_964657505.1 uncultured Mucilaginibacter sp.
TGAAGTGAAAGGTGTTGAGGTAAAAGGCAGAAAGGACAAAGGTGAAAGCAAAAGCCGGTTAAAACTGGTAGTGTCTCAGCTTGAAAACGAATGTTCTTCGCAATTTGTATTGGCTGCTAATATAACTTTGCCTATATTTAGTAGATTCTATCATGCAGGTATAACAAATTATGGCAAAAAACAAGACAACTAAAACTACAATTAGTGTATCGGGTTTCATAAATTCTTATGCAGATAATGATAAAAAAAGGCTGACAGTTTTCGCTTAATTAAGTTGATGACTGAATGGTCAGGATCTGAACCCCAAATGTGGGGACCTACAATAGTCGGATTTGGAAGTTATCACTACAAGTATGCCAGCGAACATGAAGGTGATGCTCCATTAATCGGATTTTCACCTCGAAAAGCAGCATTTTCACTCTACATTTATTCTCCTGTAGAAGAGCAAGAACACCTTTTAAATAGCTTAGGTAAATTTAAAATGGGAAAGGCGTGCATCTACATAAAAAAACTCTCTGATATTAACATTACAGTGTTAGAAGAACTTTCCATCGCATATTTAAACGAGCACCATGAATGTGTGTGTCGGGCGTAATATAGTTTTAACAGCCGGTTACTTTCTTAAGGACTCTATAGTAGTGCTATAATTATTTTTCTGCATCTGCTTTCTTTTTGCAGGCTTTTGTCAAACTGAAATACTTCCTAAAACTGCATTCCTTATTCATAAAAATCTTATTTTTGATTTATGGGAACATTGATTGTACATCCTGATAATGAAGAACAACTTACCGCTGTTAAAGCTGTTTTAAATGCTCTAAAAATTACTTTCGAGGAAGAAGAAAGCCCTTATAATCCTGAATTTGTAAAAATGATTCTCCAAGCTGAAGAAGACATAAAAAACGGCAAAGGCGTGAAAATCCGGACCGAGGATTTATGGAAATAATTTATTCTCCAAAAGCAATAAGGGATTTGCAGTATTGGAAAACGTCTGGAAATAAAGCTGTTCAAAAGAAAATACAGGAATTAATTGATGCTATACAAGAAAATCCATACGAAGGAATTGGAAAACCGGAGCAACTCAAACACAATTTAATTGGAAGATGGTCGAGAAGAATTAATCAAGAACACAGGATTATTTACAAGATTTCGGATCAAAATGAACTTTATGTTTTAAATATTTTTTCTCTTAAAGGACATTATTAAATTAGCTTGGCTTCCGTCTAATCAAAGATCACTCCAAATAAACATCCAACAAACCTTCTGGCAAATCAACTAAAACTACTCCTTTTACCACATCAATACTTTTAATAATACTTTCGTTTAGCGGGAAAAGCACTTCCTGGTTTTTGTAAGAAACGGTTGCAATAAACTGCTGCGGATATTCGTGAATTTCGATGATTTCGCCTAACTCGCCTTCGTTAACATCTACAGCAATAAAATTCAGCAAGTCCTTTAAGCCGAAGTCGCTTTTTTTCTTTTTAGGCTTAAGCTTATTGGGCAGGAAAACCTCTTTTTTTACTAATACGGCAGCTTTTTCTATCGTGTCCACATCTTCTAATTGCAAATACGCAACGTTTTTCTGCGGAAGCTTAAACAACGTTATAAAATAAGGAACCAATTTTCCGGAGAGTTCGATAAACAGGCTATCAAATTTCAGTTTTTCAACTTCATCAAAAGCGATAAATACTTGTAGTTCACCTTTTAAGCCACGGGTTTTGGTAACGGTACCTAAGCGGAAACAATCTTCTGTTGTCATTGAAAAAAAGGTGTTAAAACAAGTATAGCGAAGACCTTCTGTTAGTAGAAGATGCTTCGCTACATCATAAATATAATAATTTTAATTACTCGGCCGGAGCTTCTTCCGTTGCTTCTGCAACAGGTGCTGCCGGTGGCGTGTTTTTAGCAACAATGGCAGCAGCGCGGTCTGCATTTTTCTTGGTTTCGGCAGTTAAAGCAGCTTTACGCGCCTCATCTTTTGCAGAACCTAAGTTAGTTTTTTTACCGCTGATTTTATTTTCTTTTTGCTCTGCCCATTCTGCAAATTTTGCATCGGCTTGTTCTTCGGTCAAAGCACCTTTTTTAACGCCGCCTTGCAAGTGTTTTTTGTACATTACACCTTTGTAACCTAAAATTGCACGGCAGGTATCGGTTGGTTGTGCGCCTGTGTTAATCCACTCCAAAGTTTTATCAAAATTGATGTTGATGGTTGCGGGATTAGTATTTGGGTCATAAGAACCTAAACGCTCGATGAAACGGCCATCTCTTGGTGCGCGTTCGTCGGCCACTACGATGTGATAAAAAGGTTTACCTTTTTTACCGTGTCTTTGTAATCTAATTTTTGTTGCCATTTTTTTATTTTATGTATCCAACATATCCCCCGGAACTTTTTGTTGCGAGGGCTGCAAAAGTAGGAAAAATATTGATCATACAAAAAACATCTGCTAAAAACAGTATAAATGCGGACGATTTGTATTAATGCTGATTTATTTTTTTCAATTTGCAGCAAACATCACGATATAATCATGGAAAGACAACGGATTGCTATAGATATGGATGAAGTGATGGCAGATGTAATTGCCAAGTTTGAAGCACTTTATAAACGCGACCATCCGAACGAGGTTTTGCAGCAACAGGCCGACGGGCAAGAGTTTTATCACCTTTTGCCAGAACATATTGCCGGCGATTTTAGAAAACATATTTACGAAAAAGGCTTTTTCCGAGATTTGGAAGTGATGAAAGACAGCCAGCGCGTGATCAAAGAATTAGATAAAAAATACGATGTTTTTATCGTTTCTGCGGCCATGGAATTTCGGAATTCGTTGGAGGATAAAGTTGACTGGCTGGCAGATCATTTTCCGTTTATCCCGTGGCAGCGCACTATTTTCTGCGGATTAAAAATTGTAAATGTTGATGTGATGATTGATGACCGCAGCCGTAATTTCGTAGATTTTAACGGCAGGCCGCTGCTATTTACTTCTCCGCATAACAAATTAATTACCCAATTTGAACGCGTTGATAACTGGGAAGAAGTTGCCGCAAAACTGTTATAAGTTTTAGTGTGATAAAATAAGCATGCT
>CAZZVO010000360.1:0-3061 GCA_964657505.1 uncultured Mucilaginibacter sp.
TATCTGTTGGCACTTTATACAAAGCCATTTCCTGCCAAATTATTTCTTCGTTGGTATGAAAATAAACTTTTAAAACTTCTACTTGCTTTTCAATCTGACGCGAAAGCTTGCGCACTACATCTTCCGTTTCGGTTAAAACAATATCAAAACGGTGAATGCTATCGATCTCGGAAGGCGAAGTGTTTAAACTATCAATATTTATTTTCCGACGCGTAAAAATAATTGCGATCCGGTTTAATAAGCCAATCTGGTTTTCTGTGTAAACGGTGATGTTATATTCCTGTTTCTCAGGTGTTTCTAAAATACTTGTACTCATAATTACTTCGGTTTTTAACCTTTTAACCTTTTACCTCTCAACCTTTCGCCTTATTTCAACCTGATTTCACTAACACTGCAACCTTGCGGCACCATCGGGAAAACGTTATTCTCTTTGGTAACCATCACTTCCAGCAGGTAAGAACCTTTGTGTTCCAGCATTTCTTTTAAGGATGATTGCAGTTCTTCCCGTTCCGAAATACACTTTCCATTAATGCGATATGCTGCTGCAACTGCTACAAAATCAGGACTTTGTATATCTACAAAAGAATAACGTTTGTCATTAAACATATCCTGCCACTGGCGCACCATCCCCAAAAAACGATTATTTAGAATGATGATTTTTACGTCGATGCCACTTTGCATAATCGTTCCTAATTCCTGGATCGTCATTTGGATGCCGCCATCTCCGGCAACAGCAACAACAGTACGTTCCGGTGCGCCAAATTTGGCTCCGATTGCTGCTGGTAATGCAAAACCCATCGTGCCCAAACCGCCGCTGGTTACATTGCTGCGTGTTTTGTTGAATTTGGCGTAACGACATGCAACCATTTGATGCTGACCAACATCGCTCACAATAATTGCCTCTCCATCAGTTAAAATATTAAGTTGGTTGATCACTTCGCCCATCGTCAACTCACCAGATTTGGGATTGAGTTCCGCATCAATTACCGCTTCAACTTCTTTCTGCTGATAATTTTTAAATAATTGCAACCATTCGGTATGCTTCTTTTGATCACATAATTTGGTTAATAAAGGAAGTGTTTCCTTGCAATCGCCCCAAACAGGAACAGTTGATTGTACGTTTTTGTCGATTTCTGCCGGATCAATATCTAAATGAATAATTTTTGCTTGTTTGGCATATTTATCTAAACGGCCGGTAACGCGGTCATCAAAACGCATTCCGATGGCAATTAAAACATCGCATTCGTTGGTTAAAACGTTCGGGCCGTAGTTTCCGTGCATTCCAAGCATCCCAACATTCAGTTCATGTTCAGTTGGAATTGCACTTGCGCCTAAAATTGTCCAGGCAGCAGGAATATTTGTTTTTTCGATAAATGCTGCAAACTCTTTTTCGGCTTTACCTAAAATCACACCTTGTCCCCAAATTACAAAAGGTTTTTTTGCCTGGTTAATCAGTTCGGCAGCTTGTTCAATATATTCATACCGCACAATTGGTTTTGGGCGATAACTGCGGATATGATTGCATTTGATGTAACCTTCAAAATCAAATTTTTGTATCTGCGCATTTTTTGTTATGTCGATCAAAACCGGTCCCGGGCGGCCGCTTTTAGCGATGTGAAAAGCTTTTGCCAATACTTCCGGAATTTCCGTTGCATCCGTAACCTGATAATTCCACTTGGTAACCGGCGTAGTAATGTTGATCACATCCGTTTCCTGGAAAGCATCGGTTCCTAATAAATGTGCAAAAACCTGACCTGTGATACAAACCAAAGGCGTGCTATCTATCTGTGCATCAGCTAATCCGGTAATTAAATTTGTTGCGCCGGGTCCGCTGGTTGCAAACACCACACCAACTTTTCCGGATGAACGCGCATAACCTTGTCCGGCATGGATTCCTCCTTGTTCATGGCGCACCAAAATATGGTTTAGCTTTTCTTTGTAATCGTAAAGCGCGTCATAAATTGGCATGATTGCGCCGCCGGGATAGCCAAAAATGGTATCCACGCCTTCGGCAATTAAACCTTCCAACAATGCTACCGAACCAGAAACATAAGTAGTTTCTTTAGTTTCGGGCAGGGTTAATATTTCCTCTTGTGCAATTTCCATAACAGTTTATCTTTTTAGAGAAATGTGTAATGCTTCTTTTATCGGTATATTTTATTGATCAGTAACGCAACCTTCGGCTGCAGTTGATACTTGTTTGGCATATTTATACAACACGCCTTTGGTTGCTTTTAATTTAGGTTGAATCCAATTTGCACGTCGGTTTGCAATTTCTTCATCCGAAACCATTAGTTCGATATGGCGACTAACGGCATCAATTTCAATCCTATCTTCGTCTTTTACCAAAGCAATTAAACCACCATCAAAAGATTCTGGCGTGATGTGCCCAACTACAAAACCATGCGTTCCGCCGCTGAAACGGCCATCGGTAATTAAAGCAACACTACTGCCTAAACCTGCACCAAAAATAGCAGAAGTTGGTTTTAGCATTTCCGGCATTCCTGGTGCTCCTTTTGGCCCAACATTTCTGATGACAACGACATCGCCAGCTTTTACGCGACCACTTTGGATGCCATGGATTAGTTCAAATTCCCCATCAAAAACACGCGCCGGACCTTCAAAACGTTCTCCTTCTTTTCCGCTGATCTTGGCAACGCTTCCGCCTTCTGCTAAATTTCCGTACAAAATTTGTAAGTGCCCAGTTGTTTTAACAGGATTTTCTGCGGGAAGAATGATCTTTTGAGTTTCGAAACTCAGTTCCGGTACTTCTTCCATATTTTCGGCGATTGTTTTCCCGGTGACGGTCATGCAATCGCCATGTAACCAACCTTTTTTAAGCAGATATTTCATCACAGCCGGTACGCCGCCAACTTTGTGCAGATCGTCCATCATGTATTTTCCGCTTGGTTTCATATCTGCCAAAACCGGAATTTTATTACTGATGGTTTGAAAATCGTCCTGCGTTAACGGCACATCAACACTTTTTGCCATCGCAATTAAATGCAAAACGGCGTTGGTTGATCCGCCCAAAACCATAATCAACACAATGGCATTTTCA